>DXLM01000045.1:0-14253 GCA_019414725.1 Bacteroides sp.
TTAAAATTCATAGTCTAATTTCAATGATACAAGTTACCATTATTCAGATTAATCACATCACGAGCCTGCCGGGCAAAAGCAGACAATAATCCGTCAGCCAGTATCAGAAAAGTAACAATCAACCTCTTATACATAAGCTAAAATCCATTATTTAGTCCTTTAATAACTCCGGCTGATACCAGCTCTTGATAGAGGGCGTCTTTCGCAACGGAAACCACTGCTGAAATTCGATACTGCTTTCCCATCTTCACCACTGAAAGATTCTCTCCTACCATATTGGCAAAATTCATGTAAGAACCTCCTTTTTGGAAAAAGACATCAAAATAATCCTGATGTTGCTGTTCTACCACCATACTTCCTGCCAAAGGTTTCTGCCGGGTGCGTGAAGTCTGGCTGGAAAATCCTTTAAAAAGCACCCCATGAACTGCACACTTCTTGATCACATCGGCATCCAATTTACTTTTCTTCTGGATTACTGTCACTTTTACCAAATAAGTACCTTGTGCACCTACTCCTTCTCCCTCTATCTCATATTTTAAAGGGGCATCATCTGCGTGCGCTCCAATACAGATGAATACAAAAAGAACCGTCATAATGATTCTACCGACAAATTTCACATTCATTACTCTCATAATTCTATTCTTTAATTATATATTATTGTTCACACCCTTCTTTACCGGCAAACTGCAAATATTCATCCTTCACTTTCCGATAATACTCTCCCATCAATTCGCCCGTATTCTTCTGAATCTTTTCTTCAAGATCTTCTAACACATATTTCAAAAAACCACAATGATTACTACCTCCTGCTATAGCAGTAGCTGTAGACCCACCAAGGGCATCTACCTCATCCATAGAAACTCCCAGATTAATTCCGGATGAAGGCTTATTTTGATTCCTGCTTTCATCTTTAAAAGAATTAGAGTTTGTAGATTCCAAATCATTATGCACACTTGCAATGTAACCAATCGTATTCAACGTTCTTTTCTTCTTGTCCTTTTTGGCTTGCTTCAGCGCTAACGCTACTTCTCCATTATCCGGATCCAATTCTGCCGCTATCTTCAGATGCTCCATTCCTTTAGAATAAATGCCATCAGTCACTTGCCCTTTTCCCATATAATAGTGGGCCATGGCATAGTCCGGAATCAAATCTGTCAATAAATTAAACATACCCCAAGCACCTGCCACTCCCTTTTTTTCTTCTTTCAAAAAGGATTCTGTCACATCCTCTGCAAAGCCATCAGAGAGTTGTCCCTTCGTATCTATCCAACCGAGTACGGAATTCAGCCAAACAGGTGCTTTGCCATCCACAAAACTACCTATATAATCAATCCTTCCCGGTAGTAATAAAGCACCTTGACTATTATATAGCCCCATTGCAAGACTTTTGGCAATCCAGACCTTTGCCGATACATCATAATATACCCATTGATAAACACAAGGCAATATAGTACGCCCATATATATCCAAAGCCCCCCATTTATCCTGCTTGCAAGCAAGAACAAATCCATCTTCTGCTATTATAAGCTCCTCATATTCTGTAGGAATTACAGTTTGTCCTCCCACTACAAGGCCCATTTTACCATTATCTTCCCTTATTCTGAGAGAATCGGTTATAACTTCTGCTCCAGGATTATTAATTTTTTCATTGACCTCTCTGCTACATTCAGCGATTTTATCAAGCAAATCATCAAAATCACCGTTCCCTTTCGCATTTTTCACTTCTTCTTGTTTCTGGCGATATACCTTATTGGATATAGGAACGCTTATCATTGCTTCTTCTAGAATATATTTACATGGAACAACGATTTCTCCCCTTAAATTAATAGCCCCGAACTTACCCTCTTGCTTGATTGTAGCCAACATGTTATCTCTAAAATTATCAGCGTAATCAAATTGAGGTTCAATGACAAATTCTCCTTTTTTATTTATAAAGCCAAACTTGCCATTCTTCTTTACCGCAGACAGTCCTAAATTAAATCCATGAATATCATCTGCATTTTCAAACTGCGGTTTAATTATAAAACGGTTGTGTATGTCTATAAAACCTACTTTTCCTCCTAAAACTACTCCTGCCAACTTTTCTGTAAATCTCTTGGTCACCCCTTCATATTGTGGAGAAATCAACCAATTTATCTCATAATCCTGATTTACTAAAGCCGCATCCCATCCACCAAACATAGAATTACCCCTATATTTTGAATTTTCCCACCATCCTTTATTTTCGGTCTGCTCATATCCCCATTTCTTTGTTACAGCATTTTGGCGCGCCTTCTGTGCATAAAAACTAAAAGGTATAGCACAGCATAATAAAAACAATATTACTTTTTTTACTTCATTCATATACATGTCTTTTTTTAACCTTATGCGGCTTCAAAGAAAAACAATTAACGTCATTTTACAAATTCACAAAACCAAGAGAAAGTATCAAACAGCCTAACAAGCATACTATTCTATCTAAATTAACGACTATATAGCCTCATTTCCATATACCGCAAAGGGAAAATTAAGCACTAAAAACAAAAAAAGCAGCAATCTCACGACTCCTGCTTTTCCACTGTGACTTAAAATCACTTTCTATAAACTTGTATTTTCAACGTCATCAATAGATTCACTACAACAAATAAAACCTATCCTGCAATTCTTTTCTGAACTTCTTGGAAACCTGAAGTTCCGTAATATTCTCAAACGGGGGAAACATGACGCAGCGGTTCTCCTTAATCATCATCAGATAATTGATATTAATGATATACGACTGATGGATCTGGACGAAGCAGGAGTCATATCCCTTGATATGATCGGCCGTAGTATTTTTCTTCAGCAGCAAAGGCAGCTGGTTGTTCAGCACCACTTCCCACAGTTTCCGGTCGGAGTTATAACGGAAAAAACCGATGTCAATGGAGCGCAGAATGCGCAAGTCATTGATGGGTGTGGATATCATAAAAGTATGCTCGCCGGCCGAATACACACGCGGAGGGATAACCAAAGATGCGGCTGCCGACTCTTCCGCCTTTTTCATGAAGCGGTCAATGATCCCTTCCAGCTCCTTCTTGTCTATAGGCTTCAGCAAGTAGTCGAAAGCTGCTCCACGAATAGCATAAATCATGTACTTATCATAAGCTGTATAGAACACAATCTGCATATTCCAAGTGATTGCCCCCCTTAGCTGTTCCAGCAGTTCCATGCCCTTCATGTCCGGCAATTCCACGTCCAGAAACAGCAAGTCCGGATGAACTTTTTCCAGCAGTTTCCGGCCATTCGCACCGTTACGTGCCATCCCGTCTATAGACAGCCTGTTATATTTCTTCAACTCCAGACAAAGATTGTCCGCAGAGAACTCATCATCATCAATTATTACGACCCTGTATAGTTTATCCATAGTAAACAATCCTGCTTTAGTTATTAACGGAACAAAAGTATTAAAACATGTTTTAACGCACAAACCCGACACTCCGGTTATGGAACTATAGCGACCGTTTCGGACACTATCCTAGCAAAAATAACAACTAAACCATCTTTTTCAAATTATAATCATAGCCTTGGGGCAGGAAGACAGCAAACTCGCAACCGGTTTCTCCGTCTTCCAGCTGCACATTGGTTATGGATATGTCGATATGCTTTTTATTGTTGGCGTTCAACAACTGTATGGTTTGAAGAATCACTTTTATACCGGTGCCTGTACCATGGTTGGCACTGTTTATCCGGTAACCTCCCCCATTGTCACGCACCTTGACGCAGATTCCCTCCCCGGTCTTCTTGATATCAATCCACAGTCTTTTCATCCCCTCTTTGTCCTTCAGGGCATGCTTGATGGCATTTTCTATCGGAATCTGTATCATCATGGAAGGAAGTATTTCTTGGTCAAGATGGATGGCAGCATCTATGGATGTGGACAGTATAAAGCTATCTCCCAATGCTTCACGTTCCAGGTTGATAAACGTATTGACAAAGTCCAGTTCCTCGGCCATGGTAACGCACAGCTGTTCGGTCAGTTCCAGGTTGCGCCGCATCAGCTTTACCAACCCACGCATATTTCCGGCCTGCTCATCGGTGTAGTTTCCCATCTCACGGTTCAGAATGTTAAAAATGAAATGGGGGGAAACCCGGTTACGGATATTCTCCATACGCAAAGTGGCAATCATATTCTGACTTTTCATTTGCAGCAGGAAACGCTGTCTCTTGTTGTACATGTAAACAAAAACAACGAGCCCCAAAATACAGATGCAGGCAAACATCCACAGGTAAAGCGTCTGATTCAGCGCCAGTACTTCATTCTCTTTTTGCTGGATAAAAATTTTCTGCTTCATCAGCGTGGTGTCCTGACTGTATTTCAGATCAATTTCAGCTGTACGCATTTTAATACGCTCATTACGTGTAGAATCATCAATACGCTGATTTTCCATTTGATAATAATAGGCTTGTTTGAAATCCCCCACCTCTTCAAAATAATGTTGCAGGTAACGGTTACGGATATGCTGCATATTCGGTTCCACATAATCAGGCTGTATAGCCTCAGACATACGTTTACGTGCTAAAGACAAATTATTCTGCTTCAAGGCAAGTTCAATCAATTGGGTATCCAAATAATAGAGAGCCGTCTGATTTTCGATAGAACGAAAAAAATCACTGCAAAGGTTTAAATAGTATGCGGCAGAATCAACCTGATTCATCAATAGAAAAGTTTCTCCCAAATTCATTTCAGTCAGATGTTCCTCAAAAATCATATCCGGATAAGAACGAGCTAACAATAATGATTTTCTGAAAAATTCCAAAGCATTAGGATAATCAGCACGAAAATAATAAGAATTACCACGATTATTTAAATAAATATGTTTCTCAAATGGAAGCATCTTATCATATTGCCGGGCAGCCAGTTCATAGTAATGATCACAAGACGTAAAATCACGAAGTTCCATATAAACCTGTGCCAATCCGTAATAAACAGGAAAACGTTTTTCTTCAGGAATCTTCAATGAATCACAGTAAGACAAAGCTTTACGATACCACATCGCGCCTTTATCATAATGACCGGTACGGACAAAAGCATCAGCCAAATTAATAGAAATATCATGAAGCATATCTCTGTTACTACCCTTCAAACGATAATCAAATGCTTTTTGAAAACATACCACTGAAGAATCTGTCAACCCTTGACGAGCACATACATTACCCCGCATATTGTAAATCTCAGCATACAAATCATTAATTAACGATGACGGTTCAGCTCCTTCGCAAAATACTTCCGCTCTATCCATGCTAAGTTTAGCCGAATCCATCTCGGATTTAAACATATATGCTTTTGCCAAAAGAACAAGATAATGGTAATACGCCACACTATCTGTGGCAACCGACATTTGCCTGGCAGTCCGGGTACATACATAACTAGGATTTTTTGACAATGAATCAATTATAAAATCATAATACTGCATATAGATATCCATTTGGGTCTTTTTATAAGTTCCGGAACTTGTACAAGATACTCCCCATATACAAAATAATACACTATACCATAAAAATTTAAATATCAAATGTATGTTCTCCATCTTATCCTCCTTCATAGCTTATTGACAAACATAAGCAAAAATAAACACAACCATATACTTTTATTAAAATTTATTTGACCCAAACAGCCTTTTAGATAAAATTTACACAAAGATGAAGATTCACTTTGTCATGTCATGAAACATCCCTACCTTTGAAAAAAGAATTTATAAACGAAGAAACATGGAAACACTATCTAATTCTATCCTGACTGTACAAATAGCCAAGCATGGTGCCGAGCTTCAAAGTATCAAAAAGGATGGCAAAGAATATCTTTGGCAGGGCGACGCTAAATTTTGGGGACGGCGTTCACCTGTCCTTTTCCCTATAGTAGGACGTGTGTGGAACAATAAATACCGTCATGCCGGAAATACTTATGAAATAGGACAACACGGTTTTGCACGTGATATGGACTTCAAACTAACCTATAAAGAAGACAAAGGAGCTGTATATTGGTTGGAAAGCACTCCTGATACATTGGGCAAGTTTCCTTTTCCCTTCCGCCTGCTGGTGGGATATTTATTGGAAGAAAATAAAATCACCGTAAAATGGCGTGTAGAAAATCTGGGAGCCATGGATATGTATTTCCAGATTGGAGCACACCCAGCTTTCTATTTCCCCGAGTTCGATGCTGCTACAAAGGATCGTGGCTTCTTTGTTTTTGACCGAAAGTCTGACTTAGAATATATCATGCCAACCGAAAAGGGGTGCGTATCACCAGAACGTCATGTACTAAAATTAAACAAAGAAGGGCTGATGCCAATTGATATTCATACTTTTGATTGTGACACTTATATTTTTGACAATAAACAACTGAAAAAAATAACCTTACTGGATAAAAAGAAAAAGCCCCATATCAGTTTGGAATTTAATTCTCCATTGGTAGCTTTGTGGTCTCCTACCAAGACACATCCCGATTGCCCATTTGTTTGCATTGAACCATGGTATGGAAGTTGCGATTCTGTAGGGTATTCGGGCGAATTAAAGGACCGTGAATGGATACAGAAATTGGAACCAAAAGAAACGTTTGATGTAGAATATAAAATCATTATAGAGTAATCAAAAATAACGGGGTATGCACGATGAGTCACACCCCGTCTTTTTTGCTTACCGACTTCCCAAATACAAAAATATCATACCAATAAGTACCAGTGCCAAATCCACAGCCTTGCTTTTAAGATTCTTCTCACGGAATACCATTGCACCAAATAGAAAAGAAACAAGCACACTGCCACGCCTTACCATAGATACTATGGAAATCATTGAACCATCCAAGCTTAAGGCATAGAAATAAACAAAATCAGCTGCCGACAGAAAAATAGATATCAGAATAATACACCAATGCCAATGAAACGGAGTGGTAGATTTGCGCTTCGGCCACCATAACAACATCAAAACACCTCCCATCATAAACAATTGATAGATATTATACCATGACTGTACAATCATTCTATCCAGTCCGATACCTCCTTGATCGACAGGCGCCATGAGATACTTGTCATAAAGCCCGCTGACCGCTCCCAACACAGCTGCCATTACCACATAATAAATCCATTTATTATGTTTGAAATCTATTCCCTCTTTCTTTCCGCTGCGGCTCAGCATAAAAAAAGAGAAGACAGCCATCAGCACACCAATCCATTGGTAAAAATTCAATCGCTCACCAAAGACCACTAAAGCTCCCACCAACACCATCACCGGACGAGTAGCGTTTATAGGTCCCACAATTGTGATAGGCAGATTCTTCATCCCAAAATATCCCAATATCCACGACGAAAGGACAATAACAGATTTCAACACTACATAACGATGCACCTCCCACCCTGCAACAGGCACATAAAAAATAGAATCCTCCAATATTCCCGGCCTCCACACTGACAATACAATAAAAGGAAGAAATATCAAACTAGAGAACAACGTATTCAGAAATAATACCGGAATAACCGCATTGTCCTTCAACGACTGTTTCTTAAATACATCATAGAATCCCAGCAATGCAGCCGAGAGAAATGCCAGAAGTAACCACATCATATCTTTTACCTTATTTAAAACAGAAGGCAAAGTTACAACAAAAAATAAACAAAGAAGTGTAGATTTTGATATAAATGGCACGGAAATAAAAGAAAAGGGGGATAGAGAAATACATCTCCACCACCCCTTCTTTTATTTATGAATATTCTCTCAGACTTTCGCCCGATGCTTATACTCGATTAAATTCCCAGTGATTTTCTTACGGCTTCCACCTTTTCCTCAGCAGCTGCATTAGCGGCATCGAAACATTTGTGGCAACCCATTTCACCTTTTACTTCCACATAGAATTTGATTTTAGGTTCTGTTCCTGACGGGCGAACTGAAATCTTAGTTCCATCTTCCGTAAAATATTGCAATACGTTACTAGCCTCCGGCATATCTATTTCTGTTATATTCCCGTTACCATCAGTCACCTTCAAAGTTTTAAAGTCCTTGACAAGAACAACCTTAGAACCGCCTATTTCTCTCGGAGGATTAGAACGGAAGTTTTCCATCATTGCCTTAATCTCTTCTGCCCCGCTCTTTCCTGGTTTCACAACATTCACAGTAGTTTCTTTTGAGAAACCATACTCCACATAAATATCAAGCAAAACTTCGAACAAGGTCTTGCCCTGGTCTTTTGCCCAAGCACAAATCTCCGCCAACAATGTACAAGCAGAAACAGCATCTTTATCACGGACAAAGTCTTCGGCCAGGAATCCGTAGCTTTCTTCACCACCTCCGATGTATTGCTGTTTGCCTTCACGCAAACGGATTTCACGTGCAATCCACTTGAATCCGGTATAGCAATCCAACATTTCGATGTGATTCTTGTCTGCGACAGATTTAATCAGTTCCGTAGTAACGATAGTCTTCACAATGAAATCATCATCCTTCATCTTACCCATCGCAATACGGTTCTTTATTATATAATACAAGAACAGCAAACAGGTTTGGTTACCATTGATCAGCACCCATTCTCCTTTGTCATTTTTACAAGCCATACCTACGCGGTCAGCATCCGGATCGCTAGCCATTACAATGTCAGCGTCTATTTTCTTAGCCAAATCAATAGCCATAGACAAAGCCTCGGCATTTTCCGGATTCGGAGAGACAACAGTCGGAAAATCGCCACTCTTCACCATTTGTTCAGGCACGGTATGTACATTTTCAAATCCCCATTGCTTCAATGCACGCGGAATCAACATCATACCTGTACCATGAATCGGAGTATACACAATTTTCAAATCCTTCTGACGCTTGATCACTTCAGGATCAATAGAAATTGTTTTCACTTTATTCAAATAGACGCTGTCTACCTCTTCGCCCACAATCTGAATCAGATCCTTGTTACCTTCAAACTTGATGTCGGTAGCCGATGAAATCTTGTTCACCTCATCAATGATACCCTTATCGTGCGGAGCCAATACTTGTGCACCATCATCCCAATAAGCCTTGTAACCATTGTATTCTCTCGGATTATGAGAGGCAGTAATATTGATACCGCTCTGGCAACCGAAATGACGGATAGCAAATGACATTTCAGGAGTAGGACGCATATCTTCAAACAAATATACTTTAATACCGTTCGCAGAAAAGATATTGGCAGAAATTTCCGCAAACAAACGGCTGTTGTTACGGCAATCATGACCTACCACAACAGATATCTGATCGAGATCTTTAAAATTTTTATTTAGATAATTGGACAAACCTTGAGTAGCAGCACCTACCGTATAAATATTCATACGGTTACTGCCCACGCCCATAATACCACGCAAACCACCTGTCCCAAACTCCAAATCTTTATAAAATGCTTCAATCAAATCAGTCTTATCGGGATTCGCCAACATTTTCTTAATTTCAGCCTGTGTTTCGGCATCATAAGCAGGTGTTAACCATTTCTCTGCTTTCTCTGTCACTTGCTTTATCAATTCTTCATTTTCCATAATTTTTTGTTATTTATAAGGTTTATAATTACATCCGATTTTTACGTCTTGACAAATGTAAAAGAATTAAATTAAAAATCCTAGAAATTTGAAAGAAGAAAATTAGAGATATAAAGGATTATCCCCCTAAAATAATCTGTCATAAAAAAGCAGAAGACCATACAAGGTAAAAAAACACTACTATATAACAGTCGGGAAAGCTCCCAGGCATCCTGAATACAATCTAAAAAACTATCTTATTATGCACAGGAGCAGGATCATAACCTGCCCCTCCACTAATTAATCAGACTTTCAGAACATACAAAAATATATCCTATTTCATCTTATAGCGTTCACCGGTGGCCTTTACCAGTTCTTCCAAAAATTCTTTGGGATACCCCGGACGTACCAAAGGAGCGCAATGACCGGTTTCAGGACGAAGTATGGTTCCATCTTTTGCCATCTTTTTCACAGCACCGTCATTATACTTCACAATCAAAAATTCGCCCAATTTCTTCCAGCTGTCTATTGCCGATTCGGCTGTCATGCAACTATAGTTAGTCAAGAACTCTTTTGCCTTTACAGGATCTTTCTCATATAAGCTCATGGCAGAAGATTCAATGCCAGCCTGTGCATTCGCATAAGTATCTTCCAAATTATTTTGAACGGCACGCATATCATCAATCATCAGGCTATAACGTGGACGAATCATATCGGCCACCCAATTATAAATCCAAAATGCAGAGTCCCATGAAAAAGTTACACAGTCGGCTTCTTTACTGCTATAACAGTCAGGAATACGATCCGAACAACAATATACAGGAGCAAACACTGTCATATTAGCATCATCTGTTCCAAACCATAATACTCCCCCTATTGCATCGGGCAGGTTAGCACGCATCTGTGCCACAAAAGTGAAAGCCGTTTGCTGAGTCGAAATGGGACGTTCATTGAAATATTCCTGATCTCCTACTTTAAAACTCAAGGGAGACAGACGATAAGGAGTTTTAAACGGACCGGCACCGGGATCATTAGTTATATCCAGTGGAGTACCCTCATAGTGATCGCGCATAGCCGCTTGTACATCACGTACTGAAAGTTTACGGGAAGGCTTGATATAAAGAGGCATCGGTTCTTTGCTGTCCCCCTGAATATAAGGAAGATAGGTATCTCCCACCGACTTGTTGAACATATTATAGAAACTCCATACACGTGCTTCACAGAACCGTACACCACCAAAATCTAAAGGATTATATGCCGCCGAGAAACTGAAATCTTTATTCATACCGTCAAAATAACCTTTTTCACGAGCGAAAGAAATCACATCCGGAGAGTAAAGACAATTATCCTTGTCATTCATATTGAACTGATGAATCCGGCTCTGATTAGCATGTGCGGCAATACAATCATCCGGTATACGGACTGCTACCCATACAGCACCTTTCACACCGGGACCCTTACCGATCATCTCCAAAATCCAGACTTCATTGGGATCAGCGATACTGAATGATTCGCCACTGCTATAATAACCATATTCTTTTACTAAATCCGTCATTACCTGTATGGCTTCTTTAGCTGTACGAGAACGCTGGAGAGCTACATAAATCAAACTTCCATAATCCATAATACCGGTAGAATCAACCAATTCCTCCCGTCCACCAAAAGTAGTTTCACCTATGGTTACCTGAAATTCATTCATATTACCTACCACATTATAGGTTTGACGCGCTTCTTTTATTTGCCCTAAATATTTGCCCGAATCCCAATCATAGATATCACGCATGGCTCCTTTTTCATGCATACCGGCAGGATAGTGATACAACTCGCCAAACATTCCGTATGAATCAGCGGAATAAGAAACGATAACAGAACCATCAACCGAGGCTCCCTTACCTACAATCAAGTTAGTGCATGCCAAACTCTCTGTTATTGCCGCCAATAGAAAGGCAGCACCTAAAATCAGTTTATTCTTCATTAATATATAACTTTTTAATTGTGTATAATACTTATTTTACCATCAAAATTCATATTCCTCTTTTGTTTCGTTTCCACAATAATCTGTCACCACCAATTCCAATTTATGGGCGACTCCTTTTTTTAACCGTTCAGGATGCTTCATCCACAATTTCGCATTTTTGGAACTGAAACCGAATAAGGCAAATTCGCCGTCTATCTTCACCTTATAATCCTTAATACCCGTTTCCGCATCTCCTATTTTGAACTGAACCTTACCTGTCTTCCATTGTGCCTTATTTAATGGGGTCACTCGTGGAGACAAAGTATCTATAGCTACGGTATAGGTTCCCAGTTCACGGATGGAAGTCTTCATCCAACCATTTTCATAAATTCCTCCTGCTGAACCTTTCCTTTTTCCCCACTTACGGGCCACATAATATTTCGACGTATCCTCTACAGGAAGATGGCGTACCCCGATCATCAACGTGCACCCAGCCTGCAAAGCTACTGGCTCATCGTGCAACTGGTACTCGTAAGATATTGCAGCTGTATCTTTAACCACATGACAGTTCAGTGCCACATCCTCATACAACATTCCTCGGGGGATAACCAGTTCCATACCCGGTTCCTGAACCACATTACCTTTATTCCATGCCAAATAATGTTTTACCTGCGGATGATATTCCTCTATCGGCTGCCTACGGCCACGCACAATGAAACGATAAGTCGACTTATTCCCGTATAAATCAGCTAATTCATAACGAAAATGATAATCACGTTCTTCATCAATCGTAACCACCCCTCCTTCATCATTGGCTTGTAACATGCGCAAACTATTTCCGGGAAGAATCTGTGAGCGCATCACCCAATTATGCCTCTTTACATTCTCCTCATAGTCTGTCCAGGCATTAATCATCCGGTTCTCTTCGGGCAAAACGCCATCCACCGTACTGCGAAAAACTTCTGTCGTATCCACATAGAGTACCACGGAACGCACACCATAATTATTATGTGTGCCATCCATATAGTCGTATGCCTTAATGCCAGCGGCTATTTTCCCCCAAGCAGAAACCGGTTGTCCCAAAGAAGCAACAGATATGGATTTTTTTCTTTGTGAGCCTTCCACAACTCCAGCGCCCCGCTGCGGATAAAGCATAATCATTGACGCACGTGGCGGAGTAGTGTCTTTAATTTTATCGGTATAGAACTGTAAGGGATCTATCAATTCACCAGTATCCGTACGGCGTATCTCCATATGCAGATGCGGTCCGAAAGAATACCCTTCATTACCGCTTAAAGCAATGATTTCTCCAGCTTTGAAACTGACCTGATGAGGCTCGAATTTCAAATCCACAGCAAAAGTTTCATGCCGATATTGATATTCCTCCACCACTTTTGCCACTGCAGAAGCAAATTTCAACACATGTCCATATACTGAAGTATATCCATTGGGATGCGTAATAAAAATAGCCTGCCCATATCCTCCGGGAGTAACCAGTACACGGCTCACATATCCGTCGGCAATGCAATGAATAGGTTTTCCCACCTCTCCCTGGGTTTTAAAATCCACTCCTCCATGAAAGTGGTTAGAACGCAGTTCACCGAAATTACCGCTCAGAATAAGCGGAAAATCAAAAGGAGGACGGAATACAGGAGCAGCCGGTTCTTCCTGTGCCCGTACAGCAAGAACACTGCCCAAAGCTGCTATGATTATATAATTTCGTAAAGTCATTTTCTTTATTTTATGGAGAACTCATCACAAAAATTTTGAATCTCTCCGCAAACTTACAAATAAAAAACAGAATATCCCTTAAAACAATGTTGCTAAACATACATTTATTACGAAAAAAACATATCCAGACAAAACCTACTTTTCTGACATTTTGTTATCTTTGAGGCAGTCAAACCCCTTAAATGTGACAATTATGATAGTAGGAATTCCTAAAGAAATCAAAAACAACGAGAATCGTGTATCATTAACCCCTGCAGGAGCACACGAGTTGGTACAGAGAGGTCACACGGTGTATATACAACACACCGCAGGTATAAACAGCGGATTTTCCGATGAAGAGTATGAGAAAGTCGGAGCGCGTATCCTTCCTACTATAGAAGATGTGTACGCCATTGCCGAGATGATTATAAAAGTCAAGGAACCCATCGAATGTGAATATAACCTGGTACGTAAGGGCCAACTGGTATTTACATACTTCCATTTTGCCTGTGACAAAGAATTAACGGAGGCAATGATGCGTAGTGGTTCAGTATGCCTAGCTTAC
This sequence comes from Bacteroides sp., assembly GCA_019414725.1. GTDB lineage: Bacteria > Bacteroidota > Bacteroidia > Bacteroidales > Bacteroidaceae > Phocaeicola. Next base: position 13,709 of record DXLM01000045.1, read on the forward strand.
GAAACTGTAACAGACAAACAAGGCGGACTGCCTCTGCTGATTCCCATGAGTGAAGTGGCAGGACGAATGTCCACTCAGGAAGGAGCACGTTTTTTGGAGAAGCCTCAAGGAGGACGTGGCATCTTGCTAGGTGGAGTTCCCGGTGTCAAGCCAGCCAAAGTGCTGGTATTAGGCGGCGGCATTGTAGGAACCAATGCAGCTTTAATGGCTGCAGGATTAGGGGCTGATGTCACAATCTGTGATATTTCATTACCCCGCCTGCGTCAGTTGAGTGAGTTCATGCCTAAAAATGTAAAAACATTATTCTCGTCCAGCCACAATATAGAAAAAGAACTGCCAACAACTGATTTGATAATCGGTGCAGTTCTTATCCCCGGTGCAAAGGCTCCCCACCTCATAACACGCCCTATGCTGAAACTGATGAAAAAGGGTACTGTACTGGTAGATGTGGCCATTGACCAAGGAGGATGTTTTGAGACGTCCCATCCTACAACTCATGCCGAACCTATTTACGAAGTAGACGGTATCATCCATTACTGTGTGGC
>DXLM01000045.1:14353-26774 GCA_019414725.1 Bacteroides sp.
GGCACAGACACCATCATCAATGTAAAGACATCTGACGTAGGAGTGATAACAGCTCCAACTATCAGAATAATAACAATAGCATGACGACGATACCGCTTCATAAAATCAGCCGTAAGAAATCCCAGTTTGGCAAAAAGCCAACAAAGAACAGGAATCTCGAAAACAATCCCCATCATCAGGCTCATCATCATCAATGTATCCATATACGAAGACAAAGTAATCGTGTTCTCCACTTCCATACTGACCTGATAGGTAGCAAGAAAACGGAAAGTAAGAGGGAAAATCAAAAAATAATTCAAAAGAACTCCCATCATAAAAAGAAAATAGCCCCACCCTACAATCCGGGTAGAATATTTCTTTTCATTCTCGTATAAAGCCGGCGAAACAAAACGGAACAACTGATAAATAACATAAGGAGATGCCAGCAAAAAACCCGTATAAAAAGACACGCTCATATGAGTAATGAATTGAGCCGCCAATTGGGTATTGATCATTTTCACATAAAACACTTCCGGACATAATGAAGGCATAGCCATGAAATCAGCTATCCGGCAAAAAAAACGATAAATAATGAAATCAGCATTCTTAGGCGCTAGAACAATAGCAAAAAGCTCATCCTTAAACAAGAATGCTACCAACATTAGAAATACCACAGCCACTGCAATACGGAACAAGACATGGCGCAGTTCTTCCAGATGATCCCAAAAAGTCAGTATCTTCTGCTGTTGTTCCATCATTTGTCACTCTTTCGTTTCCCCTTTCTTATCTTTTCCATCTATATCATCCTCCACCCCGTTCATCCCTTCCTTAAAACTCTTAACCCCTTTGCCCAACCCCTTCATCAGTTCGGGTATCTTCTTCCCACCAAAGAATAAAAGAACAATCAATGCAATGAATAATATTTCCTGCATTCCTAATCCTAAAAATAATAATGTGCCTGTCATTTTATCTATTAACTATTAAATGATTTATCAAAAACCAAAGTCATCCATTTACCGGGATCTCCATCCATGACAGCTACCAGAACATAGCCAGCGCCACCATTTTCAGGCTGCTTCACAATTTGCAGCATAACATCAAATGTTTACAACTTATCTTTTTGCAATAGCTTTCAACAAAACATAGCCACCAAAAATCTGGAGCAACATGCCCGGAATTCCAATCCGGAAATCCTGTGCCGCCAAATAGAAATCACCGACAAGAGCCCATTCTATCAGGGTACCCACCACCTGATATGCCATAACAGTCCCCAGCAATGCAGGAATCGTAATCTTACGGAAACGATCTGCCATATATCCCGCCACCAACGCCAACAATACCGACTTTACCAATATAGCCGGAAGTATGGTCACAGAAGGCATTCCAAACAAGAAGCTATTGACAAGCGGAGAAAGAACAGCCGTCAACATCCCCACTTTGAATCCATATTTATAAGCACCTATTAATGTGAAGAAATAAATGGGTAACATAGCAGGTCCACCCAAATGCACCAAATGACAAAGTTGCGGCAATACCACATTACCTACAATAAACACGAATGCAAATAAATAAGTATTTGCGTTTGTGTAATTTAACGAATAGAGTTTTGTTGTTGATTCCATGAATACTAACCTTTCATTTAATTTCTGCAAATATAATCATTTCATAAAGCAAGCTCAATCTTTTTTTTCCCTTTTCTTGTTTATATTATCAAATATTCTTCTATCTTCGCAATAGATTGATAAAATTACAACTATGAAATATTATAAATTCATCTATTTTTTAGCCTTCGTCCTTGGAATGTCAACATGGGCACAGGCACAAAGTACTCCTTGTACCGGAAATGCATATAGCACAAACGCAGACTTCTTCCGTGCCTCAGCATCAGCTCAGAGCGGTGATGCCACTGCCTCCAAAAAGAAGGCGGTCATTGCAGCCCGTACTGCAATAACCAGCCAGATCAAAGCAAAGGCGGAAATGGCTGCCAAGTCTCAAAAAAAATTCGGTAATGCAGAGTGGGAACAGTTCTCAGATCTGATCCATATGGCTACCCAGCAAGAGGCTGCTAACTTAAAAGTAGTCTGTGAAAACAGCCGGCAGAGCGGTGGTAAATATAAAACAGACGTTGTGGTAGAATTGCCTAAAGCAGGAGTTCTGTCCACAATCATCAACCAAATAAAAAGTGATGATAAATTAAAAGGACTTTTTGAAGAAAGCCAGTTTAAGCAAGCGTTTTAAAGCCACTTGAATCCATCAGAGGAGTCAATGCAGTTTAAAAGGAAAAACCTATTACATCAACCTAATCTTGACAGATTTATGGAAAAGTTGTACGATTACCTTCCCCAGCAATTGGTTACTTTCATTCTGGTGACCTTGTTCTCTTTACTCATCGGTTTATCCCAACGGAGAATCAGCCTGAAACGAGAGGGGGAAACTACGCTTTTCGGCACAGACCGGACTTTTACTTTTATCGGCATTTTGGGATATCTCCTCTATATACTTGATCCTAAGGAAATGCATTTATTTATGGGAGGCGGAATAATTTTAGGTATGTTACTGGGCATCAATTATTATGTCAAGCAATCCCAGTTCCACGTGTTTGGAGTGACAACAATCATCATCGCCCTTATCACCTATTGTATGGCTCCTATCATAAGTACACAACCTTCCTGGTTTTACGTGATGATGGTAGTCACCGTGCTTCTTTTCACAGAAATGAAACACACCTTCACAGAACTTGTACAACGGATGCAGAATGATGAAATGATCACACTGGCAAAATTTCTGGCTATCAGCGGTATCATTTTGCCCATGCTACCCAAGGAACCTCTCATACCGGGTATCAATCTCACTCCATACACCATTTGGCTGGCTACTGTAGTCGTATCGGGTATCTCCTATTTGTCCTACCTGCTGAAGCAATATGTTTTCCGCGAATCAGGCACTTTGGTTTCGGGCATTATCGGTGGTCTGTATAGCAGCACCGCTACCATTTCCATCCTTGCCCGCAAATGCAAACGGGTACAAGCGCATGAAATACCGGAATATGTATCTGCCATGATGCTTGCTGTCAGCATGATGTTCTTACGTTTCATGATTTTGATCCTTATATTCAGCACTTCCATCTTTCTGAATATTTACCCCTATCTGCTCATCATGTCTGCAACCGCCGCCGGCATCGGCATATTCATCCATAAAAAGCATACTATAAAAGGCGAGCGCGAAGTTATTGAAGAAACGGAAACGGAAAGTAATCCACTGGAATTCAAAGTCGCTCTGATCTTTGCTTTATTATTTGTAGTATTTACATTTCTGACTCACTATACATTGGTTTATGCAGGAACAGGAGGTTTGAGTATTCTCTCCATTGCAACAGGATTAAGTGATATCACTCCTTTCATACTAAACCTGTTACAAGGCGGAAACATTCCGGCAACCATTGTAGGGGCCTGTATCATGCAAGCTATCATCAGCAACATCGTAGTGAATATGTTCTATGCCATATTTTTTTCCTCCCGCAGAAAAGAAATGCTACCTTATGTATGGAAAGGATTCCTCACTGTCATTGGAGTAAACGCTGTACTATTATTCATCTATTACTTCTAAATTATATTCTCATAAAAAAACATGCGGATAACAGGATTTTTCAGACAATCCATATCATCCGCATACTTTTTAATATTCTAATAAATCCCTATCAGAAAAGTAGAATATAAGCCAATGAACTAAGACTGATCACCGCCCAAAGAGCAACACCTTGAATCAGAGGTTTCATACCTACTTGCTTCAATACATCCATAGACAAGGAAGCTCCAATAAAGAACATGGTAATAATCAATCCTTTACGTGCCAGTCCGGAAACAGCCTGCCCGAATTGAGGCACACCATCCAGCACATAAGTATTCAGAACAATAGCCACAACAAAATAAAGGATAAACCAAGGAATGCTTACTTTCTTACCGCTTCCCTTGAAAATAAAAGAAGTAGCGAATGCCAAAGGAATAATCCAAAGTGCACGGGTCAGTTTGATTGTTGTCGCCACTTTCAACGCCTCTTCACCGTATGCCGCACCTGCTCCCACCACAGAACTCGTATCATGAATAGCAATAGCTGCCCAAGTACCAAACTGTTGTTGATCTAACCCAAACATATGGCCTAACACCGGAAAAATAAACAAAGCGATGGCATTCAATACAAAGATAGTAGCCAAAGCCACAGACATCTCACTATCTTTAGCTTTCAATACAGGACCCACAGCAGCAATAGCGCTTCCCCCACAAATTGCAGTACCCGAACTGATAAGATAAGCCGTATCACGATCTACCTTCAAAAGTTTATGCCCTATAAACATACCTATAATCATTGTACCGATTACAGAAATGATCGTGAATTCCATTCCTTCCTTACCGGAAGCCAGAGAAGCCTGAAGATTCATACCGAACCCCAATCCCACTACAGAATATTGCAACAAATATTTAGAAACCTTTTTATTGAACTTAGGATAGGCCTGTCCGCAAACTAATGCAAATATCAACCCCAGAAATAAAGATACGGGGGGAGTGACCCACTGGGAAAATGAAGCCAATACCGGAATATAGTCCATCAACAAAAAGACCGTTAACGTGGAAAGCAAACCTACATAAATAGTTTTGCTGTTTTGCTGTAAAGCTGTTACTGAAATCATATATTTTACTTTTTAACATTATTTCTCCATTTCGGGATGCAAAGGTAATATATGTTTCAAAAACAATCTAATCGTTTTTAATTATAAGTTATAACTTTTCCTTATAATGATTGGCAAATTGCATGAACAGAGCCGGGAGCCCTGTATCCTGCCCTTGCAATTGGACAAAATCAAATTCACGAAACATCACCAGGTCTTTTATATCCAATACTTTAAACTTCCCTGAATACAGTTCTTTATTAATAGACCGGATAGACAAAATCCCCATGCACTCACTATTTTCCAGAAATAATTTAATGCTCTCTGTACTTCCCAGGTGCATACGGATAGTAAGGTCCGATAACTTTATGTTGTGTTTATGCAAAGCGGTAATCAATACATCCAATGTTCCCGAACCTCTTTCACGAAGCACAAGAGGAACTTCTTTCAATTCATCCAAAGTTATCTCATCATAATCCATCCACTTACTATGAGTATGGACGATAGCCACCAGCTCATCTTGCAGAAAAGGAGTATATTTCAAATTAGGTTGCCGGGTATTTCCCTCTACCAGTGCCAAATCTATACGATGTTCCTGCAATGCCTTTTCCACCTCAGAGGAGTTCCCGCTGAAAAGTGATAAAGACACTTGCGGAAACTTCTCGATAAAGCGGGCCAGCAAAGGGGGAAGCACATATTGGGCAATTGTAGTACTGGCTCCCAAGCGCAACTCACCGGTATGCTCATTACGTAATAAGTTCATCTCGTACTCCAAGCGTCCGTAATCTTCCAAAATTTTCTCACAATGCTCCAACAACAACCTGCCTGCATCAGTCAGCAAGATCTTGTTCCCCATTCGCTCAAAAAGGCGTGTCTGGTACATCGTTTCCAATTCCTGAATATGCTTGGTTATAGCCGGCTGACTGATAAACAGCTCTTGCGAAGCCTTTGTAAAGCTGAGGTTTTTCGCAACACTACTGAATACTCTTAACCTGAAATCAGACATGTTTTTTAATGATTATAGTTCGTCTGCTTTAATTCCTAACGACTGTAAAACAGCGAATCCAAACATCTCCCACTGATAAGCGACTTCACTGGTTGGAGGATTCATACCGAATACCGTCATTTTTTCTTTTCCGTCCACCTTATTTAATATAGCAGGAACTTTATCTCCATATTCTTCTTCGGCAGGGACAATAATCACCCGTTTCACCTCTTTTGCATCAACCACCACTCTCAAAGACTCCAGAAACAACTCTTCGCGACTAGCCATATCCGATGGTTCGAAAGAATAAAGTGCAAACTCTCCCAACTGGCTTTTGAAAGCCACGTTATTTAATTCCTTTTCCAAATCCGACGGCTGAAAAGCATCCATTTTCTTACTTTCCTCGTCATAAATAAATAATACCTGAACTGCATTCTCCCCCAAGGGTATTCCACTATCCAGTGACAGACATTCCAACAACACCGGTAAATCCGCTTTCGGCAACTTACGGCCCACCACGTCACCAAAATGTTTGGATAAATCACCCGCCACCCTGTCTACATAGGCTACATCCACCAGAATTACAGTATCTGCAAACTTTATTTCATTTGTCATCTCGTTTTCATTTTATGATTTCGATGCTAAGATAGCAATTATCATCTGCTTGCAAAAAGAGTTATCTGCCTTTTTGTGTACAATTCGGACTTTTTTTCATTTAAAAGCCGGAGAGCCTGCCATTTTGTCTTCTTATTTTACTTCATTAGCTTTCTTTTTCTTTTTGGCAAACTATTTGACGATTATCAAATGAAATCGCAAAAGCCACTGAACAAAGCAGTGACAGTTACGTTTTCAATAGGTATTTGAATAATATTTAGAAAGGAGATACAATATGAATTTTAACAACTTCACAATTAAATCACAGGAGGCAGTGCAACAAGCGGTGAACGTAACTCAAGCCCGCGGACAGCAAGCTATCGAGCCTGTGCATCTGTTGGCCGGAGTACTGAAAGTAGGTGAAAACGTCACCAACTTCATTTTCCAGAAATTGGGAATGAACGCCCAGCAGATCGCATTGGTCATCGACAAGCAAATTGACTCACTGCCTAAGGTTTCGGGAGGAGAACCTTACCTTAGCCGTGAAAGCAACGAGATATTACAAAGAGCCGTACAGTATTCCAAAGAGATGGGTGACGAATTCGTTTCACTGGAAGCTATTATCCTGGCCTTGTTGAATGTAAAGAGTACTGTCGCTACCATATTGAAAGACGCGGGAATGACAGACAAAGAGCTGCGCTCCGCCATAGCAGAACTACGTAAAGGTGAAAAAGTAACTTCACAATCCAGTGAAGACACTTATCAATCCTTAAGCAAATATGCCATTAATTTGAATGAGGCTGCCCGCAGCGGAAAACTTGATCCGGTTATCGGGCGTGATGAAGAAATACGTAGGGTATTACAAATATTAAGCCGCCGTACCAAGAATAATCCGATTTTAATCGGTGAGCCGGGTACCGGTAAGACCGCCATTGTTGAAGGCTTGGCACACCGTATCATCCGAGGTGATGTACCCGACAACTTGAAGAACAAACAAATCTTCTCATTGGATATGGGCGCACTGGTTGCCGGAGCCAAATACAAAGGTGAATTTGAAGAACGTCTGAAATCTGTTGTCAATGAAGTAATCAAAGCCGAAGGCAGCATCATCCTGTTTATCGATGAAATCCATACCTTGGTCGGAGCCGGTAAAGGTGAAGGTGCCATGGATGCCGCCAATATATTAAAACCCGCCTTGGCCCGTGGTGAGCTCCGCAGCATCGGAGCCACTACTTTGGACGAATATCAGAAGTACTTCGAAAAGGACAAGGCATTGGAACGCCGGTTCCAAACCGTTATGGTAGCCGAACCGGACACGCTGAGCACCATCTCCATTCTCCGTGGGTTAAAAGAACGTTACGAAAACCATCACAAGGTACGTATCAAAGATGAAGCCATCATTGCCGCTGTAGAATTGAGTAACCGTTACATTACCGAACGTTTCCTTCCGGACAAGGCTATTGACCTGATGGATGAAGCTGCTGCCAAATTGCGTATGGAACGTGATTCCGTGCCTGAAGAACTGGATGAAATCTCACGTCACCTGAAACAACTGGAAATTGAACGTGAGGCCATCAAACGTGAAAAAGACGAGCCGAAATTACAACAACTGAATAAAGAGATTGCCGAACTGAAAGAACAGGAAACCTCTTACAAAGCCAAATGGCAGAGTGAAAAGGAACTGGTCAACAAGATTCAGCAAAACAAGCAGGAAATAGAACAATTGAAATTCGAAGCCGAGAAAGCGGAACGTGAGGGAGATTACGGTAAAGTAGCCGAAATCCGTTATGGGAAATTACAGGCTTTAGAGAACGAGATCAAGGATATTCAAGAAGACCTGAAACACAAGCAGGGTGACAGTGCCATGATAAAGGAAGAAGTTACCGCTGAGGACATTGCCGATGTTGTTTCACGGTGGACAGGGATACCGGTCAACAAGATGCTGCAAAGCGAACGTGACAAATTGCTTCATCTGGAGCAAGAATTACATTTGCGTGTGGTAGGTCAGGATGAAGCCATAGCAGCCGTATCCGATGCCGTACGCCGTAGCCGTGCCGGATTACAGGATCCGAAACGTCCGATAGGTTCATTCATCTTCCTGGGTACTACCGGTGTAGGTAAGACAGAACTTGCCAAAGCATTGGCCGACTACCTGTTTGATGACGAGAGTCTGATGACGCGTATCGACATGAGCGAATATCAGGAGAAACACTCTGTATCCCGTCTGATCGGAGCGCCTCCCGGATACGTAGGTTACGATGAAGGCGGTCAGTTGACAGAAGCCGTCCGACGCAAACCATACTCTGTGGTATTGTTTGATGAAATAGAAAAAGCACATCCCGATGTGTTCAATATTCTGCTGCAAGTTTTGGATGACGGACGTCTGACTGACAACAAGGGACGTACGGTAAACTTCAAGAATACAATTATCATCATGACTTCCAATCTGGGCAGCGCATACATTCAAAGCCAGTTCGAAAAGATTAATGACGAGAATCGCGAAGTGGTGATTGAAGAGACGAAGAAAGAGGTTATGTCCATGTTGAAAAAAACGATACGGCCGGAGTTTCTGAACCGTATAGATGAAACAATCATGTTCTTGCCTTTGAACAGAGAAGAGATAGAACAAATTGTGATGTTACAAATCAACGGTATCAAGAATATGCTGGCCGGCAACGGCATTACTTTGGAAATGACCGATGAGGCCGTCCGTTTCATTGCCAGCACAGGCTATGATCCCGAATTCGGCGCCCGTCCCGTGAAACGTGCCATCCAACGCTATTTGCTGAATGATTTGTCCAAAAAGCTATTGTCACAGGAAGTGGACCGAAGCAAACCGATTATCGTAGAAACAGCGGGTGACGGATTAAAATTCCGCAACTAGAATGTTACAAACAACCAGTAAAGATAAGGCCTTATCTTTACTGAGCAAAAGGGGTGTTCATCATGCACCCCTTTTTTCGTTAACTATAGCCCTCTATCTGCAATATTTTGAATATTTCCTTAACCAATATGTTTCCAATAGCTAAAAAACGGCAATAAGCTCATAAAACAGTTTAATCAGCCATCTCTACTTCCTTTTTTCATTTTTGTATAAGAAAAAGAAAACTGAAATACGGCAAGATTCAGAACAGTCTGTGTAGACTGGTATATTTTTTATTAACTCCATTTTTAATCATAAGAATTTCTCCAATCTATTCTTATTCGGCGGAAAAGGAGACAACGGGCATCATTATTTTTTCTTATTCTTTGAAAACCAATTATTTGGCACGCAATACAAAAAAGACTACTTTTGTAACCCTAACGATTTGAACACATGGATGAAACGACATATAAAATTTTGATGGGAACTTCAGCTTTCATAGTAGCGATGCTGGGAAGCATGCTAGCAACTACAACGATACCGCCGGAATGCGGATTAGAAAAGTTACGGAAGGCCCGTAATATCCTTGTGCCCTCTTATTTCGTACTCGCCCTTCTCAGTCTGGTATGCTGCTTTACGGGTTATGACCATCGTATTGAACCTGCCAGTACACTTTTCGTTGCATCGTTTCAGGCTTTTCTTTTTACCATATCCATGTTGGTTTTCATACGTCCGGGTGAAGTCAGATGGAGCATAGTGTTCCGACAGGCCGGAGGCATTGCAGCGGCAGGCATTATCCTGTTTGTCGCCTTGTTTTGTTTTATAGACTATTATTTGTGGTTCTTTTATACGGGCATCGCCGCTTATATTATCCAGTTAACTATCTATACCCGAAAATTCACGCAAGCTTACCGCAAGACGGTACAAGAGGTAGAGGACTATTATGATGAGGACGAAGAGAATCGTCTGGCATGGGTAAAGACCGGATTTTATAGTGCACTGGCTATTGGGATCATGGCTATACCCATTTTATTTTTTACCGACTGGTACAAATTCTTTGTTCCACTGTATGTGCTTTATTACAGCTTCATGGTGATGTGGTTCGTCAACTACTATCGCAGGATGAAATTTGCGATTCCGGTCATTGCGGCTGTTCCACCCGAAACAAAGATTTATGCACATCCGATGGAAACAGACATGGGCGAAACAGACAAGTCCGTAAAAGAGAACAAGGAAAAGTCAAAAACTGTTTTTCAAGAAAAAGAGCGGCTATTAAAAGAAAGATTACAAAAATATGTAGATGAGAAAGCATACTGTGAGAAGGATATCCCTTCCGGTATCGTGGTAGATTCTTTCGGAGTGTCCCAATCATTCTTCCGGCAATATATGAAAGACCATTACGGAATGGATTTCCGTCCGTGGCGCAAGGAGCTTCGTTTGCGCGAAGCAGCCCGTCTGTTTGCCGAAAATCCCGGATATACGATAGAAGAAGTATGTGAAATGGTAGGATACAACAATAGCGGTAATTTCAACAGAGATTTCAAAAAAATGATGGAAATGACTCCCAAAAGTTACTGTAAACAAATCTACTTAAAGAACACTGATGCGGAAATCGAAACATCCTCCTGACATCTTTGCCTTCCAAATCATCTTTCCCACATCCAGCGCATCAGATTACCGGTGAATGATGTGCCTGTTTTTTCTGAATGTCCTCAACTGCCACACTGTTTTTCGTACTTGGATAAAATTGTCTTTCGCTAATTAAACATTGTCTTTCGTTAGTTTTCCTGCTTTTCAGCATATAAAGAATTGTCTTTCATTGACTTGAACGAAAGACAATTGATTTTATTTGCAATCATTTACTTACATGTTATATTTTTGTGCAACACAAAAGCTTCTTCAGCAACCCGTTTTTTTCTCTTTCTGCACGAAAAACAGCCGCAAGGCATCCTATATAAAAAACACTAATATACCATACTGATATGAATGCATGGAAAACTATGCTTGTATACACACTACTGGCTATGGTTGCCGCACCGATGTTTGCGCCGGCAACAAACAAAGCTCCGCAAATGGTATTCCATTTTGTGGAGGAAAATAATATGTTCAAGGTGAAAACGGCAGAAAACGCAAAACAGGACGAACTGACCCTAACTGGCCTTCAAAAGCTGTCCGAAACAGCAGCCGCGTCCCAAGAAAAGACATCCAAGCCAATACACAGACGCCGGGTGGGGAACCGATGACCACCGCACCTGCATTTACCCGTGACGGAAACTGCGTGACAGCAGATGCCCGCAACAACACTCCGGCAGGTACAGCAACCATCACCGATTGGCAGGTACAGGAAGTGGTGAATATAACCATCAAGTAACAAATTTAAAATGACAAATAGTATGATGAAAACAAATTATCTGTTTATCGGCATGGCAGCCCTGATGATAGCCGCATGTAGCAATAATGAAAATGAACCGCAAGTGGATGACGGACGTATAGCCGTTTCCTTTGCCGGAGAAATCACGCTTCCCCGCGCCACGACCGACACATGGGAGGCAAACGACGGTATCGGTATCTATATGCTGGAACACGGAATGAAGACAGTGACGGACGACGCCACCAACCGCAAGTATGTGACCACCGCCGGAGATGGAAAGTTTACACCTGCCGGAACAGAACAGACCATTTACTTTCCTTTGAATGCGGATGAGAAGGTGGACTTCATTGCTTACTACCCGCAAACCGACCTGACGGACGATATATATAAGGTGGATGTGAGCGACCAAAAGGCCCCTGCCGACATCGACCTGCTGCGGAGCGACAACGCCACGGGAAAGGACAAAAGTACCAATACAGTCGATTTGAAGTTCTTCCACCGCCTGAGCCGTGTGGAAGTAGAGTTGACTGCCGGTGAAGGCGTGAGTGATGCGGAACTGGCAGGCATGGGCATCACGCTGAGCAAACAGCCCGTGAAGGCAGACTTCAACGTGTTGCAGAACACGCTGACTGCCGGGCAGGACCTCGCCACCCTTACGTTGAACACGGCCGCCGATGGCAAGACCGCCTCCGCCATCATCCTGCCGCAAGAGGGTGCAAGCGGAAGGAATTTGAAACTAACCCTGACGGGCGGCACTGTATTGACATGGCCGGTGGAAGCCGAGCGTACCTTCGAGCAAGGCAAGAAAACTGTTTTCACCATTACGCTGAAACGCACACCTGTAGGTACGGAAGTGGAAGTGAATGCCACGATCCAACCGTGGGACACGCAAGGCACAGTGTCGGGTAATTTGGAAATCTGATTTTGACAAACAACAAAAACTCATGATATGAAAGCAACAAGATA
>DXLM01000046.1 GCA_019414725.1 Bacteroides sp.
GGCATACCCTCGTCTATAGATATTGAATTCTTAGAATTAAACGACAACCCCTACAGTAGCTCTCTTTATCGGTTTACTGATGGAAAACTCTTTGCGTAAATAGCGTGCGCTGAGGCGGCTGTGGGCTGTTTCTTTTTCCCATGGGAAAACTTTGTCCAGTCCTATCCACCGGCCTTTCCATTTTACTTCTCCTAATAATCCGATGCTCCATGTTGCAGGCTGGCTCCATTCACTTTCTCCTACAGTAGTGTAACTCTTTACTTTCCAGTAGCATAAATCATTGCTCTTTAATGGTTTTCCTGCATACTGAATCCACTGAGAATGGGATGACTGAACTTTTCCTGAATCCCATATGTCGCCTTTGTCTTGTGCCAGGAGTTCGGGTGAAGAAGCTACCAGAATATGATAGGCTGTTTGCATCACATTTTGTTTGTCCGATTCCAGTTGCCATCCTAGGCGTGGACTGGCAGTATCAATTCCCATCGGATTGCTAAGCTGTTCTGTCTTTAATTGGGTGACTGATACATTTTCGGCAAGCATGATAGCCGGAATAAGACAGCAAGTGAGCAGCAGTGTCTTGATGAAATAAGTAGTTTTCATAATACGGTTTTATTGTGTTTTTGGATTGTTTGTATTTTCAAAGCTTTAAATATAATGAAAATCTGCATGTTTCTTTCATTTTTTGTGTATAAAAAAGAAGAAAAATGTTGTATAACGGAAGATTATCACTATCTTTGCACCCGCAAATCAATTTAGTATATTAAAAAATAGTCAAAATTATGTATTTAGACGCAGCTAAAAAACAAGAAATCTTTGAAAAGTACGGAAAGTCTAACACTGATACTGGCTCACCTGAAGCACAGATTGCATTGTTTTCATACCGTATTTCTCACCTGACTGAGCACATGAAGCTCAACAGAAAAGATTATAGCACTGAAAGAGCTCTGACAACACTGGTAGGTAAGCGTCGTTCTTTGCTGACTTACTTGAAGAACCGCGATATCGAAAGATACCGTGCTATTGTTAAGGAACTCGGTCTGCGTAAGTAATTCATTACTTGCTGCAACAAAACACAAATCGAGCCGCCTCTTCGAAAGAAGGACGGCTCGATTTGTGTTTTGTTGTTAAAGAAAAAATTAACCGAGCTTTTATTGATGAACCAATTTTTACCTTGCTAACCTTCTTGTAAATTTGTTGAATTATTTAAACTCATTGATTCCTATAGAATTACATTTTTATATCCCAAATTGTATACAAAAAAGAATAAATAGTTCACTTTATAAAAAATGTGGTAGCTTAAATTTGTTTGCAAAAACAAAAAGAACTTAAAATCTTATAGCTTATTGATTTTAATATATCTCAATTATTGAGGAGAAATATTTTCCATATTTATATTATATCAATTTGTTATAGTGGTTTTATCCAATTGATTTTGTTGAACTAAAATAATATATCATGAAAAAGGAAGTGAAAAGAAGCTGGCTATTTTTTTTATGGGTGTTATGTTTTATGATACCGATAGAGGCTCTAGCCCAGCGTATTACTGTGGAAGGAATCGTAACAGACTCAAACGGTGAACCTATTATTGGTGCTACTGTCATTGAAAAGGGCAATAAAACAAATGGTGTAGTTACGGATCTGGATGGAAAGTTTTCTATTACGGTTTCTGAGAAGAAAAAGGTACTTGTTATTACCTATATCGGAATGAAACCTCAAGAAGTTGTATCTCAGCCTGGTAAACTTTTGAAGGTTAAGATGGAGGATGAATCTCAGTTGCTTGATGAGGTAGTGGTTGTTTCCGTTGGTTATGGTAATGCTCGTAAACGTGATTTGACGGGAGCTATATCTTCTGTAGGTGAAAATACATTGAAGAATATTCCTGTGACTTCTGCTTCAAGTGCACTTACAGGTCGTTTGGCTGGTGTTAGCGTAATTACCTCCGAAGGTTCTCCTGATGCTTCTGTCAGTATTCGTGTACGTGGTGGTGGTTCTATTACTCAAAGTAATGAGCCGCTCTTTATAGTAGATGGATTTGAAGTTAGTGGTATTGATGATATACCACCTACAGATATTGAAAGTATTGATGTATTAAAGGATGCTTCCTCTACGGCAATTTATGGTGCGAAAGGTGCTAATGGAGTTATTTTGGTAACAACTAAGAGTGGACGTACTGGACGTACAGAAGTTTCGTTTAACGCTTCGGTTGGCTTTAGCCGGATGTATAATCAGACGGAAGTGCTTTCTCCTTATGAATATGTGTATTTACAGCGTGAATTGGATTCTTCTGATAATGCAGGTTTCTTTGACAAATTTGGTCGTTGGGAGGATATTAATAATTATAAGGCTCGTGTTGGAACGAATTGGCAGGATATGTTATTCGGAAATACAGGTATTAAGCAGAATTACAATTTGAATATCAGTGGAGGTAGTAAAGATTTGATTTATAGTCTAAGCTATACGCATGATGATGAAAGCTATATAATGTCTGTTTCTAATTTTAAACGTGATAATTTGAATTTAAAGTTGACTAAAAAGTTTGGAGATAAATTACGCTTAGACTTTAATGCAAAAATGACCAATAGAGTGGTTGATGGCCCAAGTGTATCTAGCGGCTCAAAACTTCGTGATGCGATTAAATATCCTAATATCGGAACATTGACAGACCTCTCGGATGAGGATTTGGCTGGTGATGATGAAATACTGATAGAAAATATTAGTAACTTGAATGATCCGATGTTTAATATTACAAATGAGTATAAAAAACAGACTAAGTTTAACAATAACTATAATGTAGCTTTAATTTGGAATATTATCAAAGGTTTGGAGTGGCGTGCAGAAGGTACATATGGTTATTCTTATGATCGTACGGATAATATTTGGTTAGCAAATACAGGTGAAGCTAATAGTAAGGCAGGACAGCCTGTTGCTCGACGTCAGTATTGGAATGGAAATAACTGGACATTACGTACTGTATTGAATTATAAATTTGATATTCAGAAGAAACATAGATTTGATATTATGGCAGGTTGGGAAGCTAAACATTCTCAACGTGATGAAATGGAAATAAATGCAGATTATTATCCTGCAGATTATACAGTAGATAATATTCTAGCAATGTGGAATAACGGTACTTCTGAACCGACTTATACTACTATTGAGGAACCTAGTCGTAGCATGTCTTATTTTGGACGTTTAAATTACATTTTTAATGACCGCTATTATTTGACTTTTACATTACGTTCGGATGGTACAAATGTTTTTGCTCCAGGTAATAAATGGGGAATTTTTCCTGCTGGTTCGTTAGCATGGCGAATTAGTGACGAGAAGTTTATGGATTCTGTTCGGAACTGGTTTAATAACTTAAAATTGCGTGCTAGTTATGGTAAGTCTGGTAATGCTCGTGTAGGATCTTATTGGCGTCAGACTTATAGCCCTGTAACTAATACAAAAAATCTTTATTATCAGAATGAAATAGGACAAAGCAGCTTGCAGCCATCAACTCGTTTGCGTAACGAAAATTTAACCTGGGAGTCAAAGTATTCTACCAATCTTGGATTGGATATGACTTTTTGGAATAGATTAAATGTTACTTTCGATTTTTATAATGATGTAACAAAGGATTTGATCATGGAGATACAGCTGCCTTCTGTTTCTGGTTATCGAACTCAATATCAGAATTTAGGACAGACTACAAACCGTGGTGTCGAACTTTCATTGAATGCCAATTTAATAAATAAGAAAGATTTCTTTTTAGATTTTAATTTTAATATAGCTTTCAATAAAAATAGAGTAGATGCGCTTTATGGCTCAGAGGATACTGAAATGATTATTAAAGGTGATAAAGTAGAAGTTGGTAGTGATAATTATCGTGTATTTGTTGGACAGGAAGTTGGTTTGATGTATGGCTATGTTTGTGACGGTATGTATACTTTTGATGATTTTAATTTTGACGAAACAACTCAGCGTTGGGTTTTAAAAGAAGGAGTGCCCGATGTGACAGAAGAACTGTTAACTAATAGTGGTCAGTATTTTGGTCCAGGTCATTTGAAATTAAAAGACTTAAATGGAGATGGGCATCTTGATGCAGATAACGATCGTCAGGTAATAGGTCATGCATTACCTAAACATACTGGAGGTTTTGGTATTTCAGCAGGATGGAAGGGATTTGACCTCACTGCTTTATTTAACTGGTCTTATGGAAATGATGTGTTCAATGCTAATAAAATAGATTACACCTCGTTTGTTGGTTCAAAACGTTATCAAAATATGAGTTCGGAAATGAGTCTGGCAAATCGTTTTGCTACAATTGATCCGGAAACTGGATATAATATCTATTATGGTGCACATGCAGATCCTGTTCGTTTACAAGAACTTAATGCAAATGCTACAATCTGGCATCCTTTGATGAATAACTCGATTATGACAGATTGGGCAATAGAAGATGGTTCTTTCTTACGTCTAGGAACATTAACACTTGGTTATACGTTTCCTCAAAATTTAACTCGAAAGTTTGGAGTACGTAATTTACGATTGTATGCTACAGGTAGTAATTTGTTGTGTATTACAGGATACAGTGGACAAGATCCGGAAGTGAATACAAGTTCTAATAAGATGGTTATGGGATTTGATTATTCAGCTTATCCCAAATCACGTTCTTATATAGTAGGAGTAAATGTAACATTTTAAATAAAATAGAATAATGAAAAAATATAAATCAATAATATTACTATTTGGATGCCTGTGTATGGCTTCATGTAGTGATTTCCTAGATACAGAATCTTTGTCGGAACAGACAGGAGAGGTTATTTATGAGAATGAGGGTATGACACGGTCAGCTATAATGGGTATTTATTCTCAACTGTGTGATAGTTATGTGTACGGACAAAAAATGTCTGTCAATTGGCAAGGTGTCTCTGATATAGAATTGGCTAGTGGCTATCAAAAAGATCCTTCTACTGCAGGGGCAGATAATGGTATTGCTAATTATTGGTGTAATTGGTATTTGGAAAATACAAAATGGGAAGGTATTTTTAAAATGGCAGAATTAGCAAGTACTACAGTTGATGGTTTACGTAAATCTACTAAGTTATCTGAATCTAAGACTTTACAGGGATATTTAGGTGAGGCCTTGGTGCTGCGTTCATTAGCTTATTTTGAATTGG
This sequence comes from Bacteroides sp., assembly GCA_019414725.1. Lineage (GTDB taxonomy): Bacteria > Bacteroidota > Bacteroidia > Bacteroidales > Bacteroidaceae > Phocaeicola. Next base: position 5,163 of record DXLM01000046.1, read on the forward strand.
TACGTCGCTATGGAGATGTTCCTTATAAAGAAGGTATGTCTAATTCTGATCTTTCGAATGTGTATATGGGAAAGACTGATCGTGACAGTATCTATTCTTGTATAATAAAAGAAATGAAAGAAGCGATAAACTATTTGCCTTGGATGGGAACTTCAGATTATAATAGTGAACGTGTAACTAAAGGTTTTGCAAAAGGTTTATTGGCACGTATTGCTTTGTTTGCAGGTGGTTGGTCTGTACGTGATGGAAATGCTTTTGATGATACGAATGTAGAACATTATCCTAACATTGAAGGTAATCCTGGGATGGAAGAAACAAACGGTTTTTATGTAGGACGTCCTAAAAACTGGCGTGATTATTATGAAATTGCTGAGCAGCAGTGTGCAGAGTTGATTGCAGATCCAGAGAATCCTCATGCATTGGACCCCGATTATGGAGATATATGGAAAACAGTTTGCGGGTTAGGTTATAATGCATATAACGAGAATTTATTTGAAGTTGCTAATGGTGTTGGATATAGTGGGGATATAGGAACACTGATGGGACGTGCCATGGATGGAAATATAGGTTATGGACAACGTGGATTCGGTGGTACTTATGTAAGTACGAATGCTTATTATTTCTATTCATTCGATAGAGCTGATAAGCGTCGTGACTATGCATGTTATTGGCCTACTTATAAAAAAGATTCGGATGTGGATGGTGGCAACCGTGAAATAATGAATAATGATATAATGAATGTGCGTTTAGGTAAATGGAGTTTTTGGTGGACTTCTGACACTTACCGCAGTATTGCAGCTACTGCAACTAGTCGAACTCCGACCGGTATAAATTGGATTATTATGCGCTATTCTGATGTGCTGTTAATGTTTGCGGAAGCTGGTTATGCATTGAATGGTAGTGCCGATATGATAAATTCAGTAGCCGGAATCAGTCCTCGTCAGGCTTTGGAAGCTGTACGTCAACGTGCATTTGGAGCTGATTCTCCACAAGTTTCATCATATGATTCAGATTTCTTTGAAGCCATAGTTAATGAACGTGCTTGGGAATTTGGAGGTGAAGGTATCCGTAAATTAGATTTAGTACGTTGGGGATTATTGGATAGTAAAATCGAAGATATGAAGAAGGCTATGCTATATATGATGGATGGTACAAAGACCGTGCAGATTTTTGATAAAACTTATAACCCAAGTGATTTTCCGCAAGTATTATATTATACTTATGAAGGAAGCAATTTAAATGGTGAGTTTATTGACTGGTCTTCTGTTAATTTCTATATGAATCGAAATGCCAATCCGAATCCTAAGATTTATCGAGAAATACGCTGGTTCCCCGGAAACTATTGGGAACGCAAAGATGAGAGTGCAGCAAAAACTTTAATTCAGAACTCAGCTAAAGTGTGTGCTTGTGCATCTGGATTACGTGCATCCTATGATTATACTGGATTGTTACAAGAACTACAATGGGGAGCACAGATTCAAGATTATATTTTAAAGAATATAAGTCAGATGGGAAATGGCAAATGTAATTATCGCCATCTTTATCCTATTTATTATGAAGATGTTTATAAATCGAATGGATGTTTGTCCAATTCGTATGGATATTGATACTTGTTTTATTAAAATTGAGAATTATGAAACTAAATAGGTTATTGATTTTATTGGGCCTGCTCAATCTTTTGATTGTTTCTTGTGAAGACCCTAATAACTGGGGATATGACCCGAATTATGATAATATGTATCGTCCTATTCATTTTGATATAGTGGAGGAAAGGCCTACATCTGTGATTGTTAGTTTTACAGGGGTTATAGATGCTACCAAATATGTATTTGAATTTAGTGAGGGAGACAGCCTTCTTTTTAATAATATTGTACGTACTGAAACGGCATTAGTTGATACACTGACCGCTTATAAAGAGGAAAGTACAGTAACAGCTACCGAATATCGTTTATTATTTGAAGATCTTCATGGTACTAGCCGCTATTCAATTAGAGTGAAAGGTGTGGATGATCTTACTGGTAAAGAGTCTGGATGGACAGCTCTTTGCTTTGATACACCTGCTGAGCAAATCTTTACTAAGGTTGTTCCAGGAATTACTAGTGCTACATTGCAGTGGAATATTGAAAAGGAAGCAACAAATATTAAGTATGGCCAATTAATACAAAATGATGAACCTGAACTTGATACGGATACTCTTTGGATTGAAGATCATCAATTGACAGATACCGAATTACAGAATGGGCAATTAGTTATCTCTGATTTGCAAATTGGAACTAATTATATTGCTCAAATATTAAATGATGGAATCTTACGAGGCACGTATACTTTCCGAACTTTAGGCTCATCTACTTCAACCTTGATTAATGTCACTCCTCAAGATGATATTAATATAGTTTTAGCTAACGTTGCTGGTACAGTTGAAGCACCTGTAGATGTGACTCTTGCTTTTGAGGGAGGGTTGGTTTACAAGGCTGATGAAATAATTATTCCTGAAGGAATCAAGAATATTTATTTATCAGGTAATATTGTGAATGGAATAAATCCTGTTTTGGAAATGAGTAAGTTTACTTTCTCTGCTCCAATGGGTAACTTCTATGTTCAGTATATGGATGTATTAAGTAATGGAGGATCACAATTCCTTGTCGAAATAGGTAATGGTAATTGCTTTACGAATATCAGTTTTACTGGATGTACAGTTCGTGAAGTTCCTCGTAGCATTATTCGAATGAATTCTAATGACGCAATGGCTGAAAGTATAAATATTGATAATTGTATATTAAAGAATATTGGCTTAAGTGGATATGGTTTATTGAATATAGGGAAAGCTGGAACGTTAAGTTCCATTTCTATAACAGACTGTACATTATGGGAAATCGGCAATCAGATTATTGACCTGCGTGTAGCTTTATCTGAATTTGAGTTCTCTAACTGTACCTTTTATAATAATGAAACAGGTATTCCTAAGATGTTCCGTTTAGAAAAGCAACCTAAGATGATTACTATCACTAATTGTATTTTCTCTGGTCCTAATGGAGGAAGTAAAGTTAATTCAGGTAATAGTGATTATTCCGGTTGGCTAAGTTATGCTGGTTGTTATGTGACATCTGATATGGTAATTGATAGTAGAGAATTTAATGATGCCATTAGTTTGGAATACACAAGCGATGATCTGTTTATCGATCCTACCAATGGTGATTTCCGTTTTAAACCAGAACTGAAATTTGACGGTGAAGGTGTTGCTGGAGATCCGCGCTGGTGGGCTAATTAAACCTTCTAGTTACCTAATTTGAGTTTCTTCTTAAATTAGGTAACTAAAAACTCCCTTATATTTGATTGTATATTATCATTAATGATCAAATATAAGGGAGTTTCTTTTTTTATTATCTATTTTATTCCGGATACTGAAGTTGTGCTTCGGTAATATTCTCTAATACTTCGTGAAGATATTTTGCAGCTTCCCAGCGGGCCATCGGAAGATTCATCATCAGATAGTTGCCACAATCTTTAGCGCTGGCTCCGGGTACATCACCTTCATAACCGGCAATGAAGCGGAAGGTTTCCTGCATCAATGGAAGGATATCTTTCGATTCAAGATCACCTTTTACAACCAGATAGTTGCCAGTAAGGCAACCCATCGGGCCCCAGTAGATAATTTTGTCGGCCCATACAGGATGATTGCGCAGGAAAGTTGCAGCCAGATGTTCCATGGTGTGGATGGCCGATGGACTGAGGCAAGGCTCACGGTTCGGCTCCTTCATACGGATATCGAATGTTGTTACGATTTCGTTTCCTACCGTATCTTTGCGTGATACATAAATACCGCGTAACAGACGGATATGATCGACAGTAAAACTTGGGATTTTCTTCATAATCTTCTTGTCTTTTATTATAATTTGTTTGGCAAAGCCTTTAAGAATGTTTCAGTAACATGGAATGAACGGTCGGCCATTTCTCCCCAGAAATTCTGGTACTGTTCGAAATGTTTGTCTGCTCCCGGAGTGTCACTGATAATGCGGAAGCTGATGAAAGGTACTTTGTACAGGTAGCAAACTTGGGCAATCGCAGCAGATTCCATGTCTACTGCAAGACCTTCGGGGAAGTTTCCCTTGATTGTTTCCAGTTCACTGCGATCTGTAATGAACTTATCACCGCTACAGATTAGTCCACCGTGGATGGCTGTTTCTGTATCAAGCGACAGAGCACAGTCGTAAAGTGTTTCATTACCGTCGAAAAAAGTCGGAAGTCCTTGAATTTGTCCGTAAGCATTTCCTTCGCCACACCATACATCATGATACACAATCTGTCGGCTTGCTACTACATCCATGACTTTAAGGCAAGAATCAATGCCTCCGGCTACTCCTGTACTGATAATGCAGTCAGGTTCAAAATTGCGGATAAGCTCTACTGCTCCGGCGGCAGCATTTACTTTACCGATACCGCATTGCATCAGTATGATTGTATTGTTCTTGATTGTTCCTTCAATGTAGTTAAAGGGACCTTTGGTACATTCTGTCTTGTCTCTCAGTTGGTTTGCCAGTTGCTTCTGCTCTGAAGACATGGCGGTTATGATTCCTATTTTCATATTATTTTTATGATTTTCGATGGCAAAGTTACTATTTTTCATGGACTATTGTGTTATCTTTGCTGCCTGAAAACATTAATTAATAAACTATTTCTGTATGAATCAATTAAAGAAACTTGTCCCTGATATTGTGGCGATTGCACTCTTTGCAATTATATCAGTCGCCTATTTCTTTCCGGCTATTACCGAGGGACGTATCCTGGCACAACATGATGCTGTAGCAGGTATCGGAGCGGGAAGAGAACATCAGGAATACTATGAAAAGCATGGTAAGGCTACCCGATGGACAAACTCATTGTTTAGCGGTATGCCGACTTATCAGCTGGCTCCGGGATATGAGTCGAGTCGTACATTGAACTTTGTTCAGGAAATCTACCGGCTGTTTCTTCCTACCTATGCCGGATATATTTTTATCATGCTGCTGGGTTTTTACATCCTGCTTCGTGCATTCAATTTTAAAGTCTGGCTATCTGCTCTGGGAGCTATTATCTGGGCTTTTTCTTCTTATTTCTTTATTATTATTGCTGCCGGACATATCTGGAAGTTTGTAACGCTTGCTTATATACCGCCTACTATCGCAGGTATGGTTTTGATATATAGAGGAAAATATTTGTGGGGTGGTTTGCTGACTGCATTGTTTGTTGCTTTACAAATCGTGTCAAACCATGTGCAGATGACTTACTATTTCCTTTTTGTCATGCTGTTCATTGCAATAGCCTATGGTGTTTCGGCATGGAAGGAGAAACGTTTTCCGCAATTCTTGAAATCGACTGGAGTATTGGTTGTTGCCGGAATATTGGGAATATGTGTGAATCTGTCGAATATATATCATACATATCAGTACAGTAAGGAAAGTATGCGCGGAAAGAGTGAACTGGTAAAAGAACACTCTGCCAATCAGACCGGAAGTGGACTGGAGCGTGATTATATTACTCAGTGGAGCTATGGTATAGGAGAAACTTTTTCATTGCTTGTTCCTAATGTAAAGGGTGGGGCATCTGTTCCTCTTTCACAGAATGAAACGGCTATGAAGAAAGCAGATCCGACATACATGGGACTGTACAGTCAGATAGGGCAGTACTGGGGTGAACAGCCTGGAACTTCGGGACCGGTATATGTGGGAGCTTTCGTAATGTTCCTGTTTATTATGGGCTGCTTTATAGTAAAAGGTCCGATGAAATGGGCTTTGCTGGGCGGTACACTGTTCTCTATTATACTGTCGTGGGGAAAGAATTTCATGGGACTGACCGATTTCTTTATCGATTATATCCCGATGTACAATAAGTTCCGTGCTGTATCATCTATTCTTGTAATAGCAGAATTTACCATTCCGTTGTTGGCTATCATGGCATTGAAGGAAGTGATTGAACATCCTTCTGTATTAAAAGAAAAAGCAAAAGCTTTTTATATCAGTCTGGGATTGACAGGCGGACTGGCCTTGTTGTTTGCTGTTGCTCCGCGTGTATTCTTCCCGTCGTATGTTTCGAGCATGGAAATGAGCGCTTTGCAAAACGCTATTCCGGCAGAACAGCTTGCTCCGATCCTGATGAACCTGGAAGATATGCGTGTAGCTATCTTTACGTCGGATGCTTGGAGAAGTTTTGTTATCATATTGATTGGTGTGGCATTACTTTGGGCTTATTGTGCCGGAAAACTGAAAGCCGGGTTGCTTGTCGCTACGCTGACTATATTGTGTCTGGTAGATATGTGGAGCGTGAATAAGCGTTATTTGTACGACGAACAGTTTGTGGCTAAAGGAACAGAGATGCAGCCTTTCCTGCAACCTTCGGAAACGGATAAGAAGATTCTGGAAGACAAGACACTCGATTATCGTGTACTGAATCTGGCTAGCAATACATTTAATGAAAACCAGACTTCGTACTGGCATAAGAGTATCGGAGGTTATCACGCAGCCAAGTTGCGCCGTTATCAGGAAATGATAGAAGAGCATATCCAGGGTGAAATGACTGCCTTGTTTAAAGAACTTCCGGCAGCAGGTGGAGATATGACAAAGGTAGATCCCGTTCATTTCCCTGTGCTGAACATGCTGAATACCCGTTACTTTATTTTCCCGCTTCAGGGTGGTTCTACAGCTCCTATATTCAATCCGTATGCCTTGGGTAACGCTTGGTTTGTAGACAAGGTTCAGTATGTGAACAATGCCAACGAAGAAATAGAGGCTATTCATCAGATTGATCCTGCCAAAGTGGCTGTAGTAGACAAACGCTTTGCCGAAGCTGTAAAAGATTCGGGAGCAGGAAAAGACAGCTTGAGTACAGTTGTTCTGAAAAGTTATGAACCGAATGAACTGGTTTATGAAGTTAATTCTCAGAATGGTGGAGTAGTAGTATTTTCTGAAATCTATTATCCGGGTTGGGAATCTTACATAGACGATAAGGAAACGGTTCATGGACGTGCCGACTATATTCTTCGTGCAATGAATGTTCCGGCAGGTAAACATACAGTACGTTTTGTTTTCGATCCGAAATCATTGCATGTTACCGAAACTGTTGCTTTTGTTGCTTTGGGAATATTGGCTATTGTAGCAGTTATTGCTGTTGTCTTACAACTTCGTAAGCGAAGAAAAGAATAAGTATGATACCTCTTGTCTGATATGAATGTTTGTCAGACTAACATAAGATATGTCCTTTACTTTTTATACTATTGAGTTTGTATAAAGAAGTAAAGGGCATATTATTTTCTCTCGAAGAGCTCTCTGAAAACTCTTCCTTTTCTTCTGAAAAATATTTGTACGAAAAATAAAAAAATATCAGCATGTTTGGAGGAAAACATGCTGATATTTTCTTGTTATTATGCTGATGAATTTTTTCTTGTAGTAATCCTTTTATTTTGAGAGAATTACAGAATATATAACTGTTTCATCAACGTGGTAGCCCAATGGTATTCTTTTGCCAGCCATAGTTCATCGGTTTCGCTATGAGGAGTCTGTTTGATATCATTCAACATTTGGATGTATTGATTGACTTCGGCAACGGCATCTTTTTGTTTATTGTCGCGCAACAATAAGAGAATCTTCTGTTTTGAGATATTCACATTAGAAAACTCACTCAGTGATTCGGCTTTCTTCAGCATTTCCCAACTTTTCAGGTTGCTTTCTGCACTGTTATCTTGTTTCATGATACACTTTGCCATGACTACATAGTCATCGGATGAAGCCATCTTGTTATTTATATTTTTCTGGGCTAACTTCATGGCCTGTATATAATCCCGATTGTATTCCATCATGGCTGCAGAGAAGCTGATCAATCCGCTTGTACGTTTCAGGTAGATAGGATCTTTTCCCGTTTCCTTTAGTGGGTATTTTTTCTGCAATCTGGTAAGCCTTTCTTCCAGACTGCTATATATACCGTATTTTTCCAATACGCTTTTATCCTTTATTTCCAGATAATATTGCAGGATTTTATTCTGTGCTGAAATCAGTGCGGAAGGATCTTTTTTCATGAATTGCATAAACTGGACAGCAACGTCGTCGGCTTCCTTTTCCTGTTGTTTGGAATAATCCAGTCCCATGCGGTTGTATATATCATAATTGACCAGTGTCTGTACAATGGCATTGGTTGTAAAGATAGCTCCTGGTACATAGTTTTCATATTTGTTGTAAAGCGCAGCTTCGATGGCCAGGCCTGCAACATCGGCTACACCACTCCAGAAGGCAGCCCGATTGGCGCGGTTGATATTTTTGTTGACGGTTATTACAGCATGGTCGAGAACATAATGTGCTGTTTCTCTGGCAAGCATGCCAAATAATTCATCTTCCGTATCGAGCAGTGTAAGCAATCCGCTTGAAACCAGCATACAATTATTGCTTAGCATCAAGATATCTGGATTGGGAGATTTCAGTATACGTATATAAGGCATTCCATATCGTTCGGCTATGAATTCTTTGGGAATCATACTCAACATGATACAGTGTACGTAGTCTTCCATGGCAGCGTCCTCATAAATCATTCCTGCTTTTTCCAACTCGTCGAGATAGGTGTTGGCTTCATTTTCCATTTCTTTTCTCATGGTTTCCTGAAGTCCTTTGGTTTCGTAATACTGTACCAGTCTGGAGTTGATCTGTGCGGCCAACCAGAACGTGTTCGGATCGGTAGGAGTAAACTCCAGCTTATACATATCGTTGAGGCCGACACCTTGTTGTTGTCCGTTGACAATCAATACTGCTTGCCGGTAATTGGGGTCGCTTGGTTGGTATTGTGTCAGTTTTACAAAGCGCTGGAGAGTAAAAGGAGTGCCGGCTTTTATCTCTCTGATATCTTCTTTTACTACTCCTTTGATGTTGATAGTCGGACTAAGACTAGTGATATTTTTCTGCGCGGATAGTTCTGTACATATAGTACATAAAAAGAACAAAATTAGGACAAGTTGTTTCATTATTGCGATAAGTTTATAGTTTCTGTATCGCAATGTAGTGTTTTTTACTGGACCATCAAAAGAAACATCGTTATTATTTGTGAAGTATCAGTCGCAATGCAAACCATAGATGTCTCATGACAGTTGATACATATCCGTAGTGTTTGCACATAATGCGAAAGCGTTCTTTCAGCGATGCCTTGTGGTTGCGTGTAGTCATCCCTTCGTTCAGGTAGTCTATTAAAGTAAGGTGAGTATTATGAAGTATCTTACTTTGTTTCATGATACGGATGCACCAGTCGAAGTCGGCAGAGAAACGATAGTGCAAATCGTATTTGACTGCGCGGTCACGACGGGCAAAGAAAGCTTGATGACAGACCAGCATACCTTCACGGAAACTTTTCCATGTAAGTTGTTCAGGAGCAGAAAGTCTCCGCATCCGTAAGAAATGTCCTTCTTCATCCACGATGGCTGTTTCTCCGTATATTACGTCCGGCAGTTCGTTAAGTCCTGCCAGTGAATGCACCATCAACTGTAAGGTATCATCTTCATGCAGTTCGTCGCCGGCATTCAGAAAACATACATAATCTCCCGTGGCTAAGGCTATGCCTTTGTTCATGGCATCATATAATCCTTTATCGCGTTCGCTTACAACTGTATGGATATGTTCCTTGTATCGGCCGACTATTTCCATTGTCTTGTCGGTCGATTTGCCGTCTACGATGATATATTCTACATTTTTATAAGTCTGGGTTATGACACTTTGAATAGTATCCTCCAGAACGTTTTCGGCATTATAGGTTACAGTAATAATGGAAAACTTCGGATGCAGATGTGTGATATTATGCATTTTCCCCTGTAATATGGTTGTAAATCTTGATATATTTCATGGCGACAGTCTGCTCTGAATATGTATCTACAGCTTTTCGCCGTGCCTCTTCGCTGAGGCTTGCATAATCTCCTTCATTCAGCGACCAGCATATACCATTGGCGAGGTCTTCTGATGATTTGTATTGGGCTACATAGCCGTTGTGCAGGTGGTCAATCATTTGCGGAATGCCGCCAATGTTAAATCCTACACATGGAATGCCGCACGACATTGCTTCTACAATCGTGTTAGGCAGATTTTCCTGTAGCGAAGGTGTTACGAACAAATCGACAGCATTGTAAATGTTTACCAGTTCTTTTTCGTTTCCTACATAACTCAGGCAATAGATGGGGAAGGGAAAAAGATCGGCATATTGTTGTGACTCTTTTCCGACGACTACTACTCCCAGTGAACTGCAGAAATCAGGATGCTGTTGCTGGATCAGCTTGCATGCTTCTACCAGATAATCTATACCTTTCTTCGGGTCGGTTATTTTCATCGAGCTGAACAAAAGTAGTTTCTTGTCAGTCGGTAAATTCAGGTTCTTACGTACCTGTGTTTTGTTTAACGGACGGAAAAGGTTGGTATTAATGGGGTTAGGTATATTGGTAACCGAATGTCCCAAAGCCAGTACACTATGTCTGGCAAGTTCTTCGAGCCATTGGCTGCAAGCAACGAACGTTATATTGGCTTTTTTGTATAGTTTCTGTTTTTTCAGGAAAACCTGATATGAGAGGTCGTGCTTGGAGCCTTTATAGAGCAACGGACAAGTATGACACTGAGTCTGATACTTTGTACAGTCTTGTGCGTGGTGACAGATGCCCGTGATAGGCCACATATCGTGCATGGTCCATACGACCGGTTTTCCGGAATCAATGATTTTCTGTATATCTTTCAGCGAAAGCATTCCTTGGTTGATCCAATGTAAATGTATGACATCGGCTTGCTGAAATTCCGGCAATGAAGTGATATCCGTTCCCATGCTGGCAATATCAACAGCAAAAAGGTTGTGCTTTTTGAAATGGTTTGCTTTCCAGATAATTACACGTTCCCAAACAAACTGCCAGATATGTCTCCATGATTTTTTCAGTGGTACGACTGTAACCTGATCTGTCTGTTTGTCGCGCACCAGCATTTTGGCTTTTATACCTTTGCCTTTGAGTGCCTCCATTAAACGATTTGCCGCTATCGCTGCCCCTCCGATTCGCTCGGAAGTATTGATGATTAATACTCTCATTGCTTCCTGAATTTTGTGCAAAGGTAATTCATTTTATTTTTTTTCTTCCGAATCAGGCGCCAAAATCTCCCTTTAACGTGCGTTTGATACGTCGAATTGCTTTTGCCCAGAAACAATTTGTCTGGTGATAGTATCTTTCGAATACCTTTCGTGCTGTCTGATTTTCTTCTGTCGGGGAAATAAGTGTTACAGGAAGAGGTTGTTGCCATAGAGTGGAGTCGTACAGACCACCTCCACCACAGTTTGTTCCACTTCCGTCGAATCCGGTATTTTGTATCAGTGATTTCCCTACATTCAACGATAAGATATCAGCTAGAAAAAGGCTGGCGTTCCAGCGGATAGCCCAAGAGTTATTTTTCCCTTCTATTTGCCGGCGTAGCATTCGAGTGAAAGGGTAATTGCCGTTAAAGTCGAAGTATCGTGTCAGGTTACGTGCTTCCAGTTGTGCAAGCAGTTCTTTGCCGTCAGGGTTGAAATGCTTCCATGCCCGGCTCCATGTTGCCCATCCCCAGCTGCCTGTCCACTTGATAAGGAAAGTATCAGGCAGTGATATGTCTTTTGTAAAGTCACATGCCTGAATATGTCCCACCCGCTGTTCGTCCTTATAAACCTCTAGTGCATCATTCATAAATTTCAGAAAATAGGGAGCTACTATCAAGTCATCTTCCAGTACAATAACCCTTCCGAAGTGATTGACTTGTGTTGTTACCCCATCGATGATGTTGCGTGCAAGTCCCCAGTTCGTTTCACGTTCGATAATGGTTATTGTTTTAAATCCGCTGATACTATGTATATATCGGCGTACCTCTTGTACAGCAGCATCACTTTCAGGTTTTTGGCTTTGGTCGGCATAGATAAATAAAGGGCTGTCTGCTGCTTCTTTGTTGCGTAGCAGAGAAGAAACAACCTGTCGGGTATGTTCCGGACGGTTGTAGACGAATAACAGAATAGGTGCGTATGTCATGGTTTAAAGATAACTGGCGTGAATTTGTTTGGTTTGCTTACGAACTTGAATTACAGCTTTACTCTGTTTGAGTAAACTGAAAACGGTAGAAGCATATCCTTTGGCATATTTGATATGTCCTTTTAAAAGGGCTATTGTAAGTTTCTTGATTCCTGCCAAAATACCGTAAGCAAATGCTTGTGTGAAGCGATAATTGATATTGGCATATTCTGAAAGCAGATAGACACGTTCCGCACGCAAGAATCCTTCGAAAGAAACTTTGCGGAATTCTCTGTCGTGACAACCATATATGGTCGGAATATAGCCTATCTTATATTGATGGAAGTGCAGGCGGTTTACATAATCTTTATCTTCTCCGTAGTGGTAGAAGAGAGGAGAAAATCCTCCAGTCCGCTGTAAAGTGCTGACTGGAATAAACCAAAAAGCAGCATTGATGAACGGGCATGATATGGGCTCATGTCTGTGGGGAAGGTTATTGATGCTTGCGAGCTGAGCGTATGAAGCAAACCCTTTGTCGAGTTCTTCTCCGCTTCCGTTTAAATGTACGGGAGAAAGAATGCCAAACTCAGGATGCTTTACAGACTGTTCTGCCAGTGTCGCAAGCGTATCACTTCCTATCCATGCGTCTTGGTTCAGCAGAAAAACTGCATCATATCCTTCCTTTAATGCAAGCTGCATACCGATATTATTAGCCTTGCCGAATCCTAAATTGGCATGGTTTTCTATCAGTCTTACATAAGTATATTGGGTTTTAATAATCTCTACCGTCCGGTCATTCGAACAGTTGTCTATCACGATAATATCGGTAGGATGTGATGATGCTTTCAAGCTGCCTAAACATCGCTCTATCCATTTTTCGAAATTATATGAAACAATGATTGTCAGGATTTTCATCATGCTGGTCGTTTATCGTGATAAATTATTTGAATTTCATCCATAATGTGGTAAGACGGTCTTTTACTTTTTTCTTCAGACTGATATGAGGAATGCCTGTATATTTTCCTGCTTTTTCCCAGAAATCGGCTTCATCTGTTATTTCACTCTTTTCTCCTATCAATCTGTACAGGTAGTATAATCCCCGCTTTTTCTCATATGGCAAATGCCATACCGGATAGCTTTCGTCGCCGGGTTGCACGTTGTTGAAATGAGGAGTAGTCCACATACGTTTCACATATCGGTTTGCCGTTGTGTTCCGTATGTTCAAATGTTCGGCAAGTAAACTCAATATATGGGCTTCTTCATTCAGCTTGAACGGATGTTGTTTTCCGTATTCCAGATTGAATGCCCACAGTTGAGGATAAGCGATATTTATTTTGCTGATTATATCTTTGCGTAAGGCAACGAACTCCCCTCCATAATACGTGATAGAGCTTGTTGCCTCCTTGCCGTAGCACGACTGGTATACCTCTTCCATCTGGGGAAGTGTAATACCGTTGATGGAGTATGTTCTGTCGGTAATGAATTCATAAAGTGCACTTCCATCTTTACGGACAGCGTCGAAGAGCGTATTCAAAGGTGTACGGCACAAGCAATCGGCATCACTGATGAGTAATGTATCATTTTCTAGCATCCGGCCGTCCATGTACTTCAGAATATCGTACAAGTAAAACTGGTTCTGCCATGCCGGATACCAGTCTTTAGGTGGTTTGCATGTATAGGGTAATGTTACGACCTCTACATTCAGTTTATGGAAAAGCCGGATGAGATAGTCGGGCAACTCTTTCTGATTTAAATTGGTGAAGAAGATAAATTGGGCATCTGGATTATAATGCTTGAACGTTACGAAGAAAGGTACTTGTATCTGCATGTAAATGGAGTGTACAAGTGAGGAACTTCCTTTCTGTCCCAGTTGGGGGTAGAAACTGGCTTCTTCTTTCGATTCTTTGTAGAACCAGGTTGTTATATAGTTAACTGGTGTATGCATGGCTTTCAAGGTAAATATTGGTCAATCCATGTATTAATATCGTATTGCTGTCGTATCTGTTCGGGTATTTTGTCAACAGGACTTTTTACGAACTCTTTGAGAAATTCGGTTGAGTCTATCCCAAAAATAAATATATTTTTTGGATTATAGAAGTTGTGTCGCCGGATATCTGCATTGTTTGTTATCAGCTTCTTATTATAAAACAAAGCTTCTAACGGCCGTCGGGTCAGACCTGTTTGATTGGATTGGTTAATATCTATCACGCAGCGTGACAGCGACAGTTGTTTCAGATATTCTGCATATGAAATTCCTTCTTTAGCTGTTTCGGGTATAATAAAGTTGCATGTTAATGCGTTTGTTTCCAGCAGCTCTTTTAATGCCTGTAATTCATGGATGCGGTTTTTAGCTAAGCCACAGAAAAAACAGTCGGAAGCAGGTTCTTCTGGTATATCTTCTGCCGGATATCTGAAATACTGGTTGGCGAATTTTATATTGTACCGTTCTGCATCTTTCGGATCGAATGTACTGAGTTCATATCCCAGTTGCTGTATTTTCTTTAAATCTTCTGATGGATTTTTGAACGTAGTATGAATCGGATTGCAATAATAAATATGGCATGTTACTCCGGATGGTATTAAAGAACGGATTGCCTTCAATACATTTACATTACATCCCTCATATATCAGAATGGCATCACCTGCTTTGGTCTGAAGCATCTGGTCCAGATATTCTTTCTGAAACCAGGTATATAGTATTTTCTTAGGCAAGTGTATACGTCCGACAAGTAATGCTCTTGTCAGTTGCTTGAAGCGAGTTTTCGGGAAACTTAAAAAGTCGGGAAGATATACGATTCTCTCTTGCCTGTCGGGAGTGAGTCCGTCGAAGATAAATCGCGGAGCACTGACGATATACAGTTTACCTTTCATGATACTTTTTTCTTTAGCAAGTAATTGATACATTCATGCATGATTTCTGCATTGCTTAGTTTCATAATTCCCATGTAGCAGATTGCAGCTACTAATATCTTAATGATAAAAGTCACAATGATATGTCCTCCAATCAATGAAGCTGCTATTCCTCCAATACAGCAGGCAATAATAGCTGGTAACATGAAAGGAAGCAAGTCGGACATGAGCATACGAAACTTAAGACCGATGAATCGATGGGCATAGGTGCGCCAGACAAACAGCCATATGATATTGATACATACATAAACTATCACCATTGTTTGTATACTGCCTTTCATCATGATGATGCAGAGTACTGTTATCAGCTGTAGAACTACTTGTGATATGATATTCCACATATAGATGTTTGATTTCCCTTGACTGATAATAAGATTTGAAAACAGTGTGCTGATAGGGATGAAAGCTCCTCCTATGCATAATAGTTGCATCAGAGAAATACTGCCTGTCCATTTTTCTCCTACCGTGATAAGAATAAGTTCACGTGTAACCGTTGATAAGCCAAACATGGCAGGGAAAGCTATGAAAGCTACGAACCGGAGTATTTTCCGGAAAACCCGTAATTCTCGTTCCTGGTCGTCGCGCACCTTTACTAATATAGGTTGTGCCACACTGTTTAGCATGCCTGTGATAAACTGATGCCCTGTTGCATTCCATTTATTGGCCTGATTATAGTTTCCGACTGATTGCGAAGTAAAGAATTTACCTAGTACAACCGATAGGATGTTGTTGTTTATCTGATTGGCAATGTTAGTTATCAAAATTTTGCTGCTGAATGAAAAAAGAGGTTTCAGCGGACTGAAATCGATATGCAATGTTGGACGCCATGATGAAAAATGCCAGGAGCAGAGAGTTACAACTATCAGGTAAGTAAGGCTTTGAGTGGCGATACCCCAATAAGAAAACCCATAAAAGGCTAATGTGACTCCCAGACATCCTGATATGATGTGTGCGAGTATTCCTGATATGGCTTGCTGTCGTACTTTCAGATTGCGGAAGAGATATGCTCCTTGTACGGTTCCTAAGCTGGCTATCGGTATGGCGAGAAAGCAATAACGGGATAATGGCAATAATTCCGGCTCTCCGTAAAAACGAGCTATTAACGGGGCACAGAAGAATAAAATCAGGTATGCTGCTATTCCGATAAACGTGCTGCACCAGAATACAGCGTTATAGTCCTCATGCCTGATTTCCTTCAGATTAACCAATGCGGCACGAAATCCGCTTTCTTGTAGCGAGTTACCAATCAGGGTAAATATTGTAAGCATACCTACCATACCGTATTCGGATGGAGAAAGCAATCGCCCTAAAATAATGCCAAAAGCAAGAACAAGAATTTGCTGAACTCCGTTGTTGATCGCACCCCACAGAAGTCCTTTGGCGGTTTTTTCTTTAAGTGATTGTTCGGGCATGTGTTACAAGCGTTTTAGTGTGGATAGGTGTAGTGGTAATGAAAGCGAAGAATCTCAAGTTTTGAGGATTTGAGATTCTCCGCTTACTAATATTGCAGAAGGAAGAATTATTTCACTTCACTTCCTGGTTTTACTTCTTTCAATACTGAAGTTACGGCAAGCGAGCCATCGAAGTTTTCGGCAGAAAGAATCATACCTTCACTGACCAGTCCGTTCTTAAACTGACGTGGAGCAAGGTTAGCAATAAATAAGACTTGCTTACCTATCAGTTCTTCCGGTTTGTAGTGCTGGGCAATGCCGCTCACGATTGTACGGTTCTCCAGACCGTCGGCAATCTTGAACTTCAGCAGTTTCTTCATTTTAGGAACTACTTCACATTCCAATACAGTTCCTACTCGGATATCAAGTTTTTCAAATTCTTCGAATGCAATGGTTGGCTTGATTGGATTAGCTTTATAATTAGCTTCTTCGTTTGCCTTTTTAGTTGCAAGCAATTTGTCTACTTGTGCTTGAATTGTTTCGTCTTCTATTTTTTCGAATAGCAATTCAGGCTTGTTGAGCTGATGACCTTCTGATAACAAGTCGGTACGTCCCAGTTGTTCCCATTCAAAACTTTCCATATTCAGCATATGACGTAACTTTTCACTGCTGAAAGGCAGGAACGGTTCGAAAGCAATTGCCAGGTTAGCAACCAACTGCAATGAAATGTTCAAAATAGTAGCAACACGGTTCATATCTGTCTTGGCAAGCTTCCAAGGTTCTGTATCGGCAAGATACTTGTTTCCGATACGTGCCAGATTCATTGCTTCTTTCTGTGCATCACGGAACTTAAAGACATTCAGCAGTTTTTCTACTTCTGCTTTTACGTCAGCAAATTCTTTCAGTGTATCACGGTCGTAATCATTCAATTCACCACAAGCAGGAACTTTACCATCGAAGTACTTGTTAGTAAGTACCATCGCACGGTTTACGAAGTTTCCGTATACAGCTACCAGTTCATTATTGTTGCGAGCCTGGAAATCTTTCCATGTAAAGTCATTGTCTTTGGTTTCTGGAGCATTGGCTGTCAGAACATAACGCAATACATCCTGCTTTCCTGGGAAATCTTGCAGATATTCGTGCAACCATACTGCCCAGTTGCGTGATGTTGAAATCTTGTCACCTTCCAGATTCAGGAATTCATTGGCTGGAACGTTGTCAGGCAAGATATAGCTACCCTCTGCCTTCAGCATAGCCGGGAATACGATGCAGTGGAATACGATATTATCTTTTCCGATGAAGTGGATAAGACGTGTTTCCGGATCCTTCCACCATTTTTCCCATGAGTCAGGCAATAATTCTTTGGTATTTGAAATATATCCGATGGGAGCATCGAACCATACATAAAGCACTTTACCGTCGGCTCCTTCTACCGGTACAGGAATACCCCAGTCCAAGTCACGGCTTACGGCACGTGGTTGAAGGCCCATATCCAGCCAGCTCTTACATTGTCCATATACATTCGGACGCCATTCTTTATGATCTTCCAGGATCCACTGGCGCAACCAACTTTCGTGTTTGTCGAGTGGCAGATACCAGTGTTTAGTTTCTTTCATTACAGGCTGACTTCCGCTGATTGCACTTTTCGGGTTAATCAGTTCAGTAGGAGAGAGTGTACTTCCACATTTTTCACATTGGTCGCCATAAGCTCCTTCTGCGTGACAGCGTGGGCATTCTCCAGTGATATAACGGTCTGCAAGGAATGTATGAGCTTCTTCGTCGTAATACTGCATGGAAGTCTTTTCGATAAATTCATTTTTATCGTACAGCTTACGGAAGAAGTCAGATGCGGTATCATGATGAATTTTAGAAGAGGTACGTCCATACACGTCAAACGAAATTCCGAACTCTTTGAATGAGTCGCGAATCAGTGTGTGGTAGCGGTCTACGATATCTTGCGGAGTGACTCCTTCTTTTTTTGCACGGATAGTGATAGGTACTCCGTGTTCATCCGATCCTCCGATAAATAAAACATCTTCTTTTTTCAGGCGCAGGTAGCGCACATAGATGTCCGCTGGTACATAAACTCCAGCCAGATGTCCGATATGAACCGGACCGTTAGCATATGGTAGAGCTGATGTAACGGTTGTTCGTTTGAATTTTTTTTCCATATACGTATATAGTTTATTTTAAGTTGCAAACTTATGATGCGCAAAGATAAGGATTATTTGGGAATTATCATTGATGGAAAATGGCTAAGAGAATTTTCTCTTTTCTTTTTATCTGGGTTATCGTATTTATCGTTATAAGAAAGATCGAAATTTCTTTAAAAAGGTTTGGAATGGCTTGGAACATACGGTGTTGATTGTTGTTTGACTTTTCTAGAAATCTGTATCCGACTGCTAAAGTTATTGCAATGCTTTTTATGCATTTCTACAAATTCTGTCTAATAATCACTTGCTATACAATAAATCTATGTAACTTTAACTGCTGAAACGACAGCAAAAATCTTTTATTATTAGTAATACTTTAAACTTTATATTCTGATTTTCAATGATATCTTATTTCAAAACCTTAAATTTAAAATCTAATAAAATGAAACATCTGATTTTATTTGGTATAATGTGGTTATGCGGGTTGATGACAGTTGTAGCTCAAAACGTACCACAAGTAATTCCTGCATTGCAGCAGTGGAAACCGGCCAAAGGCAAAATGGTATTGCCTGAATCGGGCAAAGTGATTATATCTTCAGATGAGGAAGGGGCATTAAAGCAAAGTGCTGAGATTCTGGTGCAAGATCTGAAAGAGATGTTTGGCTGGAATTATCGTGTGGTAATTGGTAAACAAGAAAAAGGGGCTGTGTTTTTGACTTTAAGTAAACCAGATAAGACATTAGGTGATGAAGGATATCGGATGGATGTACGTAATGGAGTAACTATTGAAGCTCCTACTGCTAAAGGTGTATTTTGGGGGACGAGAACCTTGTTGCAGATGATTCATAATCAGCCGGAGGGGCTGATGAGAGGGCAGGCTATAGATTTTCCATTGTATCCGAATCGAGGATTCATGATTGATGTGGCGCGTAAGTTCTTTACAATGGATTACCTGCGTGATTATGTAAAAATTCTTTCATTCTATAAACTGAATGAGTTACAAGTTCATTTGAATGACAATGGCTTTGTTGAGTTTTTCGGAAATGACTGGGACAAGACGTATGCAGCCTTCCGGTTAGAAAGTGAGCGTTATCCCGGTCTGACTGCAAAGGATGGATCTTATACAAAGGCTGAGTTTCGGGATTTTCAGAAAATGGCCGCTACCTATGGAGTGAATGTGATTCCGGAAATAGACGTACCAGCTCATTCCTTAGCTTTTACCCATTATAATCCTCGATTAGCAGCTGACAACAAAGAGTATGGTATGGATCATCTGGATTTGTATAAACAGGAAGTATACGATTTTGTGGATTCTCTCTTTGATGAATATCTGTCGGGCGAAGATCCGGTGTTTGTTGGCCCGGAAGTACATATTGGAACCGATGAATATAATAAGAAGGAATCCGAACAGTTCCGTCATTTTACCAATCATTATCTGAATTTTGTATCCAAGTATGGCAAAACTCCGCGTTTATGGGGAAGTTTGAAAGTGATGATAGGAGAAACTCCCGTTGATTTGACTGGAAAAGTGGTGAGTGCCTGGAATTATAACTGGATGGACGTGAATACATGCCTGAAAGCAGGAGCAAAGGTGGTGAATCTTTGTGACTGGCTTCTGTATTTGGTCCCTAGTGTAAATTATTATCATGATTTTCTGGATTATCAGTGGCTGTATGAATCTTGGATGCCCGAAATGATGAAAAAGGATGATCCGAAAGTAGAAAAACGCCATCCTAATTTCTTGGGAGCCATGTTGGCAGTATGGAATGATCGTGTAGGAAATGGTATCAGTCAGCAGGATGTACATGTGCGTACTTTCCCGGCATTACAAGTTGTATGCGAAAAAATGTGGAAAGGAGAAAATGCGGAGCATGTATCGTATGCGCAGTTTAAGGCTCTTTGTCAATCCACTCCCGAAGCCCCAGGAGTCAATCTGCTTGCGAAAGTGCCACAACGCACAATTTTAACGGATATAGGTAAAGAGGTTACACTTTCGGGTACAGATGTGGTGATTACTTCTGTTGACGAAATAGGTTATCCTTATGCTGTGGAGTTTGAAATTTGTCCGGATTCTATTCCAAACATTGATGCTATATTGTTCAAGGGGCCTCATTCGGAATTTATAACGAACTGGCAAAATACAGGCAAGTTTGCTTTCCGTCGTGATGGCTATGAATTTGTATTTCATGCTTATCGTTTGCCAGTAGAAAAGTGGACTAAGATACGGATAGAAGGAGATATAAAAGGCACTTCTTTGTTTGTAGACGGGCAACTTCTGGAAAGACTGGAAGGACGCATAGGTGAAGTATTCAATGTTAAGCATCAGAGAAAAGACCGTATATGGTATCAGGAAACGTTGATATTCCCATTGAAGCAATTAGGAGATACTCAAATGGGATTCAATGGGAAAGTGAAAAATTTAATATGTACTCCACATTGATACAATATAATTTTATGATAAGAATTTGAATTTGTTTTGTATAGTGAGCCGAAAGTTAATGGGATATATCGGGCTTTTCTAAAAGTAACCGAAAGTAGATTGGCCAAACTATACAATAAGTTAAAAACGGCGAGGACGCAAGTCTGACTATATCAATTCTTTAATTCGATTTTTCGACAGTCTAAAGTTATTCTGAATAGAGCTGATATTCAAATATTTGACCGAAGGTGAATTTATAGAAGATTTGCATTGTTTTAAATTGATACAGTTCGGATTACGTTCTCAGTTGAATTAATCTTGTTTGGCAACAGAAATCTAATGAAAATGGGTTGATCTCATTTACGAGATCAACCCATTTTCTATGTTTTAGCAAAATTTTTATCGGATAACAATGAAAAAGAATTTTATCCCTGTCGGCTTTCCTTAATAATCCGTCTTCTGTTGAAAATGGCAAGTGCC
>DXLM01000047.1 GCA_019414725.1 Bacteroides sp.
ATATCTGCCGTAAAACATAGTTTAGTAACACTATCCTTTGAGTTGCTTTTTTTCTCTTTATTTTCTAATTTGCGCTCCACATTTTTAGGAGATATGAAACACATATCCGTTTGTTAATAATTAAACCTTAGATATCATGAAAGTATATCAGACTAACGAAATTAAAAACATTGCACTTCTTGGCAATGATGGCTCAGGTAAAACCACCCTCACAGAGTCTTTGCTCTTTGAGAGTGGTATTATAAAACGTCGTGGCAGAATTACTGCCAAAAACACGGTTAGTGATTATTTTCCGGTAGAGCAAGAATATGGTTATTCAGTGTTCTCTACCGTTTATCATGTAGAGTGGAATGGAAAAAAACTAAATATAATTGACTGTCCGGGTAGTGATGACTTCGTAGGGGCTGCCATAACCGCGCTAAATGTAACCGATACTGCTATTTTGCTGCTGAATGGACAATACGGTCCCGAAGTAGGTACTCAGAACCACTTCCGTTATACTGAAAAGCTGGGCAAGCCGGTTATCTTTTTGGTCAATCAGCTTGATAATGAGAAATGTGACTATGACAATGTGCTCGAACAGTTGCGTAGCATTTATGGCTCCAAGGTAGTTCCCGTGCAGTATCCTCTTGAAACGGGACCTAATTTTCATGAACTCATTGACGTGCTGTTGATGAAGAAATATTCATGGGGACCTGAAGGGGGCGCTCCTACAATTGAAGAGATTCCTGATTCTGAGAAAGAAAAGGCATTGGAAATGCATAAAGCTTTGGTAGAGGCTGCTGCTGAAAATGATGAGACACTGATGGAAAAGTTCTTTGAATCGGAATCATTGACTGAAGATGAAATGCGTGAAGGTATCCGTAAGGGATTGGCGACACGTGGTATGTTCCCTGTTTTCTGTGTATGTGCAGGTAAGGATATGGGTGTCCGTCGTCTGATGGAATTCTTAGGTAATGTTGTTCCATTCGTATCGGATATGCCTGTGGTTCATAATACCCGTGGTGTTCCTGTGCCTCCCGATGCGAATGGCCCTACTTCTCTTTATTTCTTCAAGACTGCCGTTGAACCCCATATCGGTGGTGTGCAGTATTTTAAAGTGATGAGCGGAAAAGTACACGAAGGTGACGATTTGACTAATGCTGATCGTGGCTCTAAAGAGCGTATGGCACAGCTTTTTGTTTGTGCGGGAGCTAATCGTATTCCGGTGCAGGAACTGGTAGCCGGAGATATTGGTTGTACTGTGAAATTGAAAGATGTAAAGACTGGAAATACCTTGAACGGCAAAGACTGTGAAAACCGGTTTAACTTCATTAAATATCCTAATGCTAAATACTCGCGTGCCATCAAGCCTGTAAATGAGGCTGATGTAGAGAAGATGATGGTTATATTGAACCGTATGCGTGAGGAAGATCCTACTTGGGAAGTGGAGCAATCTAAGGAATTGAAACAGACTATTGTGCATGGACAAGGTGAGTTTCATCTCCGTACCTTGAAGTGGCGTTTGGAAAATAACGAAAAATTGCAGATTAAGTTTGAGGAGCCTAAGATCCCTTATCGTGAAACAATCACTAAAGCAGCCCGTGCCGATTATCGTCATAAGAAACAATCAGGCGGTGCTGGGCAATTTGGTGAGGTCCATCTCATTGTTGAACCTTATTATGAAGGAATGCCTGTACCCGAAACGTATAAGTTTAACGGTCAGGAATTCAAGATAAATGTGAAGGGGACTGAGGAAATACCTTTGGAATGGGGTGGTAAATTAGTCTTTATTAACAGTATCGTGGGAGGATCTATTGATGCCCGTTTTATGCCCGCTATCTTGAAAGGGATTATGAGCCGGATGGAGCAGGGTCCGTTGACAGGTTCGTATGCGCGTGATGTACGAGTGATTGTTTATGATGGTAAGATGCATCCGGTAGACTCAAATGAAATCTCTTTTATGCTTGCAGGACGTAATGCATTCAGTGAGGCATTTAAGAATGCCGGACCTAAGATTCTGGAGCCGATTTATGATGTGGAGGTTTTCGTTCCCAGCGATAAAATGGGCGATGTGATGAGTGATTTGCAAGGTCGTCGTGGTATGATTATGGGGATGAGCAGTGAAAGTGGATACGAAAAACTGGTTGCAAAAGTACCTCTGAAAGAAATGTCTTCTTATTCCACTTCTTTAAGTTCTTTGACAGGCGGTCGCGCTTCATTTATTATGAAGTTTGCCAGCTATGAATTGGTTCCGACAGACGTACAAGAAAAATTGATGAAGGAATTTGAAGCTAAAGAGAATAAAGATGATTGATAAAGTGTAAAATTTCGTACTTAGAAGAGACGTATTTCGTTAAAAATGCGTCTCTTTTTATTTAAGGTAACTTAAACTTTTAGGTTTGTTATTTGGCTTTGAACTTAATTTTTTATTATTTTTGCAAACCAATTGGCGTAAATTTTGTTATAATAGTCAGAATCTTAGCTTAAATGACTTTTTCGGTTAATTATAGAGAATGGCCGTTTAAATTTGGTTAATCTATTGTGTGATGAGATTTAACGCTTTTAATTTTGCTGGCATGAAAAAGTCTACTATTTGGGTATTAGGTATTGTAATGGGGCTATCATTTCTTAGCTTATTGTATTTGCAGGTAAGCTATATTGAAGAAATGGTGAAAATGCGCAAAGGGCAATTTGATGAGTCTGTTCAGCGCAGCTTGGTCCAGGCGTGTCGGAATATTGAGTTGGTGGAAACTAAAAAGTATCTTGAGGATGATGCGATTGCTACGGAAAAAGCAGCACAGCTGTCCAGGGAGCAGTCCGAAGAGAAGAAGGGGGAAGGAAGTGGTGATGTGGTGGCGCATACGCATGAGTATTCCATTACTTCCGACGGATTGAACGGTTACTCTACTTTTGAATTGAAGATGAGGTTCAGTGCGAATCGTCCTTCTAATATTCCTAAAGCAATTATTTCGACTGGTAAGAACATTCCTCAGACTTCAAGAGCCTTGCAGGAAATAATCAAAGACAGATATGTGTACCAACGTGCATTGTTGGACGAAGTGGTCTATAACATTTTGTATACAGCTAGTGACAAACCTTTGAACAAAAGAATCAACTTTAAACAGTTGGACTTGTTTTTAAAGACGGAATTGCTGAATAATGGCATTGACATTCCTTATCATTTTACGGTGACAGACCGTGACGGGACGGAAGTTTACCATTGCCCTGATTATACCAAAGAGGGTAGTGAGAATACATATCCGCAGGTTTTATTTAAAAATGATCCTCCGGCTCGTATGGCGACAGTAAATATTCATTTTCCTACATTGAACAGTTACATATTCAGTTCTGTTAAATTTATGATCCCGTCACTGATCTTCACATTCGTATTGCTTGTGACGTTCATCTTTACTATCTATATCATCTTCCGTCAGAAGAAGTTGACCGAGATAAAGAATGATTTCATAAACAATATGACACATGAATTCAAGACGCCTATCTCTACCATATCGTTGGCGGCCCAGATGTTGAAAGATCCGGCAGTGGGCAAATCTCCTGCTATGTTCCAGCATATATCCGGAGTGATAAATGATGAGACCAAACGTTTGCGTTTCCAAGTGGAAAAGGTGTTGCAGATGTCTATGTTCGAAAAGCAAAAAGCGACGCTGAAGATGAAAGAGGTGAATGCAAATGATTTGATAGCCGGTGTTGTCAATACTTTCACGTTGAAGGTAGAGAAATACAATGGTAAAATCACTTCGAATCTGGATGCGGTAAATCCGGATATATTTGTAGACGAGATGCATTTTACAAATGTTATTTTTAATTTGCTGGACAATGCAGTGAAATATAAAAAACAGGAAGGCGAATTGTTGTTGAATGTACGTACTTGGAATGAATCGGGCAAGCTTTATATCTCTATCCAGGACAATGGAATAGGTATTAAGAAAGAAAACCTGAAGAAGATATTCGATAAATTCTATCGTGTGCATACCGGTAACCTACACGATGTGAAAGGCTTTGGTTTGGGACTGGCTTATGTGAAAAAAATAATTCAAGATCACAAAGGGGCTATACGTGCCGAGAGTGAATTGAATGTAGGAACTAAATTTATAATTGTATTACCTTTATTAAAAAATGAATAATATGGACGAGAAATTGCGTATCTTGTTATGCGAAGATGATGAGAATCTTGGCATGCTATTGAGAGAATATTTGCAGGCAAAAGGCTACTCGGCCGAACTTTGCCCGGATGGTGAGGCTGGCTACAAGGCTTTCCTTAAGAACAAATACGACTTATGTGTATTGGATGTGATGATGCCGAAGAAAGACGGTTTTACTTTAGCACAGGAAATCCGTCAGGCTAATGCTGAAATTCCTATTATCTTCCTGACTGCTAAAACTTTGAAAGAGGATATATTGGAAGGCTTCAAGATTGGTGCGGATGACTATATCACTAAACCGTTCAGTATGGAAGAGTTGACTTTCCGTATCGAGGCTATTTTGCGTCGTGTACGTGGTAAGAGAAACAAGGAAAGCAATATCTACAAGATTGGTCGTTTTACTTTCGATACTCAGAAACAAATTTTGGCTATTGATGGAAAACAGACTAAACTGACTACGAAAGAATCCGAATTATTGGGCTTGCTTTGTGCTCATGCTAATGAGATTCTGCAGCGTGATTTCGCATTGAAAACCATTTGGATTGATGATAATTATTTCAATGCACGAAGCATGGACGTGTATATCACTAAGTTGCGTAAACATTTGAAAGAAGATGATTCTATCGAGATTATCAACATTCACGGGAAGGGGTATAAACTGATTACTCCTGAAGTAGAATAAGGCTGAGTGAAATAGATGAAATAAAAAAGTCCGGAACATTTGTTTCGGACTTTTTTATTTTTGTTCTCTTATACTTTAATCAACAATGCGTTTGTTTAATACAATATAAACGATTAAACCTATAACGATAAGGGCGGCACTTCCACCTAAAACACCGTTGTCGTTAATTGCTGCACTTCCGGTGAAGAAAACACCGACTAAAATAGCGGCGCCGATGATCATCAGTATCAGACCTAAATTCTTAAGTAAGCTTTTCATGTGTGTATTTTATTAATAGATTATATTTATTCTTGTGTACAAATTAAAGCATAATTCTCTTATCATGGAAATTATTTTAGGAAAAAAAGATGAAAACCTTGAAAAACTTTAGTCTTTGATGTTGGTGAATACCTTTCTTAATACATCTTGGCTGACTTTCAGTTCTTCCAATGTTAATCCTTGCAGTGCTTCTTTCAATGTCTTGTTTGCGATGAAACGTGCTTTGCCTTCCAATTCTCTGCCGGTTTTGGTCAAATGAATTAAATTGGTGCGTCGATCTCTTTTGTCGGCGATGCGCACCACCAAATGCTGGCGTTCCATATTGTCTATCAAGCGGGTCATGCTGGGTTTGTCTTTAAAAGTGGCATTACATAGTTCTTGCTGTGTGACACCATCTTTTTCCCATAGAAAAAGAAGGACTGTCCACTGTTCGGGGGTAATTTCTACACCATTCTGGCGAAAATTCCGGCTTAGTTTCCGGTTGATGGCGGCAGATACTTTGCCATTTAATATGGCAAATATTAATTGGATATCAAAACTAAATTGTTCTATCATGGAATTATTGTTTAAACAACTTTGCAAATATACAATTCTTGGCGGATATAACTTGTTTTTCACAGATAAAAAATATAAAAAGGAAAATTAATTGTAAAATGAAACTATATTTTTTGAAGAAAATTGCGATAACTCTTTGTAGATTAAGATAAAATATCTACTTTTGCACTCGCATTTGAAATTTAATTTAATAATTTAATAAACGTAGTATGAATCAATACGAAACCGTTTTCATTTTAACTCCCGTTTTATCTGATGTTCAGATGAAGGAAGCGGTAGAGAAATTCAAAGGTATTCTGACTGCAGAAGGTGCAGAGATTATCAATGAGGAAAACTGGGGCTTGAAAAAGCTGGCTTACCCCATCCAAAAGAAATCAACTGGTTTCTATCAGTTGATAGAGTTCAAAGCAGAACCGCAGGTTATTGAAAAGTTGGAAATTAACTTCCGTCGTGACGAACGTGTTATCCGTTTCTTGACTTTTAAAATGGATAAATACGCTGCTGAATATGCTGCTAAGAGAAGAAATGTTAAATCAACTAAAAAGGAGGATTAATCATGGCACAGCAACAATCAGAAATCAGATATTTAACTCCGCCCTCAGTAGACGTAAAGAAGAAAAAATACTGCCGTTTCAAAAAAAGTGGTATTAAGTACATTGATTACAAAGATCCTGAATTCTTGAAGAAATTCTTGAACGAACAGGGTAAAATCCTTCCTCGCCGTATTACAGGTACTTCTCTGAAGTTCCAACGTCGTATTGCGCAGGCTGTTAAAAGAGCACGTCACTTGGCGTTACTTCCATTTGTAACTGACATGATGAAATAATAAGGAGGAATAAGTATGGAAATAATTTTGAAAGAAGACGTAGTGAACTTAGGCTACAAAAATGATATTGTAACTGTGAAGTCTGGTTACGGTCGTAACTATCTTATTCCGACTGGTAAGGCAGTGATTGCTTCACCTTCAGCTAAGAAAATGTTGGCAGAAGAGCTGAAACAACGCGCTCACAAATTGGAAAAGATTAAGAAAGATGCTGAAGCTATGGCAGAACAGTTGAAGGATGTAACCTTGACTATTGCTACTAAAGTGAGTGCCACAGGTACTATTTTCGGTTCTGTTAGCAACATTCAAATTGCTGAGGAATTGGAAAAATTGGGTCACAAGGTTGACAGAAAGATTATCGTTGTGAAAGATGCAGTGAAAGAAGTTGGTTCTTACAAAGCTATCGTTAAACTTCACAAGGAAGTTTCTGTAGAGATCCCGTTCGAAGTAGTTGCTGAATAAAATCTGTAAATACTTTAAAGTATAATGATGCTGAAAAAGCCCGGTTCGTGAGAGCCGGGCTTTTTCTTTTTAATATGTTTGATTTATTAATTCAATCGTTTCTTTTATAACTTTTTGAGGAGTGGTAAAAGGATTTTCATTAAAAGTATTTGGCATAGTGAGGATCAGTTGTTTGATATCATATTCTTGTAGTCTGGCTGCCCATACTTCATAAATACTGTTATAATTTTTATGAATATTATTGGTGGTTTGGTGAGATAAATAGCGAGTTATATGGTCCTGTTTGTATTTATAATAGTCTTTGTTGTCTTCATTTATTTTTCTGCATCCTTTATAGGCTTGTAAAAGTTTTAAAATGAACTCTTTGTCAGGTATCTGCTGCATCAGCGCTGAGCTTTTCAGTACTTCTAGCGCATCTTCCGAATACTCACAATTTTCATACGCAAAAGGAGCATTGGCATTGTTTTCTAAAATAGAAGCTTTAATGGTTTGAAGTGAATCCTGTTTTTGTATTAACAATCGGAAGAAATTAATTTCATTTAAATATGCGGCTTCGGCCTGATTGATACTTTTTAAATTCTCTTCTAATTCCATTTTTATCATTTGCATACTTTTATTTATCTGCTTCTCTTGTGAGGCACTGTTTATAAAATCAGTTCCGGCAAGAGTGATAAATACTCCGGCAGTGACAATTGATAATTCGCGGAAATAATTTCCCAACTTCCAGTTTTGAAGTTTCTCTTTTAGATTTGTCTTTTTCATATTCTGCTTTTGTTTGTGGTTCGAGAAACAAAAGTAGATAATTTGTATTGTAAAGCAATGGAATGCTGGCAGAAAGGGAGAGGTAAAAACATAAAAAAAGTCTGTTGTGCTTTCGCACGGCAGACTTTCAATTCTCTCTAGAGTTCGTACTGAATTATTCAGCCTTAGTAGAGTCACAGCAAGCAGCTGTAGAGTCACAAGCAGCTGAATCTGCTACAACTTCTTCTACAACAGCAGCTTCTTCTACTACTGCAACTGAATCAGTTGCTTCTGCGTTGTTGTTAGCAGCTTTGTTTCCGCAAGATGCGAAAGAAACAGCTGCGAAGGCTACGAACAAAAATACTAATTTTTTCATTTTCTTTGCTTTTTAAATCTGTAATACTAATGTTGCTTTCTTAAAACGATGCAAAGGTATACACTTTTTTAATACGTTGTACCAAAAAGAACAACTTTTTTTCTAATTTTTTATGTTATACAACCTATTTTGCTGATTAGTAGCATGTTTTACAACATATTTATTCTTCGGTAATACTGTTATATAAGAATCGCTTGATGCTTTTTTTGGGAGTTTTTTCGAACTCTGTGGGATAAAGTTGTATTTTACTCACTTGTTCATAGTTTCCTACCAGTTTATTCAGATTCTTCAAGTTTTCATCCATTACTGTTTTTAGGTTTTCGGGGGTATTGAGTCCCAGACTGTCCAGACTTTCATAATCAGGATATACTAAAGCTACCAGTTTCTTGTTGCGCTCTATGATTAAACTTTCTAGAACGAATGGCATATTATTTAGCTTGGATTCTATCTCTTCAGGAAAAATATTCTGTCCATTAGAACTCAAGATCATGGTTTTACTACGGCCTCTTATATAAATGAATCCGTTAGCATCTATTGTACCTAAATCGCCTGTTTTCAACCAACCATCTTCAGTAAATACCTCACGGGTAGCTTCTTCATTCTTATAATAACCTTTCATTACGTTTTCACCACATACCTGTATTTCTCCGGTTATGTTATAAGGATCATCCGAGTCGATACGGACTTTCATGATATCCAGTATCTTTCCGGCAGAACCAGGTATAAATTCATTCCATGGAGCATAACTGATCAGTGGGGCGCATTCGGTCATGCCGTAACCGATGGTGAACGGAAATTTTATTTTGTGGAAAAAATCGGTGACTTCCGGATTCATGGCAGCTCCACCGATAATGACTTCTTTAAAACGTCCGCCTAATGCGTCAATCAGTTTTTTGCGAATCTGTGCATAAATCTGGTTGTCTAGTAAAGGTATGTTAAGCGCCCATTTCATGCTGCGTTTGTTGATGAGCGGCTGAATTACATTCTTATAAATTTTTTCTATAACTAATGGTACTGTAATAATAAGGTTGGGTTTTACTTCCTCAAAAGCTTTCATCAATATTTTGGGAGAAGGTGTCTTGCCTAATAAGGTGACATGTGTGCCGACAGCAGTAGCGGTTAGAAAATCAAAAGCACATCCGTATGCATGGGCCAAGGGAAGGAAGGAAAGTACCTTTTCTCCTTTCTTTAAAAGTTCTGTACAGATACCGAAGGTAACGTTTCCTGCCAGATTATTGCCCGTAATCATTACTCCCTTACTGAATCCGGTAGTTCCTGAGGTATAATTCAGTAACATGACCTTTTCATTGGAGAGTTCTGTATAATTGATATTTTCCTTATAGAAGCCTTTGGGGAAATTCTTTTTCATTGCTGCATCCATATTTTTCATGAATTTTTGGACAGTTTCACCGTCACGTTGATGCAGGCATCTGAAATCTGTTAGAGAAAATACAGCGCGTAATCCACTTAATGCTTCTTCTTCCAAATTTTCCCAAATGTTATCGCTGGTAAACAGGAATGTGGATTCGGAATGATTTACAATATGATGGACATCATTCGGCTTGAAGTCTTGTAGAATAGGAACTACAATAGCTCCGTATGTAACAGTTGCCAAATAAGCGATACACCAACGGGAAGTATTCTTACCTATAATAGATATTTTATCACCACGGCGCAGGCTGCAATATTGGAATAACAAGTGTATCTTAGCTATTTCTTCCGCTACTTGTCCGTATGTAAACGTGGTATCTTCACCATAATCTGTGTAACAGGGAAGATCCCAGTTTTCTTTGAAGCTATTCTCATATAGCTTGATAAAGTTTTCTTTTATCATTGCACAATTTTTGATGTAATGTGCAAAAATAAGCATAATTATTGGTATTCTAAAGAATTTAAGCAGAATAATATGTACCTTTGCTCGCTAATTAGATAAAAAGGTATGATTGATACGACAATTTTCCAGGATAAAACGGCTGTTTATTATACATTAGGCTGCAAATTAAACTTTTCAGAAACTTCAACCATCGGTAAAACACTGAAAGAAGCAGGTATACGTACAGCACGTAAGGGTGAGAAAGCTGATATTTGTGTTATTAATACTTGCTCTGTAACCGAGGTTGCGGATAAGAAATGCCGTCAGGCCATCCATCGTTTGGTTAAACAGCATCCGGGTGCCTATGTAGTAGTGACGGGATGTTATGCCCAGTTAAAACCTGACCAGGTGGCTAATATAGAAGGGGTGGATGTTGTTTTAGGAGCTGAACAAAAGGGAGAGTTGATGAATTATCTCGGAAATTTGGAAAAGCATCCTCAAGGTGAGGCGATTACGACAGCTGCAAAAGACATACGTAGTTTTTCACCTTCGTGTTCTAGGGGTGACCGCACTCGTTATTTTCTGAAAGTGCAGGATGGTTGCGATTATTTCTGTTCTTATTGTACAATTCCGTTTGCTCGTGGGCGTAGCCGGAACGGACGTATTGAAGAGATTGTGGAACAGGCGCGGCAGGCTGCAGCTGAAGGAGGGAAGGAAATTGTAATTACCGGGGTGAATATTGGAGACTTCGGGAAGACAACCGGTGAAAGTTTCTTTGATCTGGTAAAGGCTTTAGATCAGGTGGCAGGGATTGAACGTTATCGTATCTCGTCTATTGAACCCAACTTGCTGACGGATGAAATAATAGAATATGTGTCACGTTCACGTGCATTCATGCCGCATTTTCATATTCCTTTGCAGTCGGGAAGCGATGATGTGTTGAAATTGATGAGACGTCGATATGATACTGCATTGTTTGCTTCCAAGATACGCAAAATTAAGGAAATCATGCCGGATGCGTTTATTGGCGTGGATGTAATTGTGGGAACACGTGGTGAAACAGAGGAATATTTTGAAGATGCTTATCGTTTTATTGAAGGGCTTGATGTGACGCAGTTACATGTTTTCAGTTATTCGGAACGTCCCGGTACGCAGGCCTTGAAAATAGAGTATGTGGTGAGTCCTGAGGAGAAGCATCGCCGTAGCCAGAGATTGTTGGCTTTATCTGATGCGAAGACAAAGGCGTTCTATACCTCTCATATAGGAAGGGAAGCTTGGGTATTAATGGAAAAATCTAAGGCTGGAACTCCTATGCATGGATTTACTGATAATTACATCCGGGTGGAGATGGATCACGATGATCAATTGGATAATCAGTTGATTCGTGTAAGAATGGGAGGCTTTAATGAAGAGGGTACAGCGTTGAAGGGTGTTTTAGTCTGAATTATTCCATACATTTGGTATTAGTCTGAAAAGAAATGAAAAGGGTGTCTGTTGTTATATTGAATTGGAATGGGGTGGATATGCTCCGTAAGTTTATACCTTCTGTTATGGATAATTCAGTAGGAGAGGGGATTGAAATATGTGTGGCTGATAATGCGTCCTCTGATGGGTCGCTTGAAATGCTTCGTTCTGAATTTCCTGTAGTCCGTTTGATTGAGCTGGATCAGAATTATGGTTTTGCCGAAGGATATAACCGGGCTTTGGAGCAAGTTGATGCAGAATATGTAGTTTTACTGAATAGTGATGTGGAGGTTACTCCGCATTGGTTGGAACCTTTGCTGGATTATATGGACACCCATTCCGGAACAGTTGCCTGCCAACCTAAATTATTAAGTTGGCATAATAAGGAATATTTTGAATATGCCGGAGCGTCGGGGGGATTTATCGACCGGTATGGATATCCTTTTTGCAGAGGACGTATTTTTGATGTTGTTGAGAAGGATTGCGGACAATATGATACGGTAACGGAGGTGATGTGGGTTACAGGAGCTGCTCTTTTTATCCGGTTGGCTGATTATCGTGAAGTTGGAGGTTTGGATGGTCATTTTTTTGCCCACATGGAAGAAATTGACCTGTGCTGGCGTTTGCGCAGTAGGGGAAAAAAGCTTGTCTGTATTCCGCAAAGTGTGGTATATCATGTAGGAGGGGCTACGTTGAAAAAAGAGAATCCGAGAAAGACTTTTTTGAATTTCAGAAATAATCTGTTGATGCTTTATAAGAATTTGCCGGATAAGGAATTGGAACATGTACTTTTTATACGTGGTATACTGGATAGAGTGGCTGCCCTTGTTTTTTATCTGAAAAAGGATAGAGCGAATGCGCGTGCTGTAATGCAGGCGCGGAGAGAATTTGAGGATATAAGATATTCTTTTGCCGCTTCTCGTATAGAAAATATGATGAAGTCTACAGATGAGATAATTCCGGAACGGACTCATTTTAGCATTGTTATGAAATATTATTTGTTGGGCAAAAAACATTTTTCCCAGTTGAAACTTTTTTAAATTGCTTCTCTTTATATTTCTTTTTATAGCATTATTCCTGTATCTTTGTTTGATGAAATTTGATCAAAAAAGAAAAGGAGCTGTAAAATGAATGTTCATGAGGTAAAATCTATTGAAACAAAGTCTATTCTGTCACGTTTGAAAAGTAAAGATAATTATTGGGGAATTGCTTATAACATGAACTTGTATAGAGGGTGCCAACATGGTTGCATTTATTGTGATACACGTAGTTCTTGCTATGGTGTTGGTGATATTTCTCATATCTCTGTAAAGAAGAATGCTTTGGAATTACTGGATCATGAACTGGGAACGAAACGTGGAAAAGCAACCATTGGCACAGGTTCAATGAATGATCCTTATATGCCGTTGGAAAAACAGATGAAGCTGACTGGAGGTGCGTTGGAAATTATTGCCAAACATCGTTTTCCTGTTCATGTGATAACAAAGAGTAGTCTTGTGACTCGTGATGCCGATGTATTGCAGGATATAGGGCGCACTTATGCTGCCGTTAGTTTTACTATCACTACAGCGGATGACGAGATGGCGCGCAAACTGGAGCCTAATGCACCGGCATCTTCCGAGCGTTTTAAGGCGATGAAGATATTGTCCGATCGGGGTATATATACAGGAGTGGCATTGATGCCTGTTTTGCCTTTTATAAACGATTCTATAGAAGATATTGAGGAAATAGTAGAGAAGGCTGCCGAAGCAGGAGCGTCCTATGTGCTTCCTTTGTTCGGGGTAACTTTAAGACGGGGCTCCCGTGATTATTTTTATGATAAGGTAGAGCGGATTTTTCCAAAGATGGCCAAGCGATATCAAACTTATTTTGAAGACCGTTCTGAATGCATTTCTCCTAATGCTCCCTATTTGAATGAGGTTTTTTATCGCAGAATAGAAACATTAGGAATCAGTGCTACCATGAAATTTTATCATTCTGAAGGAAGAAAACAACTTTCTTTATTTTAATAAGTAGGGTCATGAACATGGTCTGTATATTCATTATTATTGGTTTGTGTTGTTATTTGCACGATAGCATATTTACGTTTTTAAGAGGAGGGCATGTAATAGGGTGAACTTAATTAAATGACTGGATGTTTGTCAGATAATTTTTTTCATCGTGTATAATGTACTTCTACTCCAACATTTCTGCAATCACTGCCCATAGGCGGATTTTCTTTTGACAACCGGATGATTATTTCCTGAATAGTTGGAAAATCATTAAACAGTCTTTGCCCTATGCGTTCACAGACATGCTCTAAAAGTTTGGATGGAGTTTTCATCTCTTTTTTGACGACTGCATATATATCAGCATAACTTACGGTGCCTTTCAGTTCGTCAGTTTGTGCTGCATGGGTGAAATCGGTTCTTAGTCTTAAATCAATTATAAAATTAGCTCCTACTATTGTTTCTTGTGGATCGACTCCGTGGTGAGCGAAAAACCTGGCACCTTCCAGATAAATATACATAGATGTTGCTTTCATATTTTTTCAGTTTGAGAAACAAAAGTAGAACTTTCGCTTCATATCTCAAAATTAAAAATCATTGTTCTTGTTTTCTTTTTTATCTGTTTTATTGGTCTATTTTATAGTATTAACACGAAATAAAGTTGATGGCATGGGTGTTTTCATTAATTTTGCATAATATGGAAAGAAGAATTCGTAAATTAATAAGGGTAAGTGCCATTACAGTGGGAGCCTTGCTGCTTACTGGGTTTGTGGTAGTGGCTTTTGTGATTAACTATGTATTTACACCAGATAAATTAACTCCGATAGTGTTGAATGTTGCTAATCGTTCACTGGATGCTGATTTGAAGGTAGAAAGTGTAGAATTGACTTTCTTTTCTACCTTTCCTCAATTTGGGTTAAAAGTTGACGAAGGTTTCTTGGTTTCTAAAGTATTGAATGATAGTCTTCCACAAAAGACCGATTCTTTATTGGCGTTTAAAGAATGTGTGTTGATAGTGAATCCTTTGGATTATTTTTTGAAAAATAAGATCAGTGTCTATAATTTGTCTTTGAAAAATGTTGCTGTTTATGCTTATCGAAATAAAACAGGTAAGGCGAATTGGGAGATAGTGAAAACTTCTTCGGATACATTGGCTGTGGAAAAAGATACAATTTCACAAAATAAATTTGATAGCGAGATAGATATCCGTCAGGTTGAGCTAGAACATGCCAATTTGATTTTTGATGATCGTAATACAGAGGTTTATTCACGTATAGATGATGTTGATTTGCGCCTAAAGCTGGCGTTGACAAAAGGAGTTTCTTCATTGGGAGTAGAATTTGAAAATAAAAATATTCTTTTTTGGCAGCAAGGTGAATTATTGATTAATAAAGTAGCGGCTTCCTTGCAGACTGATATTGAGATAGACAGGTCTACGGCATTGTGGACATTGAAAAATACAGGATTGACTATAAATGGTATCCGGCTGGATGTAAACGGTGAATTAAAACGTGATACAGTTACCAAGATGGTGGGTGTGAACTTGAAATATGGACTACATGCACCTTCCATGGAAACAGTCATGAATATGATTCCCGAGGCTTATGTGAAACGTGGACAAATTTCGGCAAAAGGTGAGGTTAAGGTTGATGGAACATTGGAAGGTAATTATGGAAACAAACAGCTTCCGGCGGTATCATTGAATATAAAGATTAATGATGCATCCGCCCGATATGAAGGACTTCCTTATGGTATTGATAATTTTACGGCTGATTTTGAATCGTATATTGATTTGATGCGTCGCAATCCTTCATTTTTGAACTTGAAAATTCTTCATTTTGAGGGAGCACATACCAAGATTCTAGCAGATGCCAAAGTGGAGGATTTATTGATAGATCCACTTATAACACTTCATACTGAATCTACAGTTGACTTGGATGCTTTAGCTAAAACTTTCCCTTTGCAGGAAAATGTAACCATCCGTGGTAAATTAGATGCGGGTTTAAATTTAAAATGTCGTCTTTCTTCTTTGAAAAAGCAGGATATTGGACGTATCAGGTTAGGGGGAAGATTGGCTTTAAAGGATTTTGAGTTAAAAGACACTGCTAAAGATTTTAATTTTTTAGGTAATGCCGATTTAAAATTCAGTGATAGTGAAACTTTGCAGGCTGAATTGGATATCAGAGAAATAATATTGAATAGTAGGAAATTTGTTTCAGAGATAGATCGGATGAAAGCGAAGGTTGTTTCAACCAATCCTCAAGATACCACAAAGATTGTCACTTTGCAATGTGAATTGGAAATGAATAAATTGCGTGCGAATATAGGAGATTCGCTTAAAATATATAGTGGCAAGACTACTGGAACTGGCGAACTTGCTCCGAAGGAACAAAATTCGGCAATGCCGATGATTAGCTTTTCCATGCGTACGGATTCTCTTTTCTTTAATGCCAATGAAACGAAGTTGGCGTTAGGCGTGGCAGGTATTAAGGCGAAATTGGAAAAGAAAAATGATTCGTTATGGATACCTCGGGGAATTGTTGGTTTTGATAGGTTGTTGGTACATACTCCTGAATTTGGTTTACCTTTACGAGTACGTAAGACAGCTGTAACAGTAGATGGTCCGAAAATAACATTAAGAAATGCCTCTTTGAAAATAGGGCATTCAGATATGGTTGCTACCGGTGAGGTAATGGGATTATATCGTGCGATGACTAAAAATGAAACTTTAAAAGCGCGTTTAGCAATCTCTTCTGAGATGATTGATTGTAATCAATTGATAAATTCATTCTCTTTATCTGAAGATTCAGTATCTGTGGCGGTGACAGACACAGTGTCTCCAACAGAAATGAAGTTGTTTGTGTTACCGGGTAATTTGGATTTTGAATTACAGACAGATTTGAAAAAAGTAGTGTTTGGAAAGGTGGAATTTGAAGATGTGTGTGGAAAGGTAGATTTGAAAAATCGTACATTATATTTAAGAAATTTGGAAATGCGTGCATTGGATGCTGATATGAAGGCGGTTATGGTATATCGTGCGGATTCAGTCAGAGGAGGATATACAGGCTTTGACTTTAAAATTAGGGATATAAATATAGCTAAGCTGGTAGATTTTATACCTTCAATGGATACCATTGTACCTATGCTGAGATCTTTTGAAGGAAGGGTTCAGTTTGATGTGGCTGCAGAGGCACGTCTGGATTCAAATATGAATATTCGTATACCTACTTTGCGTTCGGCCATGTATATAAAAGGGGACAGTTTGGTGTTGATGGATGGTGAGACCTTTGCCGAAATTTCAAAGATGTTGATGTTTAAAAATAAAAAGAAGAATGTATTTGATAGTATTTCGGTTAATGTAGTTGTTAATGACGGTAGTGTTCTTGTTTATCCATTTCAAGTGTCTATAGATCGTTATAAAGCTGCTATAGGGGGAGAGCAAGGACTGGATATGAATTTTAAATATCATATATCCATTTTGAAATCGCCTTTGCCTTTTAAGGCTGGAGTGAATATTTCCGGTAATCTGGATAAGATGAAAATACGTGTAGGTAAAGCCAAATATAAAGATGATGTGACTCCTGCTGCCATTCATAAAGTAGATAGTACGCGTATGGATTTAGGAAGGCGTATTGTGGAACGGTTTCATCGTATTGTAGGGGTAAGATAGAAAAGGGATTTATTTTGTTTATATAAAAAAGCTCCTTCACGAAAGTCATGAAGGAGCTTTTCCTTTGTGTTGTTACATTATATAATAAACCATTATCCACATCTCGATGTGCCACAAGTCTTGCAGATCAAGCATCCTTCTTGATATACGAGAGTTTCATTTCCGCAATTGGGACATTTTTGTCCTTCGGCACTAGTACCATCTGTTACATATTTTTTCAGTGCTCGTTCTACACCATTT
Organism: Bacteroides sp.; assembly: GCA_019414725.1. Lineage (GTDB taxonomy): Bacteria > Bacteroidota > Bacteroidia > Bacteroidales > Bacteroidaceae > Phocaeicola. The sequence continues at coordinate 17,218 of DXLM01000047.1, forward strand.
TTCCATGTGTTAATGTTTTCACTGTCAAGTTGCAGAGAATCTACCAGTTTGATAACACGATCAATAGGCATTCTCCAACGAAGTACACCCGAAATCAATTTAGCATAGTTCCAATATTCTTTGTTGAACTTTTCGGACAAACCTTCAATGGTTGTTTTGTATCCACGTTTGTTTTCAAACTGGAAATCATATCGTTTGTTGCCTTCTTCATCAATGTTTTTGATGATGCGTCCGGTAGTGACCGATTTGGGCAATGAAATACCTTCTTCATCATCTTGCAGACCGGTAAAGATTTCGTATGGATGTCCATCCAACAAGCCTACAAATGCAACCCATTTTTCTTTGTTGTTTTGGAAACGTACTACTTCCGCTTCCAGTACTTTGGGGCGCACTTCTACTACCGTAGGTGGTTTGCAAGGGGGAAGTTCTTCTTTTTTGTCTTTCTTGTCCTTTTGGGTAGAAAGTAAAACTCCGGAGCGGGAGCCATCACGATAAACGGTACATCCTTTGCATCCTGAACGCCATGCCTCTACATACAAGCGGTTTACCAATGCTTCATCTACGTCATTGGGCAAATTGATAGTTACGCTGATTGAATGGTCAACCCATTTTTGGATGCGTCCTTGCATTTTTACTTTCATCAGCCAGTCTACATCATTTGATGTGGCTTTATAATAAGGTGACTTTTCTACCAATTTGTCAATTTCTTCTTGTGTATAACGCTTGGTGGGATCGTAACCGTTTACTGTCATCCATTCCACAAATTTATGGTGGAATACAATATATTCCTCAAATGCATCTCCTGTTTCATCTACAAAATCTACGTGTGTCTGAGGATCATTCGGATTGACTTTTCTTCTACGTTTATACACCGGCATAAACACCGGCTCTATGCCGGAAGTAGTTTGGGTCATTAGGCTGGTAGTTCCGGTGGGAGCTATGGTCAGGCAGGCGATATTACGTCGTCCGTATTTTTTCATCTCCTCATATAATTCTGGATCAGCTTCTTTTAAGCGGTTGATGAACGGATTGTTTTTTTCTCGTTCACTGTCATAGATAGCGAATGCTCCACGTTCTTTTGCCATGTTAACAGATGAACGATAGGCTTCCAGAGCGATTGTTTTATGTACTTGTTCAGAAAACTCTGTTGCTTCTTCTGTTCCGTAGCGTAACCCCATAGCGGCAAGCATATCCCCTTCAGCTGTGATACCTACGCCTGTACGTCTTCCCTGTCCGCTCTTTTTATAAATTTTTTCCCATAAATGTTTCTCTGCTTCTTTTACTTCCTCACTTTCGGGATCGGAATCGATTTTAGCTATGATTTTCTCGATTTTTTCCAATTCCAAGTCAATGATGTCATCCATAATGCGCTGGGCCAATGCCACATGCTTTTTGAATAAGTCGAAATCAAAGTAAGCCTCCTTTGTATAAGGGTTTACTACGTATGAGTATAAGTTGATAGCTAATAAGCGACAAGAATCGTAGGGACACAGGGGTATTTCACCACAAGGATTGGTAGAAACAGTACGATATCCTAAATCGGCATAACAGTCTGGTACGGATTCACGGATGATGGTGTCCCAAAATAATACACCGGGTTCAGCAGACTTCCATGCGTTATGGACAATCTTTTTCCATAACGCAGATGCATCAATGTCTTTCGTGAAAACAGGTTGATCGGAATCTACCGGGTATTGTTGTTTGTAAGGAGTGCCATTTACAGCTGCCTGCATAAATGCATCATCTAGTTTCACGGATACATTAGCACCGGTTACTTTGCCTTCGGTCATTTTGGCATCAATAAATGCTTCTGAATCTGGATGCTTGATGGATACGCTTAACATTAAAGCACCACGACGTCCGTCTTGCGCTACTTCACGTGTTGAATTGGAATAACGTTCCATGAAGGGCACCAGTCCGGTGGAAGTCAGTGCTGAATTTTTAACCGGAGAACCTTTTGGTCGTATATGAGATAAATCATGTCCTACGCCACCACGACGTTTCATTAATTGTACTTGTTCCTCATCAATGCGGATTATACCTCCGTATGAGTCGGCTGCTCCATCAATTCCAATGACAAAGCAGTTTGATAAGGAAGCCACTTGAAAGTCGTTCCCGATACCTGTCATAGGGCTACCTTGCGGAACAATGTATTTAAAGTGATCCAATAATTCGTAAAGCTGCTGTGCGTTTAACCCGTTCTGATATTTAGCTTCAATGCGGGCTACTTCATTTGCAATGCGCCAATGCATATCTTCGGGAGACTTTTCGAAAATGTTCCCGAAAGAATCTTTTACTGCATATTTGTTTACCCAAACCCTTGCAGCAAGTTCATCACCTTTGAAGTATTGTAAAGATGCTTCAAAAGCTTCGTCATAGGTGTACGTTTGTCTTTCCACTTTTATTTTTAGATTTACTGTAATATCAATAAGTTGTTTTAGTGTAGAAGTTACAACTCATTATAATAAAAGTTTCGGCAAAGCTATATATGTTTTTTCAATTAACAAAATAAAAAGCAGATAAGTTTTCAACAAATTGAAAGTTATCCAAGAATATTTGTTAATTTATTGATTATCAAAAGATATATATGCTTGCTTATTTGTAGAAGTTTTCTGTTTTGAAAATTTTGATGGAGGGGATGAGTGATTGACTAGTTGAAAAGGCCAGATTCTTAGCATATAATATTTTGCAAAAAATGCATTATTACTCTTTTCTTTTTTTATCTTTGCAAGAAAAATATATATGGAATCGATAAATAATAGACGGACGATCCGTAAATATAAGCAGGAAGATATTTCTGCTTCTTTGTTAAATGATTTGCTTGAAAAGGCGTTCCGTGCTTCTACAATGGGTAATATGCAATTATATAGTGTGATTGTGACTCGTGACAAGCAGATGAAAGAGAGATTGGCACCTGCCCATTTTAATCAACCGATGGTAACAGGTGCTCCGGTTGTACTGACTTTTTGTGCGGATTTTAACCGTTTTAGTAAATGGTGCAGAGAGCGTAAGGCGGTACCGGGTTATGACAATCCCATTTCTTTTTTGAATGCTGCTACGGATGCATTGCTTGTGACTCAGAACTTTTGTACATTGGCTGAGGAAAATGGATTAGGTATTTGTTTTTTGGGAACAACGATTTATAATCCTGATCAAATTATTGATATCCTTCAGTTGCCGGAATTGGTTATGCCGGTGGCTACTATTACAGTAGGATATCCGGATGAATGCCCTCCACAAGTCGATCGTCTTCCTATAGAGGGTATTTTGCATGAAGAATTGTATCATGATTATACCAAAGAGGATATTGATCGTATTTATAGATATAAAGAGTCACTTCCGGAAAATCATCAGTTTATTAAAGAAAATCATAAGGAAACACTGGCTCAGGTATTTACTGAGGTCAGATACAAGAAGTCGGATAATGAATGTATGTCTGTAACTTTGAAAGAAACCTTGAAGAAACAGGGTTTTGAGAAGTGAATTGCCGGGAACTATCAATCTTAAAACAGAGGTGCGCAGAGGGAAATAAAGAAAATGCCCTTTGCGCACCTCTGTGGTTTTATTCTATTTCCTTTTGAGAGAAGCTTCAATTTCCTCAATATCCGCTTTAAATGCTTTGTCAACCTCTACTTGGTCTTTTACTATTTTGCAAGCGTGCAATACGGTTGCATGATCTTTATTACCTATTAATTTACCAATTTTGGAAGAAGAGGAGTCTGTATGTTTTTTGGCCAGATACATAGCTACCTGACGTACTTGTACCACTTCTCTTTTTCTTGTTTTAGTATGGATGGCAGATTCTTCTATCTCGTAATGGCTGCATACTTTCTGTATGATATCTTCTACTGTGACAGGTTTGCTCTCACAACAGCGTACAGCTTTTCGTACAATTCTTTCAGCCAAATCCAAATCGACATCACGCTTGAAAATAATGGATTGTGCCAAAAGTGAATTAATGATGCCCTCTAATTCACGTACACTTTCATTTACGTTTTCAGCAATATAATTAATTACTGTTTCCGGTATATTCAAACCGTCACGACGTATTTTATTACGTAAGATATTCTTTCTCAATTCTACGTCCGGCTTTTCCAATTCGGCCACTAAGCCCCATTTAAAGCGGGTCAGAAGGCGTTCTTCCATACCTTGTAGCATTACCGGCGCACGGTCAGAAGTCAGAATAAGTTGCTTACCGTTCTGGTGCAGATGGTTAAAGATGTGGAAGAATGTGTTCTGGGTTTTGGTTACTCCGGCGAATTCTTGAATATCATCAATAATCAAAACGTCTATGGTTTGATAAAAACTAATGAAATCATTGAAATGATTGGTACGAACAGAGTCAGTGTATTGCACCTGAAACAGATGTGCTGATACGTACAATACTCTTTTTTCAGGATATAATTCCTTGATGCGGGTACCAATAGCATTAGTCAAGTGAGTTTTGCCCACACCGGATGGTCCATACAAAAACAAAGGGTTGAATGTTTTTGCCGGATTTTTAGCTACAGTTTCTCCTACTGTACGTGAGAACTCATTACTATTTCCTTTTATGAAATTCTCAAAATTGTAATTTGGATTCAAATGTGGGTCTAAATCCTGCGGAGCCGGTGCCTGCATTGGATTAGGTGCCTTGTTACCATCTCGTATAACTGTTTGTGTGGGTAGTGCTGAAGAGCGTTTGCTTCCCTCCATGTTAACAGTTATATGGTTGGTCTTATCGGTCAAGATACAATACATAAGTTGCGTTCCCTCCCCAATTTCTTTATATAGGGCAGCGCGCAGCAAGTCCACAAACTTTTCTTCTAGAAATTCATAGAAGAATGGGCTGGGGACGCCAATTGTCAGTGCCTTGTCCTCATATTTAAGCGGTACGATAGGCTCAAACCACGTTTTAAAGGTCGTTTCTGGTACGTTGTCTCTGATAAGGTTCAGGCAACGACCCCATAAAACGACGTGATCGTTTTCAATCATATGAAACATTTATTATAAAAAGCGAAACTTCTACAATGCAAATTTCGAAATGAATTTCTGAAAAAACAAATCGCTTTTTTCTTGCTTTTTATTTTTAAAGAGTAATATCTTTAGTTTCAGTTACTTATAAAAACCTCTATCTAAAGGCTTTTGAAAGATTCTTGTTGTTTGATAATTGACTGATTCTTAGCTGACTATCAGTCAAAATAGGCTTTTATTTATTTTAAATGAAATAAGTCTACATGGTATTTCTTCCCTATTTGCAGTCATTTACTGAAAATAAGTGGAAAAATGGTTGAGTAGACTTATTTAGAATATTTTTAAATTAGCAAATCTGTTACTTATCTTTCTTGCCAAACAAAGAGAAATGTACATAACGTTTAGGATGCGCTTTCAAATCCTCCAATAAGGTTGCAGCGTTTGCTGTCGTCGCACTCAAATTTTGGTAGAAAGTAGGATCATTGAATAGCAATCCGATACTGTTGTCCTTGCGATTGAGTTTTTCTGTCAGCATTTGTACATTATATAAAGTGGAGTCTATTTTATTGAACGTTGAAGCATAATCAATACCTTTCAAATTGTCGCTGATAGCAATGAAGTTATCAGCAATTGTGTTTAATTTTCCAGTAAGTTGCGGAAGATCCTTTTGCATTAACATGTTTAATTGACGTGTTGTCACATCCAGATTGGCTGTCAGTTTTTCTGCGTTGTGCAAGGTTGCACTCAATGCAGGATCAGCTAATATTTTATTTAATGAATATAGGATAGAATCCATTTTGGGTAACATCTGCTCTATTTGAGGAACTAGCTTTTCTTCAGCGGCTCCCATGAGCCCCGCATTCGTTTTGCCGGGCAGGGTATCTCCCGGTTGATAGTATTCTGTAGAATTAAAGTTAAGGAGTAAGTTCATCTTTACCGTTCCCAGCATTTCTGTAACCAGTTCTCCTGTACTTCCTTTGGGGATACGCATTTCCTTGTCCACTTCCACTTCTACTGTGACATGTCCCGGTTTTGCATAGTTGTAATTGATATTTCTTACTGTACCTACTTTATAACCATTGGCAAAGACGGGGCTTGATCCGGCTAATCCGTTTATATTTGTATATTCTACATAATAGTAATTGGCAGATTGGAACATATTTATTCCTTTCAGGTAGTTGATACCAAAGATCAGCATAGCCAATGCAGCGATGCCTATTAATCCTATTTTTACCTCTTTCGTCATTTCAATTATACCTTTTATATTATCTATTCTTTTTAAATTCTTTGATGGCTTCGTTCACATTCATTTTCTCTCCGTTTTTGAAAGCGATAATGAAAGCGTCCTTAAATTTAGGAGTAATATTACGTTTCATGCGTAGTATTTTATTATAATCCGTATTTTCTCCGTAAGTATATTTATAAAGTCCTTTTTCGCGGTAATAGCTAACAGGTGATACACCTTTCAGTTGTTTGCTTCCTTTGGGCAATATTTTGTTTGATACCAATATTTGTATTTTAAATACAGGCTTGGCAGATGTTCGGGCTTGGTCGCCTGTGATCTTTTTTTGTGTGGCAGGTACAGGCTTTTTGGTAACCTTGTCCGGTTCCGTTGCAGTGTCCGGTTCCGCAGTTTGTATTTCTATTCTTGATTCTTTCGGTTTGTTTTCTGGTTCCGGTAATTCTTGTTCTTGTACTCTGCTGCGGCCGATGGGGGCGTCATGTTCGCGCTTGTAATTGAGGAATGCTTTATAAATGCTGTTAGATAACGCCGTAGTGCCTGCATCGGATAAAAGATATTGTTCTTCATCCGGTGTTGAGATATAGCCTAATTCAACCAAAACACTAGGCATGGAAGTGGCACGTAGAACTAGGAATCCGGCTTGATGTACTCCTTTGTCTATTCGTTTGGCTGTATTCTTGAATTGTTTTTGGATAAGAGTGGCTAATTTTACACTCTTCTCCATATTTTTGTCTTGTACAAATTCAAAAATAATATAGCTTTCAGAAGAATTTGGATTGAATCCGGCATAACGTTGTTCATAATTATCCTCTATCAAAATAACCGAGTTCTCTTTTTTAGCAACTTCTAAATTTTCTTCAGTACGGTGGAGTCCTAACGTATAAGTCTCTGCTCCCCGTACAGTTCTGCCACGGGCTATGGAATTAGTATGTATAGAGATGAATAAATCGGCCTTGGCATTATTGGCTATTTGTGCACGACGATCCAAAGGGATAAAGACATCTGTTTTCCGGGTATATATTACCTTTACGTCATTACAGTTATTTTGGATCAGTTGTCCTACTTTTAAAGCTACGTTCAGATTGATGTTTTTTTCTTTTCCACGTCTGCCGATAGCACCGGGATCATGTCCGCCATGACCGGGATCAATGACGACTACAAAGTCCTTTCCCTTTGCCGCCAGGCAGAAACAGGGAAAGACCAGCCACAGGCTACACAACAGGAATATTATTTTAAGTCTATCGGTTTTCATATCAATTAAGTTGCAAATGTAGCGATTTTTAGTGAAAACTCGGCTTTTGTCTTTAAGTTTTGCGTTTTTTATTCGAAACTTGCCACAAAACCCGAAAAATAGACGAGTGTTTGGACTAAATTCTTTTATTTTGTATTCTGAAATAAATATTGAAAGATGGATTTGTTTAAGTTTATGAAGAATTGGACGTTACCTCTAGCGATGCTTGCAGGAGTTATCGGTTATTTTGTTTTTGCCAACTTCACTTTTCTGGAGCCGACAAAGCCATTTATGAATGGGTTGATTTCTTTTTTAACTCCTTCCTTGATTTTTGCCCAATTGTTGCTTACATTCTGTAAAATTGAACCAAAAGAGTTGGTTCCTAGAGTATGGCATGGCTGGTTGTTGGCTATTCAAGCCATTTCTTGTGGTATTATTGCGTTGTTGTTAATATTTTGTCCGATGGATGAATCTTATAAGGAGATATTCGAGGCGGCTATGGTTTGTCTTATTTGTCCTACTGCTACGGCAGCGGCAGTAATTACGGGAAAACTAGGTGGAAGTGCTTCCAGTTTGACTACTTATACATTGCTTTCAAATATTTTGGCTGCAATAGCAGTTCCTTTGATATTTCCATTGGTTGAACCACATACAGATGTTACTTTTGGTATTGCTTTTCTTAAGATTTTAAGTAAGGTTTTTCCATTGTTGCTTGCACCGTTTTTTATCGCTTTATTATTCCGTTATTATATTCCCCGGCTCCACAAGTTTTTACTGAAATATCATACTTCGGCTTTTTATTTATGGGCGGTAGCATTGACCATTGTAATGGGGCAGACTACTCGCTCTTTGGTTAACAGTACTGCTGATGTAACGGTAGAGATGTTGATTGCTTTTGCCGGTTTAGTAACTTGTTGTTTACAATTTTATTTTGGTAAAAGAATTGGTAGTGCATATAATGACCGTATAAGTGCAGGACAGGCATTGGGGCAAAAAAATACAGTACTAGCTATTTGGATGGCGGTTACGTATCTTAATCCTTTATCGTCTGTCGGTCCGGGTAGTTATGTGGTGTGGCA
>DXLM01000048.1 GCA_019414725.1 Bacteroides sp.
TCCATTTCTCTTTATGTAGGTAGCACTTCGGGAATGGAGTTGCGGATTTAAGGGTTAAAATAAATTTTGCAGCTGGTTATAAGGAAAGTTTTGTTGTGGACAAGAATATAAAAATATTGCTGTCCGATAGACTTTTAAAGTGGCAGAGGTCGTGAAACTGACTTATTCAAGCGAGATCCAATCCTCTGTCTGGTAAAGTCTTATCGGACAGCAATACTAAAAGATAGAAACTTATATTCTTAAGTATCTGTTCTTTGTTTGGTTAAATAGCTCTCTTTATTGTTTATAGAGCAGCAACTTCTGTAAAGATTTGATATACAGAACTGCATACTCCTAATAAAATAATACCCATGAGGCAGATAAAAAGACAGGCACGAGTGGTCGCACTGCTTTTGAATGTGGCAAGTGGGGTTTCATTAGGAACAATATACATGGCCTTTACAACGAGCAGGTAATAGTATAGCGAAATGATTGTATTTACCAACGCCAGGAATACTACCAGCCAGTGGCCTGCATGGAAAGCAGATGCAAAGACGAAGAATTTTGAGAAAAATCCAGCAAACGGTGGGATACCTGCCAGTGAAAATAAGGCAATGGTCATAACAAAACTCAATTTAGGATTGGTTTTATAAAAACCATTATAGGCATCGCGGTCGACTGTTCCTCCATTATGTTGTTCTACTGTTCCTATTACACCGAATACTGCCAGGTTGGCTACAATATAAACTACTACATAATATACTAAAGATGCCATGCCTTGAGCTGAGGCTCCTAATACAGCAAGCATAATATATCCGGCTTGTGAGATACTACTGTATGCCATGAAGCGTTTCAGGTCTTTCTGCAAGATTGCAAAAATATTGGCTATTGTAATAGTCAGTACGATTACAACAGAGAGTAACAGACTCCAGTCGGCAACCATCGGGCCAAATACTTTCAGCAGAATACTCATCAAGGCAAAAGCTGCAGCTCCTTTTGAGATAACAGAAAGATAGGCACTGACTGTTGTCGGAGCTCCCTGATAGGTATCGGGTGTCCACATGTGGAAAGGTACCAGACTCAGTTTGAAGCCTAATCCGGCAAAGAACAATACCATGGCAAGGATTTGAAGCGGGCTTCCGGTTATCATGGTACTGATATCATTGAAATACATTGTTCCACAAGTTCCGTATACTAATGATAAACCGTAAAGCATCAAACCTGACGAGAACATGGCATTCAGGATGAATTTTGCTCCAGCTTCTGCACTGTGGTGACGATATTTGTCGAATGCAATAAGGCAAGCCATCGGGATGCTGGCAAGTTCCAGTCCTACATAGAAGAGCAGGAAGCTACCTGCACTGACCATGTAAAACATACCCAGTAAGGTAGAAAGAGTCAATAAATAAAACTCTCCAGCTTTATGACGTGTGTCTTCGCGCTCCAGCCATGTGTCTGCCTGCATGAATACCAGTATTGTTCCTAATGTGAGGACTGTTTTTACTACAGATGTCATGGGAGTATTTATATACATGCTTCCGAAAGCTTCTCCACTGGCAGAATTGAATACGTTGTTGAGTAGCAGAATAACAAGCAATGCGCATGAAAGCCGTTGCATGTTTTTCGGAGAAGGAACCTTCTGGAATAAATCGGCAAGTAGCACAATTATCAGAATAATTGCCAAACCGATTTCTGCCTGCATGGTATGTAAAGTTGTTATTATATCCATAATGCGTTATAATTGACAAAGTTGTGAAATAATAGGTTCTACACTGCCACTGATAACATGGCTTACCCAATAAGGAGCCAGACCTAATCCGGCAACAGCCACAATAAGGCAGATTACGGCAAAACGCTCATCCCAGGTTGCATCGGTCAGCTTCAGATGTTCCGGATTAGTACAAGTTCCGTATAGTATTTTACCGACAACACGTAAGATATATACGGCTGTAATAACGATACTCATCGTTGCAATGATTGTACATATGCGATGGAATGAATCTGCATGCTGGAATGATCCGACAAATACAGTCATTTCGGCAACGAAACCGCTTAAGCCCGGAAGACCGAGGTTGGCAAGTCCGGCGATTACATAACCAACAGAAAGGAAAGGCATGATTTTCATCAGTCCGCTTAACTGACGGATATCACGGGTATGTGTACGTCCGTAAATCATACCAATCAGGGCGAAGAATAATGCTGTCATCAAACCATGGCTCAGCATCTGGAGAATAGCACCTGTAGCACTTACTTTAGTCATCATCAACAAAGCAAACAGTACCAGGCCGCAGTGACTTACAGAAGAATAGGCATTGATGTATTTCAAATCGGTCTGTACCACAGCACTGAAAGCACCGTATACAACTGAAATGGTAGTCAATACCAGGAAGAAATCACCCCAAATGGCAGCTCCGGTAGGCATCAGATACATGGCTACACGGAAACATCCGTAACCTCCCAGTTTCATCAGAACACCTGCATGAAGCATAGATACGGCTGTCGGCGCTGAGGCGTGACCGTCGGGACTCCATGTATGGAATGGGAATAATGCACCCAGCACACCAAATCCGAGAAATATCATCGGGAAGAAGATACGTTGCATTTCGGTTGGTATCTGAAGTTTGACTATTTCCAGAATATTCATGGTTTCACCTCCGGCACCATAGAAGATTCCTAAAATACCGATAAGCAGGAAAGCAGATCCTCCCATCAGCATCAGGGTCAGCTTCATGGCTGCATATTCTTTTTTACCGCTGCCCCATACGCCGATAAGCAGATACATCGGAATCAAGGCAACTTCGTAGAACATAAACATGGTAAACAGGTCGGTAGAGATAAAGAAACCGAAAACTCCGGTACTTAACAGCGTAAACCAAAGGAAATATTCTTTAGTCAGCGGTTTGAGCTTCCACGATGCAAACGTTCCTGTAAATACAATGATGGAACTCAGAAGAAGCATGACAACAGAGATTCCGTCTACTCCTACCGAGTAAGCTATATGTAATGGGGCGTACCAGACAATGCTGTCTGTATACAGCATTTCGTCTGTAGCTCCTCCGTTTCGCAGTCCTATATAAGATACTGTCAGGTAGGCAGCAAGAATTAACAACAATGTAGAGCCGGCTACCATTACTCCTCTTACCTGATTCACATTGCGGGCAATCCACAATCCCAGCAACATGAGTAAAGGAATTAAAACAAAAAGACTTAATATATTCATAATACTAATAACATGATAGTTAATACTATAACTCCTCCCAAGAACCACATGGTGTAGCTTTGAACTTTACCACTTTGCAGAGGTTGTACGCTTTCGCCTGCTGCATTGGCACTCCAGGCCATGAAGTTCATGAACTGGTCGATAACGTGACGGTCGAACCAGGCAAGTGGGGTAGATATACAGCGGAAGATAATCTTCTTTGTAACAAACAACCAGATTTCGTCCATATAGAAGCGTTTGTAAGCTGCACGGTGCAATGTACTGAAACGTGCTGCCAGCATGTCGGCAACGGGTTGTTTTTCGCGTGCATACATCCAGGTAGCGAGAAGAATAGCTATTACAGCAACGATAATACTTGTTGCGGCTACTTGTGCATTAAGGTGGATATCGTATGCTTCGCCATTGGCAGATACAAAGTGTCCGAAAGGCAATATCCAGCCACATACAATAGTTATGGCTGCTAGAAACATTAACGGGAAAGTCATTGTCAAAGGACTTTCGTGCGGAGTATGTGCTGCATGAAGTTCCTTATTTTCAGTTCCCCAGAAGATACCATAATACAAGCGGAACATGTAGAATGCCGTCATTCCGGCAATAATTGTCATTATCCATCCCATAACCGGACTGAACTGGAAGCAGGCTGTCAGAATTTCGTCTTTTGAGAAGAAACCAGAGAATGGAGGTATACCTGCAATGGCCAGACATGCGATGAGGAATGTAATGTGAGTGATAGGCATATACTTGCGAAGTCCTCCCATTGTCGACATTTCATTGCTGTGTACGGCGTGGATAATACATCCGGCTCCCAAGAACAACAAGGCTTTAAACATGGCATGAGTAAACAGGTGGAACATTCCTGCCATGTATCCCAAGCCTCCTTCATGAGGGTTATTGGCTGTACATACACCCAGAGCAACCATCATGAAACCGATTTGTGAAATGGTAGAAAAAGCAAGGACTCGCTTGATGTCACTTTGTGCACAAGCTACAGAGGCAGCGTAGAATGCAGTGAATGCTCCCACGTAGGCAACCATATGCAGTGTGTGTGGAGCAAAACCGATAAACAGCGGGAACATGCGAGCTACCAGATAAACTCCGGCAACGACCATGGTGGCTGCATGAATCAATGCACTGACTGGAGTCGGGCCTTCCATTGCATCGGGTAACCAGATGTGCAGTGGGAACATGGCACTTTTACCTGCTCCACCTACAAACATCAGTCCGAGTGCCCAAGGAAGTACCATGCCGGCCTTCATCAGCTGTTCTTCACCGGGTGTGAAAGTGAATGTCTGCATGTAGTAGCCATAAATCAAAATACCGATGAGGAAACCTAAATCGGCAAATCTTGTCACAATGAATGCCTTCTTGCTGGCTGCAATGGCTTCCGGTTTTGTATAGTAAAAGCCGATGAGCAAATAAGAAGATACACCAACCAGCTCCCAGAATACATACATCTGGAATATGTTGGTAGCAAGTACAAGTCCCAGCATAGAGAAAGTAAAGAGTGACAGGAAAGCATAGTAGCGCTGGAATCCTTTTTCACCTTTCATGTATCCGAATGAGTAGATATGTACCATCAGACTGACTGTCGAGATGACAACCAGCATCATAACGGAAATGGGGTCCAGTAAAATACCCATATCAATGTGGAGAGATTCCGTAAAAGGAAGCCACTGGATATTCCATGGAGTCAGTGTCGGGAATACTCCTTCGGCAGTGTGCGGAGCTGTAAAGTAATTGATAGCGGTGAGATAGCTTAATATAGTAACACCTGCCAGTGACAGTGTGCCTATCAAGCCCGCTATGCGATGCTTCATGTACATACCCGTCAGAGCCAGAATAAGAAAACTGAGTATGGGCAATGCGAGTATCAGAATTGTATATTCCATAATCAAAATATTTTTAGTTATCCTTTCATGTCAGTAATATCGTCAGTCAAAACCTGTTTGATATTGCGATATACATTAATAATAATAGCAATAGCAACAGCTGTTTCTGCCGCAGCGATAGCAATTCCGAACAAGCTGAAAAAATGACCTTCCAGATGATCCGGGAAAAGATAACGATTGAATACTGCAAAATTGATGTTTGTTGCGTTCAGCATAAGCTCTACCGAGATGAGCAAGGCAAGCAGGTTCTTGCGGGTAAAGAATCCGTAGATTCCGCAGAACATCATGATGGTACTGATGACCAGATAGTGTATTACGTGTACATCTAATTCCATAGTCGTAATTTTTATTTTTGTTTTCTTGCTATCAGAATGGCACCAATCATACATGCCAGCAATAAGATGCTGACTACTTCAAACGGTAGAACAAACTGATATTTTTCTGTTCCGATTAACGCCAGACCAATTTCACGGGCGGGTAATTCTACACCCTGTGGAATGATGTTAAGGGCGAAGCCATTTGTAAAGATTAAAAATAATACCAGTGCGGCACCGATAAGCGTTGTCAGCAATACACTGATAAGCTTGCCACGGTTTATCGGATATTTCATATTCTTGTCCGACTGAGTCAGCAAGATAGAGAATACATATAATACAACAATACCTCCGGCATATACCATTAACTGTACAGCCCCTAAGAAGGTATATCCCAATACACCGTAAATAGCTCCTGTACCAAAAAGGACGAAAAGCAGGTAGGTAGCGGCGCGTAAAATTTTTCCTGTTGTTACAGCCAGTACGGAAAATACTGCAATTGCTGCTGCAACGACATAGAATACGATTTCTTGAAGTGTTATTTCCATATTCTCTCCTTTTTATTTAGCAAGTGTTGAACCTTCATGGTTTAGTGTGAGCAGGAGCTTTTCTTTTTCGAATACAGCATTTTCGAAATCGTTGCTGAACTTGATGGCTCCATGCGGACATGCGTTTACACATAACTCGCAAAACATGCACGATCCCAGGTTGTATTCATATTTCACTAAAACCTTTTTCTTTTTTCCTTCCTCATCTTCACGCATTTCTGAAATGACTTTAATCGTGCCATTTGGGCAGGCCATCTGGCAGAGTCCACAGGCAATGCAGTGATGATGATTCTCATCGTCGTGTGGCATAACAAGCTGAGCACGATGACGTTCGGGAATGTGCAACGTCGTATGACGGTTTTCCGGATACTGCTCGGTCACTTTAGGCTGACAGAATACCTTCATAGAGGTACGCATACCTATCAGCAAGCTTTTTACTCCTGAAGCAAAACCTTTTATATATTCACTAAAACTTTCCATAATATCTTATTGATAGCTATCTACCTTAAAATGTTAATCCAAAAACTTTACACAATGCCATCAGCAGCAATACTACCAGTGAAAGCGGCATCAGGTATTTCCATTCCAGTGTAAGAACCTGGTCTATTCGCAGACGTGGGAATGTCCAGCGAATCCACATTAACAGAAATACGATAAAGAAAGTTTTTCCAACAAACCATATTACTCCGGGAATGTAATCCATTACGGCATTGAAACCGTCCAGACCAGCTATATGCAATGGCATCCAGCCACCCAGGAATAGGGTTGTAGCAATACCGGCGGTAATGAACAGGTTCAGGTATTCTGCCAGATAGAAGAAGCCGAAATGCATTCCGGAATATTCGGTATGATAACCGGCAGTAAGTTCCTGTTCTGCTTCGGCCAAGTCGAACGGACCACGGTTGGCTTCTGCATTACCGGCAATCAGATAAATAACGAATGCAGCGATTGCCGGAATATGTCCTTTGAAGATATTCCAGCCGTCTGCCTGTCCGCTTACTATCTGCTGGATATCCATTGTACCACTCAGCATAACCATAGTCAATACGGTCAGGCCGATAGACAGTTCGTAGCTGATAATCATAGCTCCGCTTCGCACGGCTCCGATGATGGTATATTTACTGTTACTGCTCCATCCGGCAAGCAGAATACCCAAAACTCCAATAGATGATGCGGCCAGAACAAAGAATATACCGATGTTCATATGAAGAATCTCTCCACCTTTATTCCATGGCAAACATGAAAATGTCAGAATAGATGCCAGAATAACGAGAAACGGAGCCAAATTGTAAAGGAAATGGTCTGAATTCTTCAGGCTGATAATTTCCTTTGTCAATATTTTGATAACATCGGCTGGAACTTGTAGCAAACCTCCTTTACCTCCTACGCGGTTCGGACCGATACGGCATTGGAAAGCTGCACAAACCTTACGCTCCATATAAATCAATATGATAGCAAGTACAGCGTAAAGAACCAGAATCACTACGCCTACTACCAGCCCTTCCAGAAAGATTGCCAGCCCCTCAGGCATTACGCTGCATAGTGCAGAATGTATTGCCATGAAAAGCGGTTGAAGATTATAATAATCTAAAAACATATACTTTTTAAATTAAGAATGATAAATAAAGATATTATCTGTCTATATCCGGAATTACATAGTCTAATGTTCCTCCGATAGCAATCAGGTCGGCAATTTTATTGCCTTTGCAAACAGTGTCGAGCGCATGTACCAGCGGCAATCCGGTAGAACGGTAATGCAGACGGTAAGGGCTCTTGTCTCCATGGCTTTCCAGCATTACGCCAAACTCTCCACGGCTGCTTTCTACTGCTGCTGAGTAATTACCTTCCGGCAGTTTGATGATTGCTTTTGTCTTGACGCGATATTCTCCTTCCGGAATATTGTCTATCAGCTGTTCGATGATGTGGCAAGATTCCATGATCTCGTCCATACGTACCATGTAGCGTGCAAATGAATCCCCTTCCGTATAAGTGATTTCTTTGAAGTCAACTTTATCGTACATGGCATACGGATGATGTTTACGCACGTCGTTTGCCCAACCGGACGCACGGCCTGAACCTCCTGTTACTCCTAAAGAAATAGCATCTTCGAGACTCAATACTCCGATTCCTTTCAGACGGGTCGTTGCAATCACATTGCCGGTAAATATATCGTGATAGTCTTTGATGACACTACGCAGATGTTTGATAAATTCCTTAACCTTGCGCTGGAAGTCCGGATGCAGGTCGGCTTGCACACCACCGATCATGTTATAGTTTTGTATTAAACGTCCTCCGGTTGTTTCTTCGAAGATGTCAAGAATCATTTCACGTTCGCGGAAACCGTAAAAGAAAGGAGTTAATCCTCCCATATCCATAACCAGACAAGAGTAGAACAACAAGTGAGAGTCGATACGCTGAAGTTCGTCCATGATGGTACGGATATACTGTGCGCGTTCTGAAATCTCGATGCCTGCGGCTTTTTCAATACACATACACAATGCGTGACGGTTCTGATGTGCGCTCAGGTAATCCAGGCGGTCGGTCAAAGCCAGTGTCTGCGGATATGTCAGGCTTTCGTTCATTTTTTCTATTCCACGGTGTATATAACCACAGATAGGGTCTACCTTACTGATTGTTTCACCGTTCAGTGAAGTACGCAGACGAAGTACACCGTGAGTAGACGGGTGCTGAGGACCAATGTTAACCACAAAATCCTGTTGTCCGAAAACGATATTTTTCTTATCAGCTATTGTTCCGTCTGGATTCAGGTAATATTCATCGGTGATATCTGCATTCTCTTCATTCTCCATATTCAGGGGATTGGAGTTCATGTCGTAGTCCTTACGTAATGGATAACCTTTCCAGTCCTCACGCAGGAATAAACGTCGCATGTCCGGGTTATTCAGAAAGCGGATACCGAAGAAGTCGAATACTTCACGTTCTTTGATTTCTGCAGTTTTCCACAGGTCACATACTGACGGCAGATAAGGATTTTCACGATCGGTCGTTGAAGTCTTAAGAACGATACGATTATAAGTCTTACTTGATTCCAGATAATAAAGTGCTCCCAGACCACCTTCCTGCCAGTCCATTCCTACGATATCACGCAGGAAATCCATCGGTTCATCCTGATCATTACGCAGGGTTTCGGCTATTTGATGAAACGATTCAGCCGGAATACTTATCACCTGATCACCCTGCTCGGTAATAGTGATTCCCGGAACTAATCGGGATATTTTTTCAGTTATATTCATAAATTGCTGTTTTCCTGTCGTTAATTATTTTCCATTCTCTTTCTGTGAATCAGGATTCTTTTCCTGTCTGTTCACACCTCCAAGGAATTTTTCTACTTTTATTTTGCGCTGCAGCTGCATCATACCATAATAGAAAGCTTCCGGACGAGGAGGACATCCCGGAATATATACATCGACCGGAATAATTTTGTCTATACCGTTGACTACATGATATGATTTAATGAACGGTCCTCCGGAAATGGTACATCCGCCGACTGCTACGACATATTTGGGTTCTGCCATCTGGTCGTACAGACGTTTCAGTACCGGAGCCATCTTGTAGGTAATAGTTCCTAAAACCATAATCATGTCTGCTTGTCGCGGAGAGTTACGTGTTACCTCAAATCCGAAGCGTGCCATATCGTAACGTGCAGCTCCCAATGCCATAAATTCGATGGCACAACAACTTGTTCCGAATGTCAGTGACCAGAGTGAATTGCTTCTTCCCCATTCGATGAGTTGGTCTACTGTTCCTATGACTACTCCGGCACCGTCACGGTTCAGTTCATCTACCATGCGTTGCAGGTAATCATTGTTTTTGAACTCATCGTATTTCATTGAACGGATTGCTGGTTTTTTTACTTCCATTCCAATGCTCCTTTCCGCCATGCATATGCCAGGCCTAATATTAATACTAATAAGAAAAATGCCACACACACCAAGGCATAAGTACCGACTTCGTTGACTACTACTGCCCACGGAAACAAAAATACTGTTTCGATATCGAACATCAGGAACAGAATGGCAAACAGGTAATATCCTACCTTAAACTGTACCCATGATTGCCCTCGTGTCGGGATTCCACATTCATAAGGCTCTCCCTTCTGTGGATTGAACGACCGCGGTGCGATAAGCTTTGCGATTGTCATTGCGACTACTACTAAGGCTATGGCCGTCAGAATGACAACAATTAAAAATGTGAAAAACATAAATAGAATTTTATATTTGTAAATCGTATATATATACACTCTCTATATGGTAAAACGCCCTTTACCATATATAAAGAATAAAATCTAGCCTGATCTCTATCGTTATAGAGAGGCTAAATCAATATTTTTTCTAACGTATAAATGTAATAGGAAATTGTCTTGTTTATCGGGGGGTGATTGAAACAGGCAAAACTTCGATATACGGTGATATTATAATATACCGCTAAACATATAACATTACGTAATACCGATTTGAAATCGTAAGTATTGATGTTTTGTATAATAATTGCCTTATTGGGGAGATCTGTATGATTTTGAGAGAATAGGTGTTGGATGGTTTTTTCCATGGGCGACTGAGGTTCCTGTATCTCACTGTAAGTTGTTGTGCAGGATACGGAAGCTGTATTGTCGGTATGTTGTGCGGGTACACAAACGACATTCCCTATAATGACCATTATAAGGAAAGCAAAGAAAAATATTGTTGCCTTTCTCACCTGTTTACCCATCATATACCTATCTGAAAACGGGTGCAAAGATAGTGATTTATTTTTAGTCTTTTTAATAGGATTGTATAAAAAAACAAAATGCAAATAGCTTGTAATTCTGAAAATCCGGTCGTATTATAAGATTTCGAACATGAAGGACATTTAGTGAAAAATAAGTGATTCTTATAGTTTTCTTTTTATTGTTTTTCTAAACAAGTATTGTAGAAGAATTGCTATTATGAAAATTGTCAGATACCATTATAGTTTCTTTTATCCTTATACTTAGGTTTGATGTTGAATGAGCAAATGTTTGATTGTCAGTTGTAAAAAAGCCTTGCTTTATTTTGTTGTGTAAAGCAAGGCTTTCGTATAGAATGACTATGTAAATACGTTTTGTAAAGAGTAAATAACTGGGCTTAGAATTTAGTTGAAAAATTTTTCCAGCTTCTTGATCATCATTCCCAGACAGAACACTACTACGTGGTCGTTTTCCATGATGGTGGTGTTACCTGTAACCAGGATACCTTCTCCGTTTCTGATGAGTCCTCCGATAGTAGCTCCTTTAGGAAGGCCCACATCTTTTACCTGAGAGCGAGTGATGCGTGAGCCTGCTTTTACTGTAAATTCTGCTACATCGGCGTTGGCAAATGTCAGACACTTGACATTTGATACATCGGCATCCAGCATCATTTGGTAGATATGGCTGGCGGCAATGAATTTTTTATTGATAACAGTACCTATATCCAGACTCTCTGCCATACTGATATAGTCTATGTTTTCGACTTCGGCTACGGTTTTGCTTATACCTAAACGTTTAGCTGCCAGGCAGGCAAGAATATTTGTTTCTGAATTTCCGGTCAAAGCAACAAATGCTTCTGTATTTTTGATTCCTTCTTCCAGAAGCAGTTCCATATCTCGTCCGTCTCCGTTGATAATCATTACCTTATCATCTACCAGTTCGGTAAGTCGGTTGCATCGGTTGAAGTCACTCTCAATGATTTTAGTACGCATGTATTCGGGCATATATTGTACGGTACGTACGGCTATACGACTTCCACCCATAATCATCACGTTGCGGATATCAGCTTCATTCTCTTTTCCAGCAATTTTCCGGATATAAGGAATATATTTTTTTGTTGTTGTAAAATATACGATGTCATTCAAAATAATAGTATCATCACCTCGGGGAATGATTGTTTCGCTGCCACGTTTGATTGCAACAATATGGAAAGGGATATTTCTTCCTCCCAACTCATGCAGAGGTACATTCAGAATTTCTGCTGTTTCTTTCATCTTGGTTCCGAGTAAAACTAATGCTCCTCCAGCGAACTCCCACCATTGACGAATCCAGCTCATCTTTACGGCATCTACAATTTCTTTCGCTGCCAGCATTTCCGGATAAATTAGGGAGTCGACTCCCAGTTTGGCAAAAAACTCTTTATGCTTAGGAAGCAGATACTCGTAGTTATTGATTCGTGCAACTGTCTTTTTGGCTCCCAGGCTAGTAGCCAGCATACATGCGGTCATATTCCTGCTTTCATCCGGAGTTACGGCGATAAACAAGTCTGCACCTGCTACTCCCGCTTCTTTCAATCCTGAAATCGAAGTAGGGGGTATGTTGACGGCGAGCAGATCGAAGTTACTGCCTAGTTTTCCCAGTCTTTCTTCGTCGTCGTCCATAAGGATAATATCTTGTTTCTCACCTGATAAGAGTTTGGCCAGGTGTGTTCCTACAGCTCCTGCGCCGGCAATGATAATCTTCATGAGTTCAGAATATGAATTAATGTATTATATATACCTGTTTGATCGATACCACAAATGGAGTAAAGAGCATTTACAGGACCATGTTGTATAAAATGGTCAGGAATACCCATACGCTTTACCATAGGGGTGTAGTTATTGTCTGACATAAATTCCAGAACAGCACTTCCCATTCCACCTTTGAGCACTCCATCTTCTATTGTGATGATACGTGAGAATTTTTTTCCTATCTCGTGTAATAATGCTTCATCCAGTGGTTTTAAAAAACGGAGATCGTAGTGGGCAATGCTGCAATTATGAGTATTCTCGGCTTCTGTAATAGCTTTGGCTGCTGTATTTCCGATAGGACCGATTGTGATTACAGCCAGGTCGGAACCGTCTTTCAGTTTTCTGCCCTTTCCCACTTCAACAGCTTTAAGTGGACATTCCCAGTTGGTCAGCACACCTCGTCCGCGAGGATAGCGGATAACAAAAGGACCTTGGTCGGGAAGCTGTGCTGTATACATCAGCCGGCGCAGTTCCTGTTCGTCGTAAGGTGAAGCTATTGTTAGGTTAGGGATAGGACGTAAATACGCCAGATCGAATACGCCATGATGCGTTGGACCGTCTTCTCCTACTAAGCCAGCACGGTCTAGGCATAACACTACATTCAGTTTCTGTATGGCTATGTCGTGGATAATATTGTCGTATGCCCGTTGCATGAACGAGGAGTAAATGTTACAGAAAGGCAGTAATCCCTCTTTGGCCATACCTCCCGAAAAAGTTACGGCATGTCCTTCGGCAATGCCTACATCGAATGCACGGTCGGGCATAGCTTTCATTAAGATATTCATAGAACAGCCAGTAGGCATGGCTGGAGTCACTCCAATAATTTTGTCGTTCTTTTTTGCCAGTTCCAGTAAGGTTTTGCCAAACACATCCTGGAATAAAGGTGGCATACCACTTGTATCATTTACGATTCTTTCTCCAGTTTCTTTATCGAATATGCCTGGAGCATGCCAGATGGTGGCTGCTTCTTCCGCAGGTTTGAATCCTTTGCCTTTGATTGTATGGATATGAAGTAGTTTCGGTCCCTTCATGTCCTTAATTTCTTTCAGTACTTTTGCCAGAGCAAAAACATCGTGTCCGTCTACTGGACCGAAGTAGCGGATATTCATTCCCTCAAAAATGTTCTGTTGTTGGGTAAGAACAGATTTCAGGCTATTGTTGAAACGGATTAAGCTTTTCCGGCGTTCTTCATTCAGAACTCCCCACTGATGTAGCTTCTTTGAGATGTTATATCTCAGTCGGTTGTATCCTTCTGATGTTTGGAGATTTAGCAGATATTGTTTCATTCCTCCTACGCTCCGATCGATCGCCATGTTGTTATCGTTCAAGATAATCAGCAAATTGTTGGGAGTAGAAGACGCATTATTCAATCCTTCAAAAGCCAGCCCGCCACTCATCGAACCATCCCCGATTACGGCTACTACATGGCGGTTTTCTTCACCTTTGCGGGCCGCAGCAACAGCCATGCCTAGAGCTACGGAGATAGAGTTGGATGCATGTCCACAGGTAAACGTATCATATTCGCTTTCTGACGGTGAGGGAAAAGGGCATAAACCGTTTAGTTTTCTGTTTGTACAGAAACGGTCACGACGTCCAGTCAGTATCTTATGTCCGTACGCCTGATGTCCTACGTCCCATACAATGCGGTCATAGGGGGTATTGAATATATAATGAAGTGCAACAGTTAATTCTATTACTCCTAAACTTGAACCAAAATGCCCGGGATTGCGAGAAAGTTCATCAATGATTTTATCCCTGAGCTCCCGACAGACCTCAGGTAAAGACTCGATAGGAAGATGACGCAAATCTTCCGGGCTATCTATTTTATTCAACAATTCGTAAGAAATGGGTTGTTCCATCCGGTTTTTATTCAATATTAATTTCACAAAAATACGATAAATATGTGTATTGTGTTTACATTTGCACAAAAAATAATGAACAATGTTTGCTTATGGAGTTTAGAACAAAAGTAGAATTGCCGGTCGGACAATCTAAAATTTGTCATTCGGATTTACTTATGTCATGGGGGTCTTGTTTCTCGGAAAATATAGGAAAACTATTGGTAGATAATAAGTTTAATTGTGACATAAATCCTTTTGGCATTTTATATAATCCTTTTTCAATAGCAAAGTCCATATCTCTATTATTGGATGAAAAGGTATATGGTGAGGACGACTTACGCTTTGACAAAGGAATTTGGTATAGTCTGATGCATCATAGTTCTTTTTCTTCATCAGACAAGTTAGAGTGTCTGAATAAAATCAACTTCCGCATGATAAAGGGAAGTGCTACGTTAGGTAAGGCTAACTGGCTGATTATTACTTGGGGAACTGCACGGGTTTATGAATGGAAAGAAACTGGAGAAGTTGTTGGAAACTGCCATAAACTGCCAGATAAATTGTTTGTACGGCGTCTGTTGGATGTAGACGAAATCGTATCAGTTTATATTTCTTTACTTGAAAAGATTCGCTTGGTGAATCCGGAGGTACAGATCTTGTTTACGGTTAGCCCGATACGTCATGCGAAAGACGGCTTACATGGCAATCAGTTAAGTAAGGCAGTACTTTTGCTGGCAATCGAAAAAATATGTCAGAAGTTTTCATATTGTCATTATTTTCCGTCATATGAGATTCTGTTGGACGAATTGCGTGATTATCGTTTTTATGCCGATGATATGCTTCATCCGAGCCAGCTTGCCATAAACTATATCTGGGAATGTTTTTGTGAGTGCTTTTTCACAACAGAAACGTTGCATATAATGAAGGAATGGCAAGAAATAAAAAAGGGGCTTGACCACCGTCCTTTCAATGCAAAATCGGAAGCTTATTATACTTTTCTAAGTCAAATAATGTTAAAGATAGAAAGGTTAAAAGAAAAATTACCGTACTTAGACGTACAAAATGAAATAACATTATGTCAAACTCGATTGAAGAAATAACCTCCGTCATTGGAGCTGAGAGAATAGGAAAACACCAGGCAACTATTGACTGGATTCTTACGGATAGCCGTTCATTGTGTTTTCCGGAAGAAACTTTATTTTTCGCTTTAAAAACAAAGCGTAATGACGGACATAAATACATACCGGAACTTTACGCCAGAGGGGTGAGAAATTTTGTGGTAACTGATGTGCCAGAGCAGTTGTCTCATTATGCTGACGCCAATTTTTTGCAAGTTGGAAATACACTGAAAGCTTTGCAGCGTCTGGCTGCCAAACATCGTGAACAGTTCCAGGTTCCTGTTGTAGGTATTACCGGAAGTAATGGAAAAACAGTGGTGAAGGAATGGATTTATCAACTGTTAAGTCCTGAAAAAGTAATTACCCGTTCACCTCGTAGTTATAACTCACAGATAGGAGTACCCTTGTCTGTATGGATGATGAACGAACATACTGAGTTGGGTATATTTGAGGCTGGAATTTCAGAAATGGGTGAAATGGAAGCATTACAGCCTATCATTCAGCCTACTATCGGAGTGTTGACAAATATCGGTTGGGCACATCAGGAGAATTTTTCTTCTTTGCAGGGTAAATGTATGGAAAAGCTGCAGCTTTTCAAAGACTGTGATGTCATTATTTATAATGGTGATAATGAGTTGATAAGCAGTTGTGTTTCGAAGTCACTGTTTACATCTCGTGAGATAGCCTGGTCGATGAAGGATAATGAACGTCCATTGTTCATTGAAAAAATAGAAAAGGATGATACCGGAACTACCGTAAAATATCGCTATCTGGGCTTTTTGAAGGAGTACCGCATTCCTTTTATAGATGATGCGTCCATTGAAAATTCATTAAATGCTCTTGCTGTGGCATTGTATCTGATGGTTTCTCCTGAGGATATTGCCGAACGGATGGCTCATTTGGAACCAGTTGCCATGCGTCTGGAAGTGAAGGAAGGCAAGAATGGTTGTGTTTTAATAAACGATAGTTATAATTCTGATTTTGCTTCACTGGACATTGCTCTTGATTTCATGGCCCGCCGTACAGAAGATAAAGGTCGTCGGCGTACGCTTATTTTATCAGATATTTTGGAGAGTGGACAACCTAGTAAATTGCTTTATCGTCAGGTAGCCGATTTGGTACATAGCCGTAAGGTAGACCGTATAATAGGAGTAGGTGAAGAAATATCTGCTGCGGCTTCACGATTTGAAATCGATAAACGCTTTTTCCGTACAACTGCTGAATTGATAGAATCGGGTATCTTATCTTCGTTGCGCAATGAAGTGGTGTTAATAAAAGGGGCTCGTGTGTTCCATTTCGATGATATTACAGATTTGTTGGAGTTGAAAGTGCACGAAACGATTCTTGAGATTAATCTTGAGGCTTTGGTCGACAATCTGAATTATTATCGTAATAAGCTTAAGCCAGATACAAAAATGGTATGTATGGTTAAAGCTTCTGCTTATGGAGCAGGTTCGTTTGAGATAGCGAAGACGCTGGAGGATCACCGTGTAGATTATCTGGCTGTGGCAGTAGCCGATGAAGGAGCAGACTTGCGTAAGGCTGGAATTAATAGTTCTATAATCATTATGAATCCGGAACTTACGGCATTTAAAACCATGTTCGACTACAAACTGGAGCCGGAAGTGTACAGTTTTCACTTGCTTGAAGAATTGATTAAGGCTGCCGGACGTGAAGGCGTTTCCAATTTCCCGATACATATCAAGATTGATACGGGTATGCATCGGTTAGGATTTGCTCCTGAAGAAATCCCAGCCTTGGTAGATCGTTTACATCGTCAGTCGGCTGTAATTCCTCGTTCTGTATTCTCTCATCTGGTAGGTAGTGATGCCGAACGCTTTGATTCGTTTACTCGCCGGCAAATTGAAACTTTCGAGAATGCTTCTGCTGAGCTGCAAGCAGGATTTAGTCATAAAATTTTGCGTCATATTTGTAATACAGCTGGTATCGAACGTTATCCGGGTGCACAGTTTGATATGGTTCGTTTAGGCATAGGATTATATGGTATAGATCCTTTTACTAATAAAATTCTGCATAATGTTGGTACCTTGAAAACAACTATCTTGCAAATACACGATGTTCCGGCAGATGAAACTGTAGGATATAGCCGGAAGGGAATTCTGACACGTAATTCACGTATTGCTGCAATCCCTATTGGATATGCTGATGGTTTGAACAGACATTTAGGAAATGGTAATGCTTATTGTCTGGTAAACGGTCAGAAGACTCCTTATGTCGGAAATATCTGTATGGATGTCTGCATGATCGATGTGACAGATATTGATTGTAAGGAAGGGGATAAAGCTATTATTTTTGGTGATGAATTACCTGTAACAATATTAGCAGATAAGCTCAATACGATTCCTTATGAAATTTTGACAAGTGTATCGAATCGTGTAAAACGTATTTATTATCAGAATTAAGTATTGTGAAATAAAATACTGACTGTTCCAACAGTAAAAAGGACCGTATCATTGCTCTATACGCACTATGATACGGTCCTTTTTTGTATCTATCCTTTTTGATTTTGACGGTAAATAGTATACAATAGTAGAAGATCTTGGTGAGTTATTACACTTCAATGTCTAAAAAGTAAACATCAGTACAAGTGTTTTGATGTATTTTTGCTATTGGTAAAATATTGTTCAACCGAATCAATTGGTATAGATATGAAAAACGTAAAGTCTTTATTCTTGAAGGGAGGTTTTATTTGTGCATTTATGTTTTCAGCTCTCTCTTCTACCGCCGAGAATTATCCTTATCGAAGTGATGTATTATGGGTAACAGTACCCGATCATGCTGACTGGTTGTATAAAATGGGAGAAAAGGCTCAAGTAGAAGTTCAGTTTTATAAATATGGTATTCCTCAGGATGGGGTGGAAGTGAAATATGAACTCGGGGGCGATATGATGCCAGCAGATAAAACTGGCTCCGTGAAGCTGAAAAACGGACGTGCTGTCATTAATGTCGGAACGATGAAAAATCCAGGATTCCGTGACTGTCGTCTGGTTGCTGTTGTGAATGGTAAAACGTATAAATATCACGTTAAGGTTGGTTTCTCTCCCGAGAAGCTGCAACCATATACGGAGCTTCCTGACGATTTTAATCAGTTCTGGCAAAAAAATATGGAAGATGCGGCACGGTGTCCGTTGAAATATACCATAAAACCAGCTCCTGAATATTCTACAGAAAAGGCTGACTGTTATTTGGTTAAGCTGCAATGCTTCCGCCCCGGTTCGTATATTTACGGTTATCTTACCCGTCCAAAAGCTCCAGGGAAATATCCTGTGGTATTGTGCCCTCCGGGAGCTGGAGTAAAGACTATCAAGGAGCCCAAGCGTCATATTTATTATGCTGAAGAGGGATGCATCCGTCTGGAAATGGAAATTCATGGCTTGAATCCGGAAATGTCTACCGAAGAGTTTAAGGAAATTTCGTCTGCTTTTGGAAACTATCTGGTTAATGGTATAGACAACCGGGATAATTATTATATGAAAAAAGTCTATATGAGTTGTGTACGTGCTATTGACTTCCTTACTTCTCAACCTGATTGGGATGGAAAAAATGTAATAGTTCAGGGCGGTAGTCAAGGGGGAGCGCTTGCTATTGTTACGGCAGGACTGGATAAGCGTGTTACAGCGTGTGTAGCTAATCATCCGGCATTGAGTGATATGGCTGGTTATAAGGCAGGACGTGCGGGAGGATATCCGCATTTGTTCAAAAACTATAAAGGCATGGATACTCCCGAAAAAATAAGTACATTAGCTTATTATGACGTTGTAAATTTTGCAAAGCAGATAAAAGTTCCGGTATATATTACCTGGGGGTATAATGATGATACTTGTCCTCCTACTACCAGCTATATTGTTTACAATGTGCTCGATTGTCCGAAAGATGCTCTTATTACTCCTATAAACGAGCATTGGACCTCAGATGATACGGAATATGGACAGTTGAAATGGATTCAGAAACATCTTAAATGAGTGAGGGGGATAGAACTTGTCTAAACTAGGAATATGTTCATTTCCTAGGAAATTAGCTTTAAAATAAGATGGATACTTCTTTTTTATAGAGGAGGGGAACTGATAATTTAATAGTCCTATCATTACTTCTAAATGTGAAGCATGATAGGACTATTTTATATTCTCATTTTACTAATGATAGCTTTGGATATAATTAAAAATTTTCTTTTGAAAAAGATATTTTTAGTATCCAGGCAATTGTGTTAAATTAGGATTGTCAACTAATGGATGTCCAGGACTTTTTGCTGCAAATGGGCATAATTCTGATTTATTTTCTTGAAAACCATAATATAGTCCGTCACTTCCATCTGCAGATTCAATCCATGTTGGATATTTTCCACCATTTTCAGCAGATCCGGTAGGTAGGGTATAAATGATTTTTCCTATTTGTAATGTGTTGAATCCTGCTCTGAATCCGACCATTTTACGGGAATTGCCATTAAAAGTGCTAGTATATGCTTCAAACATATTTACAGGATACCATTTGTCACCATTGCTGACCTCAATATTATGTGCTTTTACTATATTTAATATTTTCTCTTGGAAAGCATCATATTCTTCTTTGGCTGTAGGTACATTCTTTACAACCTCAATTTCTGATGGATCTGTTAAATCTATGTAATCAACAGCAAGAAATTTATCTCCGTATTCTTGAGCATCTATATGAAATTTGTATAAACGATATGTAGGTATATTTGCATATTCATTTTTACGATCTGATAAATCTTTCATTGCTTGTTTAGTTTTAGCTAACTCTTTTGTTAGTCGATTCATACGTATCAAGTCGGTGCGTAATGTAAATTCTGTAGCAAATTCCCATTTACGCTCTTGTACAATAGCATCATCAAAAGCCTCCTGTTCATTAGGGATTGTAAGCTCTTCACCGACACCTGCACGGTTACGTACTTCTTGTAGTGCGTTTTTGGCAGCCTGAGTAGGACCGTTGTTTAAATAGTTTTGAGTTTCAGCATACATTAGTAATACATCTGCGTAACGGAAAATAGGAATATCTAGGTTACGTTGTTTATTTGATTGAGGGGCAACGCACCATGAAAGACGGAATTTGCCCGGCATTATGCAAGAGTAAGTTGTTCCTACATCAACCCAAGTGTCATTAGCACTTCCTTTTTCTAGGAAATAAATGCTATATGAGGTACATGAAACATCGCGGCGTGTATCTTTGGGATTGAATGATAGGTAATATGTGGGTAACATGAATTGCATAGCTTTCAATGAGCCATATTTACCACCTCGTGAACCAGGCTGAGCATAAGTTGTAAATTGAGAATTTGTTACGTCACCATATTGTGCTGTTTCCCATAATATTTCTGTATTGGTGGCTGCGAAATTTCTTTGGCAGTGATTGTACCATAGATATTGGAAACCACTCATGTCTTCATGAGCTTGTACTAACGAGTTACTTCCGTGGTTTATAATTTGGAAGCAAGCATTATCTGCTATTTGGTAAAGTTCTTTTACTCGGGTTGCATCATCACGACGAGCCATCTTGAGTGTAGCTGGATCATTAGTTTCTAGATTCCAACGGAGTGAGTACCCTCCTGCATAAAGAGCTAAACGAGCTAATAATGCATAAGCTCCTTGCTTAGTTATACGTTCAGGAGTCTGATAGTCGCTTTCTTCAAACCAAGGTAGCCAGTCAATAACACTTTGCACTTCTGAAATAACTTTGTCATAAATTTCATCACGTGATGAACGCTTAGGATAAAATGTATTTTCATCGTTAGGATCCATTTCTTCTAAAGGAGTGTAAACAGCAGGTACATCTCCATATATGCGGATTAAGTTTAAGTAACAAAATGCTCTGATACAGATGGCTTCACCTAATAATTGATTGCGTTTTTCAGTTTCTGGCATTTTGCTTAAATTTGAGATGGCAATATTGGTCGCTTCAATAATACGATATTGTTCTTTGTAAATAGTAGTTACTGTTGCGGGAATTAAAGCATCAAATTTGTAATTACACATCATATATTTGCTATTATTTGTAGAGCCATCTTCGCATGAGTGCATAACTGTTTCTCCCATACCTAATTGGTAAAACATTTCGTTATGTATCAATCCACGGTAACAACCTTGTACAAATTTATCAGCTCTAACCTCATCACTGAAAGTGGTTTCTATATCATCGCTAGTATAAGCTTCCATTTCTAACCAGTCAGAACAAGATGTCATACTTGTTCCTAAGCTTAATGAGACTGTTACTAATGCTGATAAAATTAGTTTTCTTCTTAATGTTGATGTTATATTTTTCATGATTGTATCAGTTTTTTAGAATGTTAAATTAAGACCTATAACATAGCTTCTGGAACGTGGATACATGGAGCTGTCATATCCAGGAGTACAAACCACATTGTCATTTGCTGATTTTACTTCAGGGTCGTAGCCAGAATATCCGCAAATTGTGGCTAAGTTGTTAGCCGTGAAATAGATTCGGGCATTTGAAATCATTACTTTTGTTGTCCATGCTTTAGGGAATGTGTAGCCTAATGTCACTTGTGCGATACGCAGGTATGAACCGTCTTCTACGTAATATGAAGATGGATAAAATCCGCTGGTAGCATTGTTGAGGCTCAAACTCCACAAACGGTTGCTTTCACTAGGATTCAGTTCTTTTAATCTGGCTAATGTTGTAGCTTTTTTTCCTGTAGCCGGATCAATTACACGGTAATAGTTATTAAACTCGGTTGGAATGTTTTGGAATTGTGCATATGGTGACATACTTTGTTTTGTAGCATTGTAGATGTCTTGTCCAAGGGCAAATTTCATGAAGACGCTTAAGTCGAACCCCTTGTAGCTGAAGCTATTGTTGAAACCACCTATGCAAGTCGGTGTACCGTTACCGATTTTTACATTTTTTCTTGTGAAGATAGGGTTTCCGTTTTCATCTACATCGTCGGCTGCATATTTTATATCGCCTGGTTGAACACTTCCTTCCGATGGTCTTACTACTCCGTCGTGCAAGGTGAAGACTGTATTTCCATCGGCATCTTTACTTTCTATAAAGTCTTCCGTTGTATAAACACCTTCATAGACATATCCATACATATCTCCTAGCCCTTGTCCTACAGTAGCATAGTAAGTAACCATTCCAGAGCGGCTGTTTCCTACTGCAAATGTTTTTTCATTCAGCCCTTCTTCAAGTGATTCAACATGTGATGAGTTAAATGACAAGTTTAAATCACTAGTCCAGCTAAAATCTTTTGTGCGTACGTTTACAGTGTTTAAAGTGAATTCCCATCCACGGTTTCGCATTTTTCCCACATTTTGGTATTGGTTTTTATAGCCGGTAGAACTAGGAATAACGCATTGCATTAGTAAATCTTTAGATTGATTGTTATACCATTCTGCTGTAAAGTTGATGCGGCTGTTGAAAAATGATAAATCAAGTCCGACGTTGGTCGAGATTAATGTTTCCCATTTCAAGTCTTTGTTACCTAAAGTTTCTCCAGGCAAATAGGCAGAATTTCCTGCATCACTATTAATCGGGTAGCTGGTTTGCTGAATGCTCGTAACGTATAGACGGTCTCCGATACCATTGTTACCGGTTGTACCGTAACCAATACGTAATTTCATGTTGTTTATGATATTTTCTATTTGATGACCTTTCCAGAAAGCTTCTTCTGATATACGCCATGCTGCTGAAACTGAAGGGAATATGCCCCATTTGTTTGCCGGTGCAAATTTACTAGATCCGTCGCCTCGTAAAGTTGCTGTAAACAAGTATCGTTCGTCAAACGTATAATTGGCACGGATGAAAGCAGAAACCATACCGCTATGCGAATGACCTGCATCTTTTTCATAGACTTCTGCTTGGTCAATCTGGTCCAATCCATGGTTAGGATACGGGAATTTTCTGAGTTTCATTGAATTTTTCTCTGACTCAGAGTAGGTGACTTCATGTCCTAGCAATACATTAACTTTATGCTTTTGGGCAAATGTCTGATTATAATTTAATGTATTTGTAATTTGATATTTGTAAGATTCTTTGTTCCCAATACTTCCATTTATACCTGTATTCTCGGGATCCATGATATAAGATGTAGAATTTTCATCGGCAAAGGATGTCGATTTTGAGTTTGACCAGGTATAACTTCCTGCCACTCTATATGTAAAGTATTTAAGAAAATCGAATTCAATTCCGGCATTTACGCTGAATAGACGAGACCGACTGTTAGAGGTTGAAGCATTATTCTGTACTAAAGGATTAGGCGTATTGAATGCAGAATCCATGCTAGTATAGTCTGGATATGTTTGAGTGTACAACAATTCGTCTTGTGTAAAAAGCGTTCCTCCGTGAATGGGTTGCAACAGTACATTTCGCATACCGTCGTATTTACCACCTCCATCGGTACTTTTATTAGAAAACATTGTATTTACGTCTAGTCGGATTCCTTTATATAATTCTGAATTGATTTTTGCACGGAATGAACTTTTGTTAGAGGAGTGATTTGCTAAAAGACCATCTTGTCCATTATAATTATAACTTAACATGACTTGAGTCTTTTCTGTTCCTGTTGAGATATTTACATTATGACTTTGTGTCATAGCTGATCCTCCAAAAACTTCTTCTTGCCAGTTAATACCTTCTGTTCCTGAATAACGATTTGCGATGCGTTCATAGGCTCCTGTATAAAAGTCATCTTGATCAATTCCTATGGCATTATCGTATACATTAGAGTATGCTGTTAACGCATTTTCTCGCATAGCAGCAAATTCATATTGATATTTTACATACTCTTCTACGTTATTTAGCATATCTAGTTTTTTTGCTAATTTGTCAAACGAAAAATATGTATTGTATGAAATTTGTGTTTTACCTTTTTTACCTGATTTTGTTGTTATTACAATGATACCATTGGAGCCACGTGCACCATAAATGGCTGTTGATGAAGCATCTTTTAAGACATCTATACTTTCAATATCGTTAATATCAATATTATCGAGTGCATCTCCCATTTCAAATCCATCGACAATATAAAGTGGTTCTGTCCCTTGAGTAAGAGACATACCACCTCGAATAGTAATATTGGCACTTGCCCCTGGAGCACCACTAGCTGTTACAATATTGACACCTGCTGCTTTTCCTTGTAAGGCTTGCATAGCTGTGGTTACAGGAACATTCGCAAGTTCTTTTCCTCCAACTGAAGAAATAGCTCCAGTTAGGTCTTTGCGTTGTACCTTTGCATATCCAATAGCAACAACTTCATCCAGCATTTGGCTGCTTTCTGATAAAGTAATGTTAATTGTTGTACGCCCTTTTATAGGAACAATTTGGGTTTCATATCCCACATAAGAAAAGATTAATTCCTGAGCTGATTCTGGAACGGAAATACTATATGTACCTTCTATGTCAGTGATGGTACCAAGTGATTTGTTGCCTTTGATTGTGACGGAGGCTCCGATAACTACGTCATTAGCATCTCTTACCGTACCGGTAATCGTTTTGTTCTGTGCTAGAACATTTAGTGAAGAGCTTATTAATAAGATTAATAATAAGCTGATTTGTTTTTGTACGCTTCTCATAGATTATCTGTAACAATACTTCGGTAAATTTTTACCGAAAAATTAAAAGTTAAACAATAGAACCG
>DXLM01000049.1 GCA_019414725.1 Bacteroides sp.
TTTTCGGAGAATAACAAGGATTATAGAGGTTGTTTTAAATGAAAGAGCCGTGTGTTTAAAATACGTAAAATCCCTTATATTTTGGCGAAATCACAAATATTTCCTATCTTTGTGCACAATAATTATCACATGCTTGGGCTTGACTGGATTTGACAGCGAGAGATGTGGTATGTAAGCATGCAGTGCGTCAGTGATTTGCACTATAATCTCAGTTACTGAACAATTATCTGGCAACGAAAATTATGCTCTCGCTGCTTAATCGAAGAATAGTAGATTAGCTTTATTTCCGTCACAGTGATGGAAACGAGATGTCGCTCAAAAGCTCTTGTTCCGAAGCGTTTGGTCAAGCGGCACAGCAAATTCGGGAATAGTTTCAGTCGGGTTCCGAGGCTGAAATGAAATTTTAGGGACTAAGGTATAAGTGGGTGGCTCTGGTCTTGCTTATGCACGAAAACCGAAGGCAGAGATAAGCATGTAGAAAGCATATGGCTTCCTTGTTTGGACGAGGGTTCGATTCCCTCCAGGTCCACCCAGGAAAAAGATGAAAGGGGCTGTTTCAATATCAAAGATGAAACAGCCTTATTTGTATCTGTAAGTTACTAAATGAAAATCTCCTGCCTCAGTCCTGTAATTAGCATGAACCAAGGCAGGAGATTTTTCCATTTAAAGTATATGTGCTTATAGTTATAATTTCGGGATAACCACGAAATGAGTTTCCGGATATTCCTTTGCCAGCAAGTCACGGATATAGGCTTCTGTATCCCGACGGATAATATCATCGTCTTCTTCCGGGAAAAGATTATAAGCCACGGTATGCAGGCGAATACCCCGACGAGTAATCGCTTCCAGACTTAACAAAGTATGATTAATGCTTCCCAGTTTCCCCGAAGTCACAAAAATCAACGGATAGTTTTTCTGTGCCACATAATCGATTGTCAGCAAGTCGCGGGTAAGCGGGACCATCAGTCCGCCTGCTCCTTCCAGCAAGACCGCGTCATAGGTTTCGCTCAACTGGCGGGTGGCCTTTTCTATCTTGTCGAAATCAATCGGACGATGATCTATTTCGGCAGCCAAGTGAGGCGAGCAGGGATAAGTAAATATTTCAGGCATGGTCAGTCCACTTTCATCTTCCGGCAGCAGACCGGTTCCCATAATCTTGCGATGCAGTTCGATATCCTCCGACATACCGACATTCCCCGTCTGAATAAATTTCTGCGTAATCGTACGCACGCCTTGTTCGTTCCATGTCTTTGCCAGATAACCGGTAGCATAACTCTTTCCGACATTGGTATCAATGCCGCTCACAAAAAAAACATTGTCTTTCATATTATTACATTTTACTTTTTACAAATCATATAAATAGGATGATAAGTCAGCGGAACAGTTCCGTCGGGTGCTGCATACAGTTCCTTATAACGGCGGCAGAAATCGTTCAGTTCTCCCCTTGTCCAGCTCTGCTGACGTATGCCCGTCACTCCCGTTTCCTTCAGATGCTTCAGTACCTCCAGCGGTGAAGTAAAAGACAATTTCAGCTTTTCCTCCCGACTGTACACAATCTGATATTCAGCCGACAATACATCTGTCAGCTCCTTCAGCGAACGGTAAGGAAGCGTATCCGAAGTAAGCGATACCACCTCTTTTACATTCTGAGGGCCAAACGTACTGAAAGCCAGATAACCATCGGCCGTCAGGAGCTTGCGACAGCCTGCCAGAAACTTCTCCGGCTGGTCGAACCACTGAATGGCAGAGCACGACACAATCAGATTCTGCCCCGACGGGAAATTCAGCGCCTCTGCATCGGATGCAGCAAAATGAATCCTCTTATTGGCAAGCAAATCGGTAAGATACGGTTCCACTTCGGGACACAAGTCGTTCAGCAACAAGCGTTCGGGAGTAGCACGATGCAGAAAGGCACGGGTAAACATGCCTGTTCCACAACCAATCTCCAGCACGTTACGCCGTCCCCCCGATGGGATATACTTGCCTATCGCATCAGCCATGTGATAAGCAATCTGCCGCTGTACATCCGCCCGTATGGAATAACTGCCCACAGCCTTGGCAAAACGGCGGCGAATCAACGTCTTGTCCATTCTTCCCCCTTTCCTTCCAGCAGGCGGTCGAACAACACAGTATCATAATGTTCTGCTTCCACCTCCATCACCTCTGTGCCAGTCCATGCGGCACGCTGATTTGCCGGAATAAAAATCTTGTCACACAAACCGATGATTGCCTTGTCCCACACAAAAGCCGCAGGCTGAACCTTCCCGACCTCATGCTCCAAAGCAGCCAGTTCCGCTCCCAGCTCTTCCGTCGTACGGTAAGGCTGATGCGAAAGAAACTCCTTCACCTGTCCCGCACCGCCACATATTCTCCGGCGAAAACGCGCCAGCGCAGCATCCGAAAAATTCTCCAGTGTACCGTGAAAAACCGCTTCCGCTATTCCTCGCCGGT
The DNA here is from genome assembly GCA_019414725.1 of Bacteroides sp. Classification (GTDB taxonomy): domain Bacteria; phylum Bacteroidota; class Bacteroidia; order Bacteroidales; family Bacteroidaceae; genus Phocaeicola. Next base: position 2,452 of record DXLM01000049.1, read on the forward strand.
CATCTATCGGGAAAGGCGTACCGTTGACAGCCAGTTTCATCTCCCAGGGATAAGTACGCCCCGAAAGAATCTGTCCGGCTACCCATACTCCCATCGACCAGGCAAGTAGTCTGATTTCACGATAACCATCCAGCAAAGAATAATCGAACTCCAGCGTACGGTAATCGAAGCAGAGCAGACAGTCGTACCCTTCCGCCACCGTACGGCGGAACAGATTCTCGTCGCTTCCCCATCCAGCAAAGAAAAGAAGCAGGCGTGGACTATTTTCTTTTTTTATAAATAATTGCTTCATTTTCAGTCATTCGGCAGACATGCAAAAAAACATGCTGATATTAAAAAAAAATATGCTGATGTTTTCGGAAAAATATGCTGATGTTTTTCTTAAAACATGCTGAAGTTTTTTCATGCATTCGTACCAGTGTTTTTTAAACGTTCATAATCTTTACAACTCACGGCATAAACTGTCCACTTCCTCTTCTGTGACAGCTGCCGTCAGCGAGATACGCAATCGGGAAGTTCCTTCGGGAACCGTAGGCGGACGAACCGGCAGCACATAAAATCCTTTCCGCTGCATGTCTTCCGCTTTCAGGATGGTCTGATTGCTCTCACCCACAATAAAAGGAACAATATGACTTGAGGAAGGGCACTCACAACCTGCCCCCCGGACAGCTGCCTGCACCCGAAGAGCCGCCTCAGCCAGTCGTTCCCGACGGTCGTTCCAGCCTCCCAGACGCGACAGGATAAACTTTGTCCATGCCACATTCAGCGGAGGAAGTGCTGTCGTAAAGATAAATGTCCGCATCCGGTTAACCAGAAATGAGCGCATTACCTCACTGCACACCACATACGCTCCGACCGAAGCCAACGCCTTACCGAACGTACCGCACAGAAAGTCAATATCCTTCATACATCCTTGTTCCTCGGCCACACCCAGTCCGCTTCTGCCACGTACACCGATACCATGGGCCTCATCCACATACAGCATCACACCGGGATAACGCTTTTTCAAGTCCACCAACCGGTCGAGAGGAGCCACATCTCCATCCATACTGAAAATACTCTCCGTCACGATAATGATCCGTTCGTAGTCTTTATAACTCTTGGCAAGCAAAGCCTCCAGTTGCCCGTAATCCTGATGACGATAACGGATGCACCGTGCCGCCGACAGCCGGATTCCGTCAATCAGACTGGCATGTACCAGCTTGTCTGCCAGAATCAGCGTATGCGCATCAGCCACGGCGGGAAGTATTCCTGCATTCATGTGATAACCGCTCGAAAAGACCAGTGCACCGCTTGCTCCGAACATCTCGGCAAGCATCCGTTCCAACTCATCGTATACGGTAAAGTTACCGGTCAGCAGGCGCGACGACGACGACGAGAACAGAAAATCACGTTCCGAAAGCGTGCGCATAAACTCGTCACGCAGCGCAGTGTCGGCAGCCAGTCCCAGATAGTCATTCGAAGAAAGATTCAGCATACGCTTGCCCTCCTTCCAGATCCATTTTCCCTGATGTTCCGCCTGCGACAGTGTACGCAGATTGCCAGCCTCATCCAGCGCATCGAGCGTCCGGCTATATAAATTATCCGATGAAACCATCGTTTCCATTCCTTTCTTTCTTTAACAAGTTATTTCTCTTACAATCTTCAGCAAGCCGGAAGTCAGCTTTGTCAGTTCCTCCTTGCTGATAATAAACGGAGGCATGATATATACCAGTCGTCCGAACGGACGTACCCAGATACCTTCTTCCACAAACCGGCGCTGCATCCATGCCATATCCACCGGATTCTTCATTTCGATGACTCCGATAGCCCCTAGTACACGTACATCTGCCACCTGAGGCAATCCGGCAGCCGGTAGCAGTTCCTCCCGCAACTGTACCTCTATGCGCTTCACCTTCTCGTTCCATCCACTGGACAAAAGTAGATTGACAGAAGCGCAAGCCACCGCACAGGCAAGCGGATTTCCCATAAAAGTAGGTCCGTGCATAAAAGCATGCGGCTCGTGTGAAGAAATACAGTCCGCCACTTTATCGGAAGTCAGCACGGCCGAGAAAGTCATATACCCTCCGGTCAGCGCCTTACCGATACACATAATATCGGGTTCCACTCCGGCATGTTCCCAGGCAAACAGTTTTCCGGTACGTCCGAAGCCCGTAGCAATCTCGTCGAAGATAAGCAGCAAACCATATTCACGGCACAACCTGGCCGCCTCACGCAGATACTGCGGATGATAAAAACGCATACCGCCGGCTCCCTGAACTATCGGCTCCAGTATCAGTCCGGCAAGCGTCTGATGATGCTTTTCGATTGTTTCCTTCAGTGGAAGAATATCCTTCTCGTCCCATTCGGCATCGAAACGGCACTGAGGAGCAGGTACAAAATAACGTACCGGAAGCGCCGAACCAAACAAGCTATGCATGCCCGTCACCGGATCGCATACCGACATCGCATTCCATGTATCTCCATGATAGCCGGAACGGATCGTCACAAAATTGTTCTTTTCAGGCTTTCCCGCAGCAAACTGATACTGTACCGCCATCTTCAATGCAACTTCTACAGCCACCGAACCACTGTCGGCATAAAAAATCTTCTGCATGGAAGGCGGAACAATCTTCAAAAGCAATTTTCCCAATGCGATGGCAGGCTCGTGCGTAAGTCCTCCAAACATCACATGCGACATGTTTTTCAACTGCTCTTCAATCGCCCGATTCAATACCGGATGATTATATCCATGTACGGCACACCACCACGACGACATACCGTCTACCAGTTCCGTACCGTCTTCCAGCGTAATGATACACCCTTTTGCCCGTTTCACCTTGTACGTAGGCAACGGGTTAATGGTCGACGTATAGGGATGCCACAAATGCTCCCTGTCGAAGTTATCAACACATTGTTCATAAGTCATAACCCACCTCCTTTATTCGTTTTTTATCTTCTGCCACTTTCGAACCCAGCGTCGTCAGCAAATCTCCCACGATAGCCGAGTTCACACCGATATACATCGCCTTACGTACCGCCTCGTCACTCAACTGCGAACGTCCTCCCGCAAAACGAAGATAAGCCGAAGGATTGACAAAACGGAACATAGCCACTGTACGCAATACCTCTTCTTCCGAGAGCGCAGGCTCCGTTTCGAGCGGAGTACCCTTGATCGGCTGCAACAAGTTGAGCGGAATAGACTGAATATCCAGCGATTTTAAAGTAAAGGCAAACTCCACACGCTGCCGCATGGTTTCCCCCATTCCGATAATTCCTCCGCAACACACATCCATCCCCGTACGACGGGCAGCCTGTATGGTAGCCAGTTTCTCTTCCTGTGTATGAGTAGAACAGAGATTGGCGAAATGAGAAGGCGCCGTTTCCAGGTTGCAATGATAGCGGACTACTCCTGCTTCATGAAGCAAGGCGAGCTGTTCCTCAGTAGCCAGCCCCAGCGAAGCGCAAAGCTGTATATCTGAGTGCTCTTTCAAATATGCAAAATGCCGGCACAAAGCCTCTACCTCCTTATTGGAAGGTTTCCGTCCACTCGTTACCAGCGAGAAGCGAGCAACTCCCTGTTCTTCGTTCGCCTTTGCATGGCGCAGACATTCCTCCTGCGAAACCAGTCCGTACACCTCAACACCCGTTGCATAATGTGCCGACTGAGCACACCATTTGCAATCTTCAGAACACCGTCCCGACTTGGCATTGATAATGGAACACATATCAAACTTATGCGAAGCATACTTCAGCGTAATGCGATGAGCCGCTTCACACAATTCCTCCAGAGGAGCCTCCTCCGCCAGCCAAAGCGCCTCTTCCTGCGTCAGTTCAAGACCGTCGTCAACTTTTTTTTCTAATGTTTCTATCATATATATTTATAGGCATAAAAAAGCGGAATGGCGAAAGTACCCGTGTACACCTAAACAAGATGCCACACGAATCCTTTCGCCATTCCGTTTCGGTAAATGACAATAATTCTGAGTTTTTCTAATACAAGCAACCTCACTGCCCGCCGGTTCAACAGCCACAGGCAGTCCCATCAAAAGCAGCATGACACATCCCAACGGAATCCCTATATCGTACGGTGAAGCATCCTGTTCCCTGATACCGTTCATAGCATATACACACTGCCCGTTACCTTCTACCGACACGATATGTCTTGCCTTATCCAACGATGAATCGGCAATACCCTTACACACCCTTCCAATCGTCACATGCCGGTGCAGACTTCCGAACACAGCATAATTTTTCCGACTCCAACGGCGGAAACGGATCGATTTTCTCTGGTTATGTAATGTGTTTTCGTGCATATGGTTTTATTCAGATGGCTGCAAATATAGAGAAAAAACCGAAAGCCGGCTTAAAAAATCGGATAAACTCATTGCGACAGGACATTTTTAAGCCTTCTTCAAACCGTTTTTCTTATTTTAATTATCTTTCATCACAAAAGTTTCATAAAAGAATACGGTTTCATAAAAATATGTATCTTTACACTTTGTAAAAAGGCTTTCTTAAAAAGCAAGATAAAAAGGCTAACAAAACGGCATAATAACCAAACACTTAACTCAAAAAGAGAAAAAATGAAAGTTTGTAATTTAGGAACAGTAACCCATCTTGAAGACATCATGCAGATGTCTGATTACATCTGTACAGAAGCTCCCTTACTTATAATCGTTCCTGCTTTCGACCAAATCAAACGCAGTCTCCAAGAAATTTCCATTCATTTGTTCCGTGCCGAACAGGAAAAGGCTTCACAAGCCATCCTGCATCTGGAAAAGCACTGCATGGAAACTGTTTCCGGATTCCTGCCCGATCATGGTTCTGCCTTTGAGTTTGCCCAAACACAGATCACATCCAATTTTCAGCATATCCGGCAACTGGCAAACAGCACGTTCAGCCAGTCCGACGAACGCAGATTACTCATTTCGGGAGAATACATTTCTTCGGCACTGGTAGCCGCCTATTTAAAAAGCCGACACATTGATGCCACTGTAGCAGATGCTGCCACACTGATGCACCTGGATGCTGACGGAAAACCTGATTTAGAAACAATCTGCCAACAGGCACAAGCTTTTGCGCAAACAGCACAAGCCGCAGTCTATGTCACCCAGTCGCTTGTATGCCAGAATGCTTACGGTGAAGTAGAATATATCGCCAAAGGTGACAGTTGCGCTTATGCCATGTATCTGGCCATCGCTTTCCGTGCTCAAGAACTCGTACAACGGATACAGGCAAAAGAAATATACATCCCGAACGACAATCAAAAGCCGGAAGAAAGCAACGACACGATGTTCTCCTTCGAAGAAGCCGAGAGCCTCATCAATGCCGGCGTTCGTCTGGTATCACCCCGCAGTCTCTCGCTTGCCCATCAATATCAGATTAGTATCCGGCTGATAAACGGACAAGGCCGCATCATCCGCCTCGTCAGTGAGATACAAGAAGAAACGCATACCGTAAAAGCCATCACAGCCCGGAAGCACATAACCTACATCCGACTGCACTCATCGGGAAGTATTTCTTCCTTCCGCTTTCTGGAGAAAACACTTACAGTCTTCGCGAAGTACAAGGTATCTATCTATCTGATGACATCTTCCAGCACCAACATTTCGATGGCAATAGAAACAGACACCGAAACCCTCGGCCTGCTCCGCCGTGAGCTGTCAGGATTTGCCGAATTAATCACGGAAAACAATATTGCCACTATCAGCATACTCGGAAAACTGAACTGGGGAGATTCGGATGCAAGCAGCCGTATCATCGAATTGCTGCACGACATACCTATCCTGATGATTTCGTACGGGAATGACAATCATTGCGTATCGATAGCCATCCGGCAGAGTGACTGCAAATACGCTCTCTGTACGTTATCCGATCATTTTCTCGGAACCGATTTCACACACGAAAACGGCTCGCATTCGTTCAGTGAAGAGTATAACGCTTTTATCATCTGATTTCCAAGCAAGCTTTAACTTATATAGAGTTATTGCAATGTCAATTTTATAGATTAAATTCAAACATAAGACCTATAGGGAATTCATCTATCTTATACAGCGTACGACATATCTCTCCGTCGCGCCATAAAGATAGCACGTAATACTTATAATGTTTTGTAAACAATTAGAGTGGCTATCCACAATATTCTTGCAAGCCTTTTTTACAACCAAAACAAAAGAATCATGCGCAGATAACTCAATTTCTCGCGTAAAATTTTCAATGCCTTATACATGTGTGCTTCTACCGTACGCAAGGAAATACCCATCACATCGGCTATATCCTTATTCTTCATGTCGTGCAGGTAGCTGAGCTTAAATACTTCTTTACACTTATCAGGAAGTTCGTCTATTGCCTGCCTGATTTCCGAACGCAGTTCGCGGTTCTCTATCCGCTTGATAACTTCCGAATGATCGGGCTGATAGTATTCAGTTCTTTTCTGATAGAACTCTATTTCGGCAGCACTGTAGTTTTCGGCTACAGCCTTATGTTTCAACAGATTGATTGCCTTGGTATAGATAGACCTGTAAAGAAAGGCCTGAATCTGCTCGCCAAATTCTACAGAATCCTGCCTTCTCCATATTTCGACAAATACATCTTGAACTATATCTTCTGCATCATCCTCTCCTACAAGGCGAGTTGCATAAAACAGAAGTCCGGCATAGTAGCGTCGAAATAAAGCTTTATATGTATCTTCAAAATTTCCTCTCATCTAGTATTTCAAGGCTAATCTGTGGGCAAATGTAACGATTTGAGAGAAATGAACCAACGAAATAAGTGTTTTTCTCTTATTTCTTGTTATATTTACAAATCAAATACTAATATTATGAGATTGAAGACAATTCCACTTTACGCAGTTCTGGCATTTGCCGCATGTACATCACCGAACCAATCTTCGAACATGACAGAAGATTACACTCAATACGTCAATCCGTTTATCGGAACTGACTTTACAGGAAATACTTATCCGGGTGCTCAGGTTCCCTTTGGAATGGTGCAGCTCAGTCCTGACAATGGATTGCCTGGATGGGACAGAATTTCCGGATATTTCTATCCGGACAGTACGATTGCCGGATTCAGCCATACGCATCTCTCGGGTACAGGCGCGGGCGATCTTTACGACGTTTCGTTCATGCCGGTTACGCTTCCGTATAAAGAAGCTGAAGCTCCGCTGGGTATTCATTCTAAATTTTCACATGCCAACGAAAGTGCTTATGCCGGATATTATCAGGTAAAGTTGGACGATTATAATATCAATGTGGAACTGACTGCTACAGAGCGTTGCGGCATCCAGCGTTATACATTCCCGAAAGCCGAAGCAGCTATCTTCCTGAACCTGTCAAAGGCTATGAACTGGGATGCGACACAAGATTCTCATATCGAAGCTGTCGACTCGGTTACTATCAGGGGATATCGCTATTCAGATGGTTGGGCACGCGGACAGAAGATTTATTTCTGTACCCGTTTCTCACGTCCGTTCAATGCAATGACAATTGACTCTACGGCTATCGAGAAAGACGGCAAGCGCATCGGAACTGGAGTTATCGCCCGCTTCGATTACACAACTGAAGAAAATGAGCAGATCACACTGGCAACTGCTATCTCAGGAGTAAGCATGGAAGGAGCTGCCAAGAACTTGCAGGCTGAAGCACCCGACAATAACTTCGATACATATCTAGAAAAGGCTAAAGATATGTGGAACAAAGAACTTGCCAAGATACAGATAGATACTCCCGACAAGGATGAAAAGACTGTTTTCTACACGGCTTTGTATCACAGTATGCTGGCTCCTACTATATATAGTGATGTAGACGGCTCTTATTATGGCCCAGACAAACAGGTGCATCATGCCGACGGATGGACAAACTATAGTACATTCTCGTTATGGGATACTTACCGTGCATCGCATCCGTTGTTTACTTATACGCAGCCTGAGCGCACCAACGATATGGTTAAATCGTTCCTTGCATTTTACGAACAGAACGGACGCTTGCCGGTATGGAATTTCTATGGAAGTGAAACAGACATGATGATTGGTTACCATGCCGTACCGGTGATCGTAGATGCTTACCTGAAAGGTATCGGCGACTTTGACGCAGAAAAAGCACTGGCTGCCTGTGTGGCAACGGCTAACATCGATGAATATCGTGGCATAGGAGTGTACAAGGAAAAAGGCTATATTCCTTACGACCTGCACGATCAGTATAATAATGAGAACTGGTCGCTTTCTAAAACACTTGAATATGCTTTCGACGACTATTGTATAGCCGAAATGGCAAAGAAGATGGGCAAGGAAGATATCGCCAAGCAGTTTTATGCTCGTGCAGCGAACTATAAGAATGTATATAATCCGGCTACTTCATTTATGCAGCCGCGCGACATGAAAGGTAACTTCATCGAGAACTTCAAGGCTGACGAATATACTCCGCATATCTGTGAAAGTAACGGATGGCAGTATTTCTGGTCGGTACAGCATGATGTGAACGGTCTGATTGAACTGACCGGAGGAAAAGATCGTTTTGCCCAGAAACTGGACAGCATGTTTACGTTCCATCCTACCGAGAAGGACGAACTTCCGATTTTCAGTACAGGAATGATAGGACAGTATGCACACGGCAACGAGCCGAGTCACCATGTTGCTTATCTATATAATGCAGCCGGACAACCGTGGAAGGGACAGCAATACATCAGCCAGATAACTCACGAACTGTACACCAATACACCGGCAGGACTCTGCGGTAACGAGGACTGCGGACAGATGTCGGCATGGTATGTATTCAGCGCAATGGGATTCTATCCGGTTAATCCGGTATCGGGCATGTATGAAATAGGAAGCCCGGCATTCCCGAAAGTACAATTGCACCTGAATAACGGAAAGACTTTTACAGTCATCGCAGAAAATGCCAGTCGTGAAAACTGCTATATCCAATCGATAAAGTTGAATGGAGTGGCTTATGACAAGAGTTATATCACTCATCAGCAAATCATGGAAGGAGCCACTTTAGAAATAAAAATGGGCAACAAACCGGGATATATCTGGTACAAATAATATTTTTAAACATCAAAATGTTTTTTACGACAAGAGTAAGTGTTTTTATTTCGCTAATTGTTATATCTTTGAACAGGAAGTAAGGTAAAGAGATGAACAAAGTAAACTATAATACAATAATACGCTTCTTTAAAAACGAGTGCTCGGAAGAAGAACGCTTACTCATCATAAAGTGGGTGAATGAGTCGCAGGAACATGCCGAACAATTCTTCAGATGGGAAGAATTGTATCACTTGGGAAACAACTCTGAAAAGGAAAATGACTTAGCAATCAGAAAAGCTGAGAAAAAACTATACGAACGGATTGAAATAGAGAAGAGCCATCAGTGGTTCTTCTCTACAATCAACCGTTGGGTGAAATATGCAGCGGTAATCACCAGTATTCTGGCTATATCCGGACTCACATTATGGTATTTTGTTGCCGACTCACAGGAAAAATGGATTACTGCTTCGACAACAAACGGAGAAACATTGGAAATAACGCTGCCGGATAACAGTAAGGTATGGCTGAATGAAAATTCTATATTGAAATATCCCGAACACTTCACCAAGGAGAAACGTGAACTGCATCTCACAGGAGAAGCTTATTTCGAAGTAACCAAAAACAAGCATAAACCGTTTACTGTACAAAGTTCTGCCATGAACGTACAGGTGTTGGGTACAAAATTTAATTTTAAAACCCCCAGTAACGGTCGCATTGTAGAAACTTCCCTTATAGAAGGAGAAATTAAAGTCAGTGGAAATAACAATGAGGGAGCAATAACGTTGTCACCCGGTCAGAAGGTAGAACTGAACACGGTTACCAAACAGATGAAAGTTTCGGAAACCAATGCTGCTCTGGATGCTATATGGCACAATAATCTGATACCTTTCAAAAATGCAGATATTTTCGATATTGCTGAAGTATTGGAGAAAGTTTATGGAGTTAAGATTATCTTGTCGCCTGACATCAGTCCATCGACTACATATTCAGGAGTGCTAAAAAGAAAGGATTCCATAGAGGATGTTTTAAGAATATTGCAAAATACAATCCATCTGCAATATAAGATTCATCAGGAAACCATATTTATATCATCAGCTTCAAAATAAAAATCATCACTAACTCTTATCATTTAATATTATGAAAATCAAGATCTGTGCGATAGCATGTTTCATGGGAATGGCAGTGACTATCACTTCATGTACCACGAAGAACATGGAAAAAGACTATGCCGCATACGTCAATCCGTTTATCGGAACGGGAGGACATGGTCATACATTCCCCGGACCCGTAGTTCCTAACGGTATGATTCAGCCTAGTCCTGATACTCGTATCGACGGTTGGGATGCTTCTTCCGGATATTATTACGAAGATTCGACAATAAACGGTTTCTCGCATACGCATGTCAGTGGAACAGGCTGTGCAGATTATGGTGACATCTTATTGATGCCGACTGTGGGAAAACAGACCTATGATCCTCAGGATTATTCCAGTCAGACTTTGCCTTATGCATCGGAATTCTCTCATAAGAATGAAACTGCAGAACCCGGATACTATTCTGTCTTTCTTGACAGATATAAGGTAAAGGCCGAACTGACTGCTACCAAACGTGCCGCATTGCACCGGTATACGTTCCCTGCAAGTAATGAAGCCGGCTTTATTCTTGATATGGACTACTCGATCCAGCATCAGAAAAATATGGATATGCAGGTAGACATTGTCAGTGATACAGAAATCAAAGGGTATAAACTGACAGAATACTGGGCTTTCGACCAGCAAATTAGCTTTTATGCAAAATTCTCCAAACCGTTTACCTATCAGATAGTAAGAGATACATTGACCGATCAGAACGGAAGACTACAGCCCCGCTGCAAAGTCTTGTTGAGCTTCAAGACCCAGAAGGACGAGCAGGTCATGGTCAAAATGGGTATTTCTGCCGTCGATACAGAAGGAGCTAAAAAGAATCTGGAAGCTGAAATCCCTTCATGGGAATTCGAACAGGTACGCAGTAATGCACGTCAGGCATGGAATGATTATCTGTCTAAAATAGATATTACCACACAGGATGAAACAGACCGCAGTATTTTCTATACAGCAATGTATCATACTGCTATCAGCCCGAACCTCTTTACAGACGTAGACGGACGCTACTGGGGAATGGATCTGAAGGTACATCAGGGTAATGCCGACAAACCGATTTATACGGTATTCTCTCTATGGGATACTTTCCGTGCGCTGCATCCGTTATTGTCTATCATCGACCCGCAACTAAACAACGACTTTATCCGTTCACTTCTGCAGAAACATCAGGAAGGTGGTATATTCCCGATGTGGGATCTGGCATCAAACTATACAGGAACTATGATTGGCTATCATGCTGCATCTTTGATTGCCGACGCGTATACAAAAGGTTATGCTGATTTCGACTTGCAAGAAGCATACAATGCCTGTCTGCGTGCTGCCGAATATGATACAACCGGTATAAAATGTCCGGCCTTAGTGCTGCCGCATCTGATGCCGATGGCTAAATATTACAAAAACACACTGGGATACATCCCATGTGACCGTGAAAACGAATCAGTTGCCAAGGCACTGGAATATGCTTACGATGACTATTGCATCTCGGTACTTGCCGAAGCAGTAGGAGATTATAAGAATCAGGAAAAATATACACGCTTTGCTAAAGCTTACGAACTATACTTTGATCCGTCTACACGCTTCATGCGCGGACTTGACTCAAAGGGAGAATGGCGCAGTCCGTTCAGCCCGAGAGCTTCCAACCACCGAAGTGATGATTATTGTGAAGGAAATGCATGGCAATGGACTTGGTTTACTCCACATGATATAGAAGGATTGGTAGAATTAATGGGAGGTGAGCAGGCATTTGTCGGAAAACTGGATTCGCTGTTCACTGCAGATTCTAGTTTGGAGGGTGATGCTGTTTCGGCTGACATAAGCGGACTGATCGGACAATATGCTCACGGTAATGAACCGAGCCATCATATCATACATATGTATAACTATGTAAACCAGCCATGGAAGACACAGGAACTGATTGACCGTGTGTTGAAAGAGCAGTACCGCAATGCTCCCGACGGACTTTCAGGCAATGAAGACTGTGGACAAATGTCGGCATGGTATATTCTGAATGCAATGGGATTCTACCAGGTTTGCCCGGGTAAACCAGTGTATTCAATCGGCCGTCCTTTATTCGATAAGGTTACAATTAATCTGCCGGAAGCAAAAACGTTTACAATTATTACAAAGAATAATTCGAAAGACAACAAATATATCGAGTCAGCTATGCTGAATGGTCAGGAATTGAATATCCCATTCCTTGAACATAAGGATATAGCTGCCGGTGGAACACTTGAAATAACCTTAACCAATCAACCTACTAAATGGGGAGTACAACAATAAAATCATAAATAAGCCATGAAAAAACTGTCATTACTTATTTTTCTGGCAGGCTTTTTGAGCTTTGCCAAAGCAACCAATTATGCAGATTATGTAAACCCGCTGGTCGGCACTCAGTCTACATTCGAGCTGTCAACGGGTAACACGTATCCGGCCATCGCACGTCCGTGGGGTATGAACTTCTGGAGCCCGCAGACAGGTAAGATGGGCGACGGCTGGATGTATCAGTACACAGCTACGAAGATCCGCGGATTCAAGCAGACTCACCAGCCCAGTCCGTGGATAAACGACTACGGACAGTTCTCCATCATGCCGATGGTAAACAAACCGGAATTCAATGAAGACAAACGTGCCAGCTGGTTTGCCCACAAGAGCGAAACTGCAAAGGCATATTATTATAAAGTGTATCTGGCAGAATACGACATTGTAACCGAGCTGACTCCGACAGAACGTGCTGCCATGTTCCGCTTTACTTTCCCCGAAAATGAACACTCGTATGTAGTGGTAGATGCTTTCGACAAGGGTTCGTATGTAAAGATTGATGCGGCAAACAACCGTATCATCGGCTATTCTACCAAGAACAGCGGCGGTGTTCCGGCTAACTTCAAGAATTATTTCGTTATCGAATTCGATAAGCCGTTCACTTATCAGGCTACCGTTGCCGACAGCATCGTAAAGGAGAACGGTACAGAACAGCAGGCAGACCATGCAGGAGCTATCATCGGATTTGCTACGAAAAAGGGAGAAACCGTACATGCACGCGTGGCTTCTTCATTCATCAGTCCTGAACAGGCTTTGCTGAACCTGAAGGAACTGGGTAACGATGATTTCAATACGCTGGTAGAAAAGGGCAAGGCTGCATGGAACGATGTATTAAGCAAGATTGAAGTGGAAGGCGGCAATCTCGACCAGTACCGTACATTCTACTCTTGTCTGTACCGCTCACTGCTCTTCCCGCGCAAGTTCTATGAAGTGGATGCACAGGGACAGATTGTACACTACAGTCCTTACAACGGTGAGGTAGTTCCGGGATATATGTATACCGATACAGGCTTCTGGGATACATTCCGCTGCCTGTTCCCGTTGTTGAACCTGATTTATCCGTCTGTCAACAAGGAAATTCAGGAGGGTCTTATCAATACATATAAGGAAAGCGGTTTCTTCCCCGAATGGGCAAGCCCGGGACACCGTGGCTGCATGATCGGAAACAACTCAGCTTCCATCCTGGTAGATGCTTACTTCAAGGGTGTGAAGGTGGACGATCTGGAAACTCTTTATAAAGGTCTGATTCACGGAACGGAAAATGTACATCCGGAAGTTTCTTCAACCGGACGTCTGGGATATGAATATTACAACAAGCTGGGCTATGTACCTTACGATGTGAAGATCAACGAGAATGCTGCCCGTACACTGGAATATGCTTATAACGACTGGTGTATCTATAAATTGGCAAAGGACTTGAAACGTCCGAAGAAGGAAGTGAACCTGTTTGCCAAACGTGCCATGAATTACAGAAACCTGTTCGACAAGGAAACCCTGCTGATGCGTGGCAAGAATAAGGATGGCAAGTTCATGGCTCCGTTCTCACCGCTGAAATGGGGTGATGCATTCACCGAAGGTAATAGCTGGCATTATTCATGGTCTGTATTCCACGATCCTCAGGGACTGATTGACCTGATGGGCGGTGATGATATGTTTGTGACAATGATGGATTCTGTATTCTCTGTACCTCCTGTATTCGACGACAGCTATTACGGTTTCCCGATTCATGAAATCCGTGAGATGACAGTGATGAACATGGGTAACTATGCACACGGCAACCAGCCTATCCAGCACATGATTTACCTGTACAACTATGCCAAGCAGCCATGGAAGGCTCAGTACTGGCTTCGTCAGGTAATGGACCGCATGTATACTCCGACTCCCGACGGTTATTGCGGTGACGAGGATAACGGACAGACTTCTGCATGGTATGTGTTCTCAGCCCTGGGATTCTATCCGGTATGTCCGGGAACCGACCAGTATGTACTTGGTGCTCCGCTGTTCCAGAAAGCAACCATCCATTTTGAAAATGGCAAGAACATTGTAATCAATGCTCCTCAGAACAGTGAGACCAACTATTACATTCAGGACATGAAGGTAAACGGTCAGGAATATACCAAGAATTACATTACTCATTCTACTCTGCAAAATGGCGGTACGATTGACTATGTAATGGGTGACAAACCGAACAAGAACAGAGGTATCGCACCTGAAGATGCTCCTTATTCATTCAGTAAAGAGCTGAAAAAATAATACACACATAAAAGGATTTACCAGATAAATCCAGTTCGAAGCAGGTTACTTCCCACAAATATCAAACAAAGTTGGAGTAACCTGCTTTTATTATCACTTTTTTTAGATATATAAGCAACTTAGTTGGGATATTTCAAGCTTCTATTTGATAGAAAATTGTATATTTGCACTTAGTTGGAAGAGAATAAAAATATTCTTTAAAAACAGAAAGCTTATTTCATATAAAATTTAAGATATCAGGAAAAATCAATTATGCCGAACCAATACACGATTTCCCAAATAATTAAAGAATATTCAAACTCTAAAATATATTAAAACTCAAATAATAAATTACGTATGCTTTGAGTTTTAGCTGTTATAATGATGAATTAACTGACAAACAATACTATGAAACAAACTAATCACCCGAAAAAAACAAAAAGTCCGATAACATGGGTTCCGACAGCATACTTTGCCATGGGATTGCCTTTTGTAGTCCTAAATATGGTAACAGTTCTTATGTTCAAAGGACTGGGAGTAGAGGATAAACTCATTACTTTCTGGACTTCACTTATTTTACTTCCATGGACTTTAAAACCTTTATGGAGTCCGTTTCTGGAGTTATTCAAGACAAAAAAATTCTTCGTTATAACAACCCAGCTAATCACTGGAGTAACATTCGGACTAGTTGCGTTTTCGCTAAACTTACCTCACTTTTTCAGCATTTCTATCGCTTTACTGGCAATTATTGCATTTAGTGGAGCTACACACGATATCGCATGCGACGGAGTATACATGAGCGAATTATCCAACGATGATCAAGCGAAGTATATTGGCTGGCAAGGTGCTTTCTATAATATAGCTAAAATCATAGCAACCGGTGGACTGGTATATTTAGCCGGCTACCTGATAGAACAATATGGCGGAACAGAAGGTGCTGATAGTACAGTTATGTTTGCGGCCAATCAGAAGGCATGGATGATTATTATGACAATACTCTGTGTCATAATGGTAATCCTAGGTATTTATCATTTGTTTATGCTTCCCTCAGGTGGAGCTAAAAAGCAGGGTGAACAGCGTACAGCCGGACAGGTAATGACAGAACTGGCCAATGTATTACTCGACTTTTTCCGTAAACGTCACATTGTCTATTATCTCTTTTTCATCATTCTGTACCGATTTGCAGAAGGATTTGTAATGAAAATTGTTCCTCTGTTCTTAAAAGCCAGCAGGGAAACCGGAGGCTTGGGATTAAGCGAAAAAGAGATCGGACTTTATTATGGTACATATGGTGCGGCAGCATTCGTTCTGGGATCTTTGCTAGCTGGATATTATATATCTGCACGAGGACTTAAAAAGACATTGTTCTCACTATGCTGCATATTTAACTTGCCATTTATGGTATATGCATTATTTGCTACATTCCAGCCGGAAAATGGTTTGTTGATTTGCAGCGGTATCGTATTGGAATATTTCGGATACGGCTTTGGCTTCGTAGGGCTGACACTGTTTATGATGCAGCAAGTTGCTCCAGGCAAACATCAAATGGCTCACTATGCCTTTGCATCAGGTATCATGAACTTGGGAGTCATGATTCCGGGAATGTTAAGTGGATGGGTATGTGAAATTCTAGGCGAATGGTTTAACAAACCGGGAGGATATGAACCCTTCTTCATATTCGTGCTGACAGCTACTATACCGGCATTCCTGATTACTTATTTTGTACCGTTCAAATATAATCAGGATGGTACACTCATTGAAGGAGAAAGAGAATAGTTAACAACTAAATATCAACAAATATGGTAGAGAAATTTAATATGCCGTGGGAAGATCGCCCGGCTGGATGTACAGATGTAATGTGGCGTTATTCAAAGAACCCCGTTATTGGACGTTATCAAATTCCTTCGTCAAACAGTATATTCAACAGCGCAGTTGTTCCGTATAAAGACGGATTTGCAGGAGTTTTCCGTTGCGACAACAAAGCTGTACAGATGAACATTTTTGCAGGATTCAGCAAGGATGGTATAAATTGGGAAATAAACCATGAACCTATTCAGTTCAAGGCTGGTAATACTGATATGATCGAATCGGAATATAAATACGATCCTCGCGTTACCTGGATTGAAGACCGTTACTGGATTACATGGTGTAATGGTTATCATGGACCAACTATCGGAATCGGATATACATTCGACTTCAAAGAATTTTATCAATGCGAAAATGCATTCTTGCCATTCAACCGCAACGGAGTTTTGTTCCCGCAGAAAATCAATGGTAAATATGCAATGCTGAGCCGTCCGAGTGATAACGGACACACTCCTTTCGGTGACATTTATATCAGCTACAGTCCTGATATGAAATACTGGGGTGAACATCGTTGTGTAATGAAAGTGACTCCATTCCCAGAAAGCGCATGGCAATGCACAAAAATCGGTGCAGGTTCAGTGCCTTTCCTGACTGAAGCTGGATGGCTGATGTTCTATCATGGAGTTATCACTACTTGCAACGGATTCCGTTACTCTATGGGTGCGGCTATTCTGGACAAAGACAATCCGGAAAAAGTACTGTACCGTACACGCGATTATATCTTAGGTCCGGCAGCTCCATATGAATTGCAGGGAGATGTACCTAATGTAGTATTCCCTTGTGCTGCATTACAAGATGGAGAACGTGTAGCTGTATACTACGGCGCTGCTGATACAGTGGTAGGTATGGCTTTCGGATACGTTTCTGAAATTATCGATTTTGTAAAACGCACTTCGATCATCTAATGCCCTTGAAATTTTTTCATAGGTATTCATACATAAAGTAACCTTTTGGGGCTGTATCGAATAATCTGCTGCGGTTATTGGTACAGCCTTTTTCAGTTTTTTCATCTAATATTATTTTTATGAAACATTTATTAGTATGCTTGGCTAGCTTTTTGGCATTAGGTACATTACATGCACAAGAACCGGCCGATTACGTCAATCCATTCATCGGAACTACTAATTTCGGAACCTGCAACCCAGGAGCAGTCTGTCCGAATGGAATGATGTCTGTAGTACCATTCAATGTTATGGGATCGGAAGACAATAAATACGATAAGGATGCACGCTGGTGGTCTACCCCTTATGACTATACCAATAGCTTCTTTACCGGTTTTGCTCATGTCAACTTAAGTGGAGTGGGATGTCCGGAACTTGGCTCTTTACTATTAATGCCAACTACAGGAAAGCTAGATGTTGACTATCGTAACTATGGTAGTAAATATGAAAAAGAAAATGCGACTCCCGGATATTATACGATTTCACTTACTAAATACAATATTCTGGCAGAAGCAACAGCTACTCCTCGTACAGGTCTATCACGCTTTACCTTCCCCAAAGGTGAAAGTAACATCCTTTTAAATTTGGGTGAGGGATTAACTAACGAAACAGGTGCTTTCATGCGTAGAGTCAGCGATTGTGAAGTAGAAGGCATGAAAGTGCTCGGAACTTTCTGTTATAACCCGCAGGCTGTATTCCCTATCTATTTTGTGATGCGCATCAACAAAGCTCCTAAAGCTACAGGATACTGGAAGAAACAACGTCCCATGCAAGGTGTAGAAGCAGAATGGGATAAAGACCAAGGCAAATACAAGCTGTACACACAATATAATAAAGATATTGCAGGCGACGATATCGGTGCATGGTTCTCTTTCGATACAGAAGAAGGTGAGCAGATAGAAGTCGCTATGGGAGTTTCTTTCGTCAGTATAGAAAATGCAAGAGAAAATCTTGACAAGGAACAAAGCGGACGCCACTTTGCAGCTATCCATCAGGAAGCTCGTCAACGTTGGAACGATGATTTGGGAAGAATCAAAGTAGAAGGTGGAACAAAGGATCAGAAAACAGTTTTCTATACCGGACTTTATCATGCATTAATCCATCCTAATATCTTACAGGACATCAATGGAGAATACCCTCAAATGGAAGGTGATAAAATCCTCACAACAAAAGGAAACCGCTATACAGTCTTTTCATTATGGGATACTTATAGAAATCTGCATCAGTTAATGACTTTAGTCTATCCAGAAAGACAAATGGATATGATTAATACCATGCTGGATATGTATCGTGAACACGGCTGGCTTCCTAAATGGGAGCTTTATGGACGGGAAACTCTGACAATGGAAGGAGATCCAAGTCTTCCGGTTATTGTAGATACATGGATGAAAGGTTTACGCGATTTCGATATCAACCTTGCTTACGAAGCCATGTATAAGTCGGCTACACTTCCGGGTAAAGAGAATCTGATGCGTCCGGATAATGACGATTATACAAAGCTCGGCTATGTTCCTTTAAGAGAACAATATGACAACTCTGTTTCTCATGCACTGGAATACTATATTGCCGATTATTCTCTCTACACATTGGCTAAGGCTCTAGACAAAAAAGAAGATGCCAAATTATTCTATAAGCGATCAATGGGATACAAAAACTATTATTGCAAGGAGTATGGTACCCTTCGTCCTATCCTTCCTGATGGAAAATTCTATTCTCCATTCGACCCTAAACAAGGTGAGAACTTCGAACCAAGTCCAGGATTCCATGAAGGTAATGCGTGGAACTACACATACTACGTTCCTCACGATATCAAGGGACTTGCCAAATTGATGGGAGGCAAAAAGCCTTTTGTAGACAAACTGCAAATGATTTTCGACAAAGGTTACTACGATCCGGCAAACGAACCTGATATCGCATATCCTTATCTGTTCAGCTATTTCAAAGGTGAAGAATGGCGTACGCAGAAACTGATAAAAGAATTACTTGCTAAATATTTCACAACTCAGCCTAATGGCATCCCGGGTAATGATGATGCAGGAACAATGTCAACATGGGCTATATTCAGTATGATGGGATTCTATCCTGACTGTCCTGGAGTACCTGAATATACTCTTACAACTCCTACATTCGACAAGATAACTATCAAGCTCGATCCTAAATATTATGGAAAAGATCAGTTAGTTATCGAAACAATGAATCCGGATAGTGAATCTGATTATATCAAAACAATCAAGTTAGGTGATAAAGAATGTGGCTATCGCATCAATCACAATGATTTGATTAAAGCAGGAAGTTTACAGTTCTGGAAAAAATAATCATTCGATTACTATATAAAAAGATTGGCCCAAGTTTTCTGAATATAGAAACTTGGGCCAATCTTTTTATATAGTAACTCAATTAAAGATGACTATTTTGAATAATATCTATCAGTATAGGCTTCATTCCTCCTACAAAACATTCCACAGCAATAACCATCAAAATAAGGCCCATTAAACGCATCATAACATTATTTCCAGTCTCTCCTATTACATTAACTAAACGAGTCGATAAACGCAGTATAATATAGGTTAAAACATAGACTACAGCAATAACTACTACCAATGTTGTTTTCAATTCCCATGTATTAGCGTCATCCATTAAAATAATACCATTCGCAATAGCTCCGGGACCACACAACATCGGAATAGAAAGCGGAGTTATTGATATATCATCTGCATAAGTTTTTATCTCTTCATCTTTCAATTTTGTATTCGTATAACGAGCCTGAAGCATGTCATAACCTATTTTCAGAATAATGATACCTGCAGCAATACGAAAACCATTGGTCGATATTCCAAAAAACTTAAATAGGAATTGTCCGCAGAAAGTAAAGGCAATTAAAATAATGAATGAAATAATCGTAGCCCTTTTTACGATATGACGACGTTCCTGCTCACCCAGTCCATTTGTCATAGTCAGAAATACAGGCATAGTTCCCAAAGGATTTGTCAACGTAAAAAATGAAGTAAAGCATAAAAGTGCATAAGGAATAATTGTATCCATAATAAATGTATTATATATTGCCCAAAAGTAGAAAAAATTATTTAATTATCTTTATCTATATAATATCAGAAACATAAAATTCCCCTAAATGTTCATTTTCTAAGGAAGTATGACTTTCAACATTAAATTAGAACTCCGGCAAAGCTAATCGGCATCGACTCGTCGAAGGGCACTCTTCAGAAGGGCAAGAGCCGGCGGCGTTTTTTCTGCCCTCATGCAAAAAAAGAAAGCCCCGCGGCACTT
>DXLM01000005.1 GCA_019414725.1 Bacteroides sp.
TGGTTCAGAGCATCTGCCTTACAAGCAGAGGGTCGGCGGTTCGAATCCGTCAACGTCCACTGAGGAGTTTCACATGAAAAGTGAAACTCTTTTTTTATGTTTTTTTTTTTTAAATGAACCTTTTCTTGGAAATTCTTGTTTATTAAGTAATAATACAAGAATATGAGGCATTTAATATTGGCAGATAATCAGGCAATAACTCGTTTGGGAGTGAAATATTTGGCTTTGGAGGCTGGTAGAGAGCTTTCCTCGATTAAGGAGGCTGTCGGTTTGCAGGAATTGTCGATGATGCTTTCGTCTTATCCGGATTCGGTTGTCATTATTGACTATACTTTGTTCGATTGTACGGCTGATCAGCTTTGGATACTGAAAGAGCGTTTTCCTCAATCTGTTTTTGTACTGTTTAGTGATGCTTTAAGTGAGAGCTTTATCAGGCGGATGGTTTTGGGAGGCATTCAGTTTAGTTTATTGTTTAAAGATTCAGATGTGCACGAGGCTGCTGCTTGCCTGGATGAGGCTGAGCAAGGGCGGCAGTATATTTGTATGAAAGCAAAAAGTTGGTTGTATGAAAAAGAGCGGGATGCTGTTTCTGATATGCCACAGCTGACAATGACAGAAAAAGAAGTTCTGCGTTCTTTGACGTTGGGTAAGACTACTAAAGAAATAGCAGCGGAACGCTTTTTAAGTGTTTATACAGTAATGACGCATCGCAAAAATATTTTCAGGAAGTTGAATGTGAATAACGCTCAGGAAGCGATACGGTATGCCTTAAGGGCAGGAATAGTTAATGTTGCAGAGTATTGTATCTGATATAAACAGGTGTAGTGTCTTTAATACTACTAGCCTTTGAAAAAACTCCTGCTTTTGGTCTTTGTTTATTTATGTGACCAATAGCAGGAGATTTTCATTTTGTAACTTATGATTATAAGTAAATCTATTCAATTTTTCTCTTTTGAAGCAATTGCTTAAGGGTTGTCTCTTTCAAATTAAGAACGTAGTCTTTTCGATAAATTATGATGCTTATACTTTCTCCAATGCCTGAGCTAAGTCTGCTATTAAATCGTCTATATGCTCAGTTCCTATGGACAAACGTACTGTACCTGGTTTGATATGCTGCTCTTCCAGCTCCTTTTCATTTAATTGTGAATGTGTGGTAGTTGCAGGATGGATAACTAGTGATTTCATGTCGGCCACATTAGCAAGTAGGGAAAATATTTCTAAGCTGTCGATAAAACGTTGAGCTTCTTTTATTCCGCCTTTGATGTCAATCGTAAATATAGATCCTCCGCCTTTTGGAAAATAACGTTTATATAGCTTGTTGTCTGGATGCTGAGGTAGGGATGGATGATGCACGGCTTCTACCTTGGGATGTTTGCTTAGATAATCTACTACTTGCAGGGCATTAGCTACGTGTCGTTCAACACGAAGTGAAAGAGTTTCTAGGCCCTGTAATAAAAGGAAAGCGTTGAACGGGCTGATTGCTGCTCCTGTGTCACGTAACAGAATAGCTCGGATACGGATTATATAGGATGCGTTTCCGGCTACGTCGCAGAAACGTATTCCATGATAGCAAGGGTCTGGTTCCGTTAGTTGTGGAAATTTTCCAGATGCTTTCCAGTCAAAGTTTCCGGAATCGATGATAACTCCTCCGAGGCTAGTTCCGTGTCCCCCGATAAATTTAGTCGCTGAGTGTATTACAATATCTGCTCCGTGTTCTATTGGACGAATCAGATAGGGAGTACCGAAGGTGTTGTCTATTATCAGAGGTATTTTATGTGCATGAGCTATTTGGGCAACAGCTGCTATGTCGATGATATTCGAGTTAGGGTTACCCAGTGTTTCGATAAAAATAAGTTTGGTGTTCTCTTGTATGGCTTGTTCGAAATTTTTCACTTGACATGGATCTACGAAGGTTGTGGTTACTCCTGATGCAGGCAGTGTATGTGCCAGCAAGTTGTATGTCCCACCATAAATTGTATTGGCGGCTACGATATGGTCGCCGGTACGAGTGATGTTTTGAAACGCATATGTGATGGCCGCTGCTCCGGAAGCAACAGCAAGAGCAGCAACACCTCCTTCTAGTGCAGCCATACGTTTTTCGAAGACATCTTGTGTTGGGTTGGAAAGTCTTCCGTAGATGTTTCCTGGATCTTGTAAGGCG
Organism: Bacteroides sp.; assembly: GCA_019414725.1. Classification (GTDB taxonomy): domain Bacteria; phylum Bacteroidota; class Bacteroidia; order Bacteroidales; family Bacteroidaceae; genus Phocaeicola. The sequence continues at coordinate 2,162 of DXLM01000005.1, forward strand.
AAGCGTGCAGCTGCATGAGCTGAATTATGAAAAACGTACGAAGTTGTCTGATAGATAGGGACGGCTCGTGCGTCTGTAGCTGGGTCTGCCTGTTCTTGTCCTACGTGGAGTTGGAGTGTTTCGAAATGAAGTTTTTTGATGTCCATAGTTGCAATGATTTTGTATGTTACTGTAATTCTGTTTTAAAGCGGATATTCCTCAAAGGCATAAAGTACGGTTGATAAATATCGTTCTCCGGTATCGGGCAGCAATACGACGATGTTTTTATCTTTATATTCTGTCATTTGGGAAAGTTGCAGGGCTGCAAATGTTGCAGCTCCCGAAGAAATACCGACCAAGAGTCCTTCTTGGAGGGAAAGTTCTCTTCCTGTTCGGATGGCATCGTCGTCCTTGACTCTTATTATCTTATCTACTACTTGTGTGTTGTAGGTGCTGGGGATAAATCCGGCTCCTATACCTTGTATCTTATGCATACCCGGTTTTTCACCAGAAAGGACAGCTGAGCTGTCTGGTTCTACTGCTACGATTTCGATATTGGGATTGTATGATTTCAGTCCTTCACCTACACCGCTTAATGTTCCTCCAGTTCCGATTCCTGCTATGAATACGTCTACTTTTCCGTCAGTATCCTGCCAGATCTCTTTTGCTGTAGTCAGAGAATGGGCTCTAGGGTTTGCTGGATTTTCAAATTGCTGCAGAATGACTGTTCCTGGTGTGTTGTCGCGAAGTTCTTCTGCTTTCTTTATGGCTCCGCTCATTCCTTCGTTGCCGGGAGTTAGGACTAGCTCTGCTCCCATGGCTTTTAATAGGTTTTGGCGCTCCGAACTCATTGTTTCAGGCATGGTGAGTACGGCTTTATAGCCTTTTACGGACGCTACCCATGCAAGACCTACACCTGTGTTGCCGCTTGTCGGTTCGATGATAACTGAGCCAGGTCGCAGGATGCCTTTTTGTTCAGCATCTTCTATCATAGCAAGTGCAATGCGGTCTTTAACACTCCCTCCGGGATTGAAAAATTCCAGTTTTGCAATAATATTTGCCTTTGCTTTATGCGTTTGGCTTAGGTGTTGCAACTTTAGTAAAGGGGTGTTTCCTATCAATTCTGTAAGATTTTGGTATATTTTTGCCATAGGTCTTTGTTTTTGGGGGTTGCTTTATGGCAAAGTTAAGAGATTATTTGGGGAATAGCAATACACCATTTAGGGTATATTGTAGAAAATGGGGAAATAAAAAAAAGAGAAGCATTTGCTTCTCTCGGTAGTTGCGGAGGCCTGACTCGAACAGACGACCTTTGGGTTATGAGCCCAACGAGCTACCAACTGCTCCACTCCGCGATGTTATTTTTTTGTAGTTGCGGAGGCCTGACTCGAACAGACGACCTTTGGGTTATGAGCCCAACGAGCTACCAACTGCTCCACTCCGCGATGTTATTTCTTAATTGTGGTGCAAAGGTAAGGGCTTTATTTTGAAAAACAAATTTTTGGACGAATTATTTGATCTTTTTTGTGTATTTCTTCGTGAAAAATGTAGATCTATGCATCTTTTTTTACTTTTTCTTGCCGTAAATATTAAAATCTATTAAGTAGATTTTTTTGTTTTTTCTTAGAATATCTGACGCTGGAAGAAAAGTTTGATAGATAGATTTACTGCCGTATTAGGTTAAACTTTGATGTTTTTTTATCCTTTAGCTGAAAAAATCTCTCGGCGACAAGAGCTTGTAAGATTCATTTTGGGGAGGATAAAGGCAAAAGAACTCATAAACTCTGTCGCTTACAGTGGAAAATCTGGTCTGAATTTGTGTAGATAAAAGAAAAACAGTAATTTTGCTCACAATAATGTAGATTGTGCAATAGGAGAGTTAGAATGACTGTATTGAAGACCAGAGCCAAGTTAGTAGACGTTGCCCGACAGCTATTCGCCAAGAAAGGAGTTGAGGCTACGACAATGAATGATATTGCCGTGGCATCTAAAAAAGGCCGTCGTACTCTATATACTTATTTTAAAAGTAAAGATCAGATTTATATGGCTGTGGTAGAGTCGGAACTCAAGATGCTTTCGGATACAATGGATAAGGTTGCCAAGAAACCTACTGTACCCGATGAGAAAATCCTGGAGCTGATTACTACACATCTTGATATTATTAAAATGGCGGTTTATCGTAATGGTACGCTCCGTGCCGATTTCTTCCGTGATATCTGGCGTGTAGAAGCAATGAGAAAGTATTTCGACAACAACGAAATAAAGCTTTTTCGTGAAGTCTTGAGAGAAGGAAAAGAACAAGGGCTGTTCGATATAGATAATGTAGAGATAACCGCCGATATATTGCATTACTGCATCAAAGGAATCGAGGTACCATACATTCGTGGACAGATAGGAGAGGATCTGGACGACGAAACCGGCTGGCGGTATGTGTCTAAAATCGTGTATGGTGCTTTGGGATGTCGGAAAGAAAAATAAGTTTAATCTTTTAAATATAACAAATCATGGGATTATTAACAGGAAAAACAGCTATCGTAACCGGTGCTGCTCGTGGTATCGGTAAAGCTATTGCAATGAAATTTGCTGCCGAAGGTGCAAATATTGCATTTACAGACTTGGTAATTGATGAAAACGGAAAGAATACAGAAGCTGAAATTGCTGCATTGGGAGTAAAGGTTAAAGGTTACGCTTCAAATGCTGCCAGCTTTGAAGATACTGCAAAAGTTGTTGAACAGATTAAAGAAGACTTTGGTACTATCGATATTCTGGTTAACAATGCAGGTATCACAAAAGACGGTTTGATGATGAGAATGAGTGAAGCACAGTGGGATGCCGTAATCGGTGTTAACTTGAAATCTGCTTTCAACTTTATTCACGCTTGTACTCCAATCATGATGCGTCAGAAGAGTGGTAACATCATCAACATGGCTTCTGTTGTAGGTGTACATGGTAACGCCGGACAGTGTAACTACTCTGCATCAAAGGCAGGTATGATTGGTTTGGCTAAGTCTATTGCTCAGGAACTTGGTTCTCGTGGTATCCGTGCAAATGCTATTGCTCCGGGATTCATCATTACTGATATGACAGCAAAATTGTCTGACGAAGTAAAAGCTGAATGGGCTAAGAAGATTCCTTTGCGTCGTGGAGGTACTCCGGAAGATGTTGCAAACATCGCATTGTTCCTGGCTTCTGACTTGTCTGCTTATGTATCAGGTCAGGTAATTCAGGTAGACGGTGGTATGAACATGTAATATTTAGTAAATAATTTGTAGGTGAAGAATGAGGAACCTACATGCAGTCAATATTTGTCGCTGCATCGTATTCTTCATTCTTCATCTTTTTTATTTTATGGCATTATGACCGTAGTATACGAAGACAACCATATTATTATAGTAAATAAAACGGCTTCCGAAATTGTGCAGGGTGACAAGACTGGAGATATACCTTTGTCTGAAACTGTAAAACAATATCTGAAGGAAAAGTATTCCAAGCCTGGTAATGTGTTTTTAGGCGTAGCACATCGTCTGGACCGACCTGTAAGCGGACTGGTGGTTTTTGCTAAAACCAGTAAAGCTTTGGCTCGTCTGAACGATATGTTTCGCAACAGTGAAGTGAAGAAAACTTATTGGGCCATCGTGAAGCAGTGTCCTCCTGCTGAAGAAGGGGAGCTGGTACATTATTTGGTACGCAATGAAAAGCAAAATAAATCGTATGCTTACGATAAAGAAGTGAAGAACTCGAAGAAAGCTGTTCTTAACTACAGACTGATAGGGCATTCACAAAATTATTATTTGCTGGAAGTGGATTTAAAAACCGGACGGCATCATCAGATTCGTTGTCAGCTTGCAAAGATGGGATGTCCCATTAAAGGTGATCTGAAATATGGCTTTCCACGGTCGAATCCTGACGGAAGTATTTGCCTGCATGCGCGTAGGGTACGGTTTATTCATCCGGTATCGAAAGAACCGATTGATATAACAGCACCTGTTCCTTCCGGTAATTTATGGAATGGCTTCGAAATGAACAAATAAAAAGAGAAAACGAGGACGCTTCACAGCGTCCTCGTTTGTTAAAAACACATAGGCATCTTCATTTTCTTGTCAAAAGGTTGTATTTCAGGGGGAAATCAACCTTTCTCTCTTTTGTTTTTATGGGGTTGGGTTTATAGTTTGGTTTTTGCCTTTTTTTATGTTGTATAGAGTGTGTGTATCCAATTCTCTCGTAAGAGATATATTGCAATCATCGTGCCAGAAAAAAGGGTTTTATTTAATTCTTTGATTTATAAATGTTTGGGCAAAACTGTGACTTCCTGTAGATTGGGGAAAGTGTGGAATGTGTAGAAAAAACTGTGGAATAAATCCACAGTTTTGTGGGATTTTTTCTTCAATGAATAAATTTTCAGGAGAAATATTACCCGATATTATACAGTTTCATTTTATTGTATAATGTTTTACGGTCTATCCCCAGCAACAGTGCTGCTTTGGTTTTATTATTTCCCGTTTGTTGCAAAGCATTCATTATCCGTTTCTTTTCTGCTTCTTCATCGTGTAAAGCAAATGATGATGTAGCAGGACTTACGGGCTGTGCGAGAATCTCTTCTCCTAAATCGTGTACAGTAATAAATTCTCCTCGTGCCAGCAACGTAGCACGTTTGACAATATTTTTTAGTTGACGCAAGTTGCCTGGCCACGAATAGCGTTGAAGTGCTTCACTTGCAGCAGCGTCAAAACCGATCAACGTACGTTCCAGTTCTCGGTTTGCCTGGTCCAGAAAGAAATTAGCAAAGAGCAGAATATCTTCGGGACGCTCTTTCAGGTCGGGCATTCGTAGGGTAAATTCATTAATACGATGATATAAATCTTCGCGGAATGTACCTTTAGCTATAGCTTCCTTCAGGTTTTCGTTGGTGGCACTTACAAGTCGTACATCCACCTCTATTTCCTTGGTCGAACCTATTCTGCGAATACGGCGTTCCTGTAAAGCACGCAGCAGCTGAACCTGTACCTCGTAACTCAGGTTTCCTATTTCATCGAGAAATAAAGTACCTCCGTTGGCTTCTTCAAATGCACCTACTTTATCATTTAGCGCTCCGGTAAATGAACCTTTTATATGTCCGAAAAACTCAGATGCAGCCAAGTCCTTGGGTATCGATCCACAGTCTATTGCTATGAAAGGCTTTCCATTTCGTTTACTTAGTTCATGGATTCGGTGTGCTACATATTCTTTTCCCGTACCACTTGCTCCATTTATGAGAACAGACATTTGAGTAGGGGCAACCAGACGGACATAACTGAATAATTGGTGAGCTGCTTCACTTTCACCTTCCAGAAAACTTTGCGGAGTATTTTTTTCAATATGCGCTTCATTAGGCGTAGCAGGAACTTCAGATTTTTGGATAGCTTCTTTTATCTTTTTCAGCAATTCGTCAGGCTGAACTGGTTTCGCTATATAGTCGCTTGCTCCTTGTTTTATGGCCTGTACGGCAGTCTGTATTTCGGCATAACTCGTCATAATAATAAAAGGAGTAGTGCACGACTGGCTGCGAAGCCATACCAGCAAATGTATTCCGTCTTGGTCAGGAAGCCGTAAGTCAGACAATATGAGGTCGTAAGAACGTGCTGAGAGTTGTTTCTTGGCACGTGAACTACTACCTGCCGTATCAACTTCGAAACCTTTTTTCCCCAACCACGTTTTCAGCATGGTAGCAAAAGTTAAATCATCTTCGATTATGAGAATAGACGGAGTCATATATTTCTTTTTATCCGGTATGTTACAAATAAAAAAAGCCTTGTTGTCCTAATGGATTTAGTTTGTGGTAATACGTGGAGAAACAGTGGCCTCTTTTACAGAAACACTTTGTTTTTTCGCAAATATTCTGCTCCTTTTTCGGAGTTTTACTTCATTCTTTAATTCATTTTTCTGGTATTCCAAGGCTGTAATCTGATACAAAGATAATATTTTTTCAGTATAGTACTCAGACCATATTTAAATTTTCCAGTAAACAGAGTACCTCAGATTGTTTTTTAAGTTTTCTTTTGGAAGTTTTTTTACTATTTTAGTTGTCCTTCCCGTCGTTTAAAACCTTCTTGGCTTCCTTAATTACGTCAGCTATGCAACTTAATGCTTCGTCTGCATGTTGTCTGGCTTCATCACTTAGATCTGTGTTTCCCCGATGAAACTCCAGCCATTGTAAGGCCGGTATAGCTTTTCTAGCTTCAATCATGGTGAAAGTAGGAAGCATTTTGTGGGCTACGTTACACAAATCTGCCATGTCCTTATTGCTTAGAGCCTGTTTCATACGTTCATAATTCTTCGTACTTTCTCCGATGAAAGTTTCCAGAATCTCATGTGCAGCGGCAGGGTCATCACCCGAAAAAGCTGTGAGGGGTGAAAAATTATATGTACATTCTGTATCAGACGGTTTACTGTCTGTTTGTACTGTATTTCCTTTCCAGTCTTCTTGTATGTGAGTTTTGAAAATTTTCAACAGCTCAGTCTGATTGAAAGGTTTATGCAGACATCCGGCAAAGCCCTGTGTGCAAAAATCAGTTTCATCCATATCGCTTCGGGCGGTGATGGCTATGACGGGAATGTTTTTAGCCTGTGGAACATCGAGGCTTCTCAGTTTCTGGAGTAGCTCAAAGCCGTTCATTGCAGGCATTTGTATATCAGTAAAAACAATATCAAATGTTTCTGAAGCTATCAGCTTGAAGAGTTCCTCCGGCTGTGTACAGCATTTTATGACAGGAGGAATGTTATGTTGGGCATGATTGAACAGGTCATAAATCATGACTTCTGTCAGATTGAGCTGGATACGGTCGTCATCTATTAACAGAATACGCCATTGCTTTTTGTCGTCCGACAGTGTTTCGACTTGAGTTATTGGTGCTTTCGTTACTTTGGGTAAGAATAGTACAACCTGAAACATACTTCCTTTTCCGGGAGCACTTTCTATGGTTATTTCGCCGTTAAGTAGTTCAACCAGTTTCTTTGTAATAGACAGACCAAGTCCGAATCCTTCTTGTCCCTGCGCACTTTGTAAACGAGTAAAAGCTTGGAATACACGTTGCTGCTCTTGAATACTCATACCGCAACCGGTATCTTCTACGCGGAAAGTAAACCGGTTTTGCTCATAATCTACTTGAATTGTGATACTTCCTTGTGAAGTAAATTTCAGTGCATTCGATATCAGGTTTTCTGCAATCTGGCGTATGCGGAAAGGATCACCTTCAAGATTAAGCGTACGTGGTATGTTCTCTTCGAAGTTGAGGGTTAGTTGTTTCTTTTCTGCTCCGGGCAAGAAGCTGGTATAGATACTTTCGAACAGTTCATGTGGATTGAACGTTACGGGGTGAATATCCATTTTTCCTGCTTCCAGTCGGTGGTAGTCAAGAAGTGAAGTAATCAGGTCCAGCAGATGATTTGCCGAACTTTTCATATTATGTAAGTAAAACTGCTGACGACGGTCCTGTACCAGTCTGATTAACAAATCTATATATCCGATAATGGATCCGGCAGGAGCTTTGATGTCGTGCGTGATGGTAAGCATCAGTTTCTCTCGTGCCACAAGTAGATTTTCAGCATATAGTTTAGCTTTTTCCAGTTCTTTACGGTAATGGTTACTTCGTGTTATATCTCGCCAGATAATGGTAAAGAAAATAAGCACAAGCAATACAGCCAGAATAGCAATCGTTGCCATTGTCCATGCAGCCTGCTGGCGGATGTCTTGTTCGTGCGCTATGCGGACTTCCATTGCCTTTTGTTCATCATCCTCTATATTATCCAGCAGCTGATTTACACGCTGGCTCACCCTTCCTCCTGCAATACGCAGCTGGTTGATGCGTGCGTCAAGCGTCCGCATACTTTCTTGTCTTGTCTGGAAAACCTTGTGCTGTATAGAAGTCAGCATAGTAGCAATGGTATCAACCGGATTGTAAGCTTCGTCTATTGTATCTGTATATTCTTCCTGGATGATATTGTCCACTTGGGTTGAGTCGGGCTTACCGGGAGAAAATACATCGGCAAGTCTGCGGAAAAACTTTTTGGGCTTATGATGAATAGTATATGAGTTACGGTGGGTAACCGCGCGTCGGCGTACGTGTGTACTGCTCAATATGGAGTCTTGCTGCATAATCAGACTATCCAGCTGCTGCCGGTACAATTCGTCTGTGGGGCTTTGCTTCATGGCTTCGAGCACCAGTACCATGTTTTGCTCTTTATTCCGCAGCAATGAACGTACTGTATCCAGACGCATCTGTTGCAATGTATCAGTCAGAAGTTGCTGAAGAGAGTCTATAAGGGCGCTGGCTTCTTTCATCGCCCTTTTGTATTTAGGATATTCATTAAGTCGTCCGATACGTAATGTCTGTCCGATAATTTCTGCTTCGTATAGTTGGGTTACAATCTGGTGCGTTGTTTTCCTCCGGTTACTGATCGTTTCTTCCAGTCCCGTAGGCGTAGTGAGCAATGTCATTTGCTGGTGAATGTATCCGATAGCTCCGAAAAGCAAGCAAATGAGTAAAATATATCCGAAGGCAATTTTCGTTGAAGTAGAAAACATAGTCAGACTCCTTTTCCCGTTTTATATCTGAATCTGAGATAATACATAATTCCGGCGCTGGTCAAGCCGAACGGGAAAGCCATCCATATACCGGTGATTCCCCAGTCGAAAACAAAGCCGAACAAGTATCCCAAAGGAAGTGATATAATGAAATAAGCAATAAATGAGAACAACATCATCAGGCGTACATCGGCAATGCCTCTCAAGGAATTGGCAAAATTGATTTGCAGTCCGTCGCCAAACTGGTAAAGAAGGAACGGAATAATAACCTGAGCTACCATGACAGCAACAGTTGCGTCATCCGTAAACCATCCGCCCAAGTGGTTACGCAGCAGGTAAATAGGTATGGATGTACAGACTATCATAATCAGAATGATGTGAAAACCAATGTTTGCTGTACGTCTTACATTGACTATATCCCTCTGTCCTAGAAAGTTACTGATACGTACAGATACAGCAGCTCCCATGCCATAATACATCATGAAGCATATTTGTGAAACAGCAATCATAATCTGATAGCTGGCAAGCTCTGCACTTCCCAGCCAACCAACCATGATCGCACTCAGGCTGAAGGAAGCTGTTTCCATTCCCATTTGTGCTGCAATGGGCCATCCTAGTCTGTTCAGCAAACTGAAATCTGCTGTGTTGATTTTTCCCAGTCGGAAACCTTCTCTGAAACTCTGGTAACGACGGGTACCGAAAAACAGAACCAGATAAGCTATGACCATAAGAATACGTGATACCATTGTAGATATACCTGCACCTAGAAGGCCTAGTTCGGGCATACCAAGCTTACCGTAAATAAGGATATAGTTGCCGATAATATTCAGAATGTTACCACTTAATAATATCCACATGGATACTTTGGTATCGGTAATTCCATCGGAGAACTGTTTGAATCCGTTGAACCATAATACGAATGGCAGAGAAACCAGCAATACCATAAAGTAAGGACGCATATGCGGTATCAGCTCATCAGGCTGCCCCATACGGTCAAGGTTCAGATAAAGTATAGTCATTACCAGGCATACGATCGCTGCCAGTACAGTATTGGCTGCAAGGCTGTTTTTAAGCGTTCTTCCTACCTCGCTTACTTTGTGCTGTCCGAACAGACTGCCCACAACGGGCGTCAGTCCATAGGCAAATCCTGTACTGAAGATAATGGCAAGATTGAACATGTTATTGACGAAGCTGGCAGCAGCCAGTTCTGTCGTACTGTGATGTCCGATCATCAGCGTATCAGCAAATCCCAATACGATAACTCCTATCTGTCCGATGACAATAGGAAGGCCTAACGATAATAATGCGCGGTAATGTGACTGACTCATTTGATAGCTTTATAATATAGAATGTTACAATTCTCGGGTACAAAAGTACGGCATGCCGTATCTTGTATCTGTTCGACCGTTACCGAACGGTATTTTCCTACTTCCAGATTTATATCTTCCGCGTGTCCAAGCAATTCAAAGAATGCAAGGTTGGTTGCTACATTCAGGTAATTGATGTTGTTGAAAATCTGTTCACTTTCGTAGCGGTTCTTTACCTTTTCCAGTTCTTCTTCGGCTACCGGAATCGTTTTCAGTTTGTCGAGCTCCTGCCATACAGCCTCTTCTGCCTGCTCCAGAGTGATGCCCGAAGCTGGTTTTCCTGTAATATGCAGCAAACCCTCGTCGAGGCTTCCAGAAATATAGGCGTCGATGGAGGTAAAGAGTTTTTTCTCTTGTACCAATGTCTGTATGAATCGCGATGAACGTCCGTTTGAAAGCAAGTCGGTTATGATGTCGAATACGTGATATTCGGCATGGAACCGGTTACACATATGAAAGGCCATATATAAAGCATCTACCGGAACTTTTCGTTCTACGCTGCGTCGGCGTATCGCTGTCTGAGGCTTTTCTGCCGGCAGTTCACGTTTGGGTATATTGCGTGAAGGTATCGGACCGAACCATTTCTCAGCGAGGCGGACAGTTTCTTCAAATGAAATATGACCTGTAACTGCCAGAATCGCATTGTTAGGAGCATAGAAACGATAGAAAAAGTTCTTAACTTCATCTAGTGTAGCATTGGCTATATGGCTGATTTCCTTACCGATGGTCGGCCAGCGGTATGGGTGATCCTGGTAAGCCATTTCACGTAGCAAATGTGATGCGTCGCCATAAGGCTGGTTCAGATTCCGTTGCTTGAACTCTTCAATTACTACCTGTCGCTGTACTTCCAGGCTTTGCGGGCTGAAGTCGAGGCTCAGCATACGGTCGCTTTCCAGCCAGAATCCTGTTTCTACGTTCTGATAGGGAAGGGTAATGTAATAATTAGTAATGTCATTGTTGGTCCATGCATTGTTTTCCCCACCGGCATTTTGTACCGGTGCATCGTAATCGGGAATATTCACTGAACCGCCGAACATCAGATGCTCAAACAGGTGAGCAAAACCGGTATGCTCCGGATCTTCGTCGCGTGCTCCTACATCGTACAGCAAATTGAGGGCAACCATTTGGGTTGAGTTGTCCTCATTGTGTACGATACGCAGCCCGTTGGGCAATGTATGATGGTTTACTTGTATCATTCTTTATCCGATTTCTCTATTACAGAAGCCTTCAGTATACGTACATCCTTTTCCGGACGGTCCGTACGGTTAGTTTTTACAGCTTCGATACGTGCTACAACATCCATTCCGTCTACTACCTCTCCAAATATGGTATAGCTGCCGTCAAGATGTGGAGCTCCGCCTACTGTAGTATATGCCTGAATCTGTTCACGGGTAAATTTCAGAGCAGGTTCTTTCTTAACCTCAGCACGTGCTTGTGCTTCCAGTGTATCTTGCAGTGCCATCAGGCCTTCCATATCGTTTGCTTTACGCATCTTATAGATTTCTTTCATGTGCTTGCGTGCCAAAGCCTGAAATACGGTGTCTAGTCTGGCTTCGTTCAGCTGGTTCTCCATATTGATCATCTGTGCTTCAGAGAATTTTCTTCCGGTTACAATATAAAACTGGCAGCCTGATGATTCTCTGTTTGGATTGACTTCATCGCCCTGACGTGCAGCAGCAAGTACACCTCTTTTGTGGAAAAATTTCGGATTGATTTCTGCAGGAATAGTATAGCCTACATCACCGGTTCCTAAAGTTGTTGTGGTGTCGGTAGCAGTCTTGCTTTGCGGATCGCCTGCCTGAATCATAAAGTTTTTGATAACGCGGTGGAAAAGTGTACTGTCGTATACCCCTTCTTTTACCAGTTTTATGAAATTGTCACGGTGCTTAGGCGTTTCGTCATACAACTTTACAATAATATTTCCCATCGTGGTTTCCAGACATACAAGTGTTTCGTTTCCAGTCATCATAGATTTTTCTTTTTTTTGACTTCCGGTGCATGCAGCCATGCAACAGAGAATCAGGGTGAATAAAATGATTGTTTTCTTCATACAGTGTGTGTTTTGTCTGCAAAGTTACAAAAAAGCCGTATCATTTCAGGATATTGTTTTTGTTTTTGTAGCTACCCGATATGGCTGTCTTTTCAATTTATCGGGAAGAATAAAAAAAACATCAGCATATTTTGGGGAAAACATGCTGATGTTTTTTTATTTTTTGTACAAAATACAGAAGCTTTTGTACGATTTATTTTGAGACTTCTAGCATTCTTATAATCAGGATCTTATTCTGTTAAACTAAGCATCTGTGCTTCCTGAGGAACATAATCTCCCTGGAAGAAACGGCTGGCACGAAGCAGGTGTCGCCAGATACTTACCAACTCTTGTGATTCCTGAAGAATGTTCAGATATACCATCGAAGCTTTCAGGCTTGTGCTGTCTGCTTCCTGCATGCGGTTCATCTGCTGTTTGCGCAATGCTGATATCTTATTCTTCAAAGCATCACCTTTTACCAAAATATCATCGGCTTCGGCATAGTTGTTGTTTTCGATGACTGTTTGAGTACGATCCATCAGCTGACAGAGTTCTTCACGTATTGGTAAGAATTCTGCGATGCAATCTTTTGATATCGGGTTGAAGTTGTTGTCTACGTGTTCCTTACAAGGTTCACAAATACGCTTCAAGCAGTATAACATCTGTTCGCAGCTGTTACTTCCCAGGTGGAACCATGTATTCTTTTCGATAGCAATAGGAATAGGTATACGACGTAAACCGAGAATTTCTTTACGACGACGTTTTTTCAACATTTTCTTTTGATCGTCAGTTGAACTCATTACTTTCTTCAACTGTTTCAAGTCTTCGTTGATGAATCCGTCGGTTACTTGCATATAAGCCTGTTCGGTATAGTTGATGTAGTCGGTCAATGTTTCTTTCACGTGCAGACGGAGCAGTGACAAGACTTCTGCTTTGTCTTTGCTTGCCATCATACGTTTGAACGTATCGTCCTGCTGTTCTGCCTTTTCTTTCTTGCTGTATTTAATGTTACTGCGAACCAGCAAGAATACTGCAACACAGATGAAGATAAACATTCCAACAAAGCTAGTGTAGAACATGATGGCAGTAACCAGTGCACAGATAGTAAAGGCTACGAAAGCTGTAATGAACCATCCGCCGATAACTGACAGCATTCCAGTGATACGGTATACAGCGCTTTCACGTCCCCAAGCACGGTCGGCAAGTGAAGAACCCATAGCTACGATAAAGGTAACGTATGTAGTAGAAAGCGGCAACTTCATTGTTGTACCGATAATGATCAACAAACCAGAAAGTACCAGATTGACTGCTGCACGAACCATATCGAATGCTGCTCCATTTTCCAGGATAACTTCATCCTTGTTGAAACGGCTGTCTATCCAGCGGCGCATTCCTACCGGAATTACTTTTACCATGAATTCATTAATCGTTGTAGCGCGGCGTACGATGGTACGTGCCAGAGCAGATGAGCCGAACATTTCGTCACCCTCTTCCTGACGTGCCAGGTCGACAGATGTCTTGATTACGTTTTTAGCTTTCTTAGAGGTAGCAAGTGCATATACCATGATGATACCCGAAGCAAGCAGGAAGATGGCCGGAGTCTTGGCAGATGACATAAGAGAACTCATCATGAAGTCGTGTATACCTGCACCGTTCGAATTGGCAACGTAGTCGGTATAAGCTGAGAATCCGGCAAGAGGTACACCGATAAAGTTTACAAGGTCGTTTCCAGCAAAAGCCAGGGCCAGTGCGAAAGTACCGAGTAATACGATGATGCGGAATACGTTTACCTTACACCAGTGAAGAATCTGCATCAGCAATGTAAAGAATACAAAGCATCCGGCTACAAGTAATGTCGTGTTTTGATCTATCCAGGCAAGTGATTCAGCACTCATAAACGGTGCACTTTTCAAGCCTTTGATCAGAACGAAATATGAAAGTGATGTGACTGAAATTCCTCCGAATATACCAATTGTCCAGGAAAGATGTTTTTTATAGTTGAAACTGAAAATGATTCGGGATATATACTGAACAAGAGTTCCGGCAATAAATGCGATAGCGACAGAGAGGAAGATACCCATGATAACGGACAATGCTTTTTCGGTGTTCATCATATCTCCCAATGAAAGAAGACCGGTTTCATCGCCGATAATTTTCAGAATAGCCAGAATAAATGTACCTCCCAATAATTCGAATACCATTGAAACGGTGGTTGAGGTAGGTAACCCCAGCGTGTTAAATACGTCCAGCAGCACAACATCCGTTACCATGACGGCAAGCAGGATACACATAATTTCATAGAAACTGAAATTGGCGGGTTGGAAAATGCCGTGCCGGGCGATGTCCATCATGCCGTTACTCAAAATAGCTCCGGCAAAAACGCCGACTGCCGCTACAATGATAATTGTCCTGTACCGGGCAACCTTTGCACCTACGGCGGAGTTCATGAAGTTAACTGCATCATTGCTGACACCTACCAGAAGGTCGAATATTGCCAGCATAAAAAGGAAAAATACAATTCCCAAGTAAAGAGTTTCCATATACTACTATAAAATGAATTTTTCAGTGTCGCAAAGATATGCAGGGGGTATTATATTGAAATGTCATAAATGTTACAATCGTGTTACAAAATGAAAAAGGGATTTTTTAGAATTTCTTCGCATGTTTATCTACTGGAAATTCGTAACTTTGTGCCCTAAACATAGAATTATTATAGTAATTACTAAAATATTATAGCAATGTCAGAGTCAAAGAGAATAAAAACTGCCTTGGTATCGGTATACCATAAGGATGGTTTAGATGCAATCATTCGTCGTTTGGCGGAAGAAGGTGTAGAATTTTTGTCTACCGGCGGTACACGTCATTTTATTGAAAGTTTAGGTTATCCCTGTCATGCAGTGGAAGATCTGACTGGATATCCTTCTATTCTAGGTGGTCGCGTAAAGACACTTCATCCGAAAGTGTTTGGTGGTATTTTATGCCGTCGTGAACTGGAAGAAGACCGTCAGCAGGTTACTCAGTATGAAATACCTGAAATAGATCTGGTGATTGTCGATCTTTATCCGTTTGAAGATACAGTTGCTTCAGGAGCCGATGCTCAGTCTATTATCGAAAAGATTGACATAGGTGGTATCTCATTGATTCGTGCAGCAGCGAAAAATTTCAATGATGTAGTTATCGTAGCAAGTAAAGCTCAGTATAAGCCGTTCCTTGATATCATTACAGAAAACGGTGCGGTTACTACTCGTGAAGAACGTCGCTGGTTTGCTAAAGAAGCATTTGCCGTTTCTTCTCATTATGATTCAGCTATCTTCGGATGGTTCGATGGAGGTGAAGATTCTGCATTCCGTTGTGCTGCTGAAGAACCGAAAGTATTGCGCTATGGTGAAAATCCTCATCAGAAAGGTGTTTTCTTCGGCGATTTGAACAAGATGTTCGATCAGATTCATGGAAAAGAAATTTCATACAACAATCTGCTTGACATCAATGCAGCAGTTGATTTGATTGATGAGTTCAAGGGAGAAACAACATTTGCTATCCTGAAGCACAATAATGCTTGTGGTCTGGCTTCTCGTCCTGTATTGGTAGATGCCTGGCGTGCTGCATTGGCAGGAGATCCTGTTTCTGCTTTCGGTGGTGTGCTTGTAACAAATACTGTAGTAGACCGTGCTACAGCCGAAGAAATCAATGGTTTGTTCTTCGAAGTTATTATTGCTCCTGATTACGATGTAGATGCTTTACAGATTCTTACTCAAAAGAAGAATCGCATCATTCTGGTTCGCAAAGAAGCTGAAACTCCGAAAAAACAGTTCCGTTCTTTGTTGAACGGTGTATTGGTTCAGGATCGTGATTTGAAGACTGAAACTCGTGACGATTTGAAACAGGTTTCTGAAAAAGCTCCTTCGGATGCTGAAATAGACGATATGCTTTTTGCTAACAAGATTGTAAAACAAAGCAAGAGCAATGCAATTGTACTGGCTAAAGGAAAACAGCTTGTAGCTAGTGGAGTTGGTCAGACTTCACGCGTTGATGCATTGAAGCAGGCTATCGAAAAAGCTAAGTCTTTCGGATTCGACCTGAATGGTGCTGTTATGGCTAGTGATGCTTTCTTCCCCTTCCCCGACTGTGTAGAACTTGCAGATAAGGAAGGTATTAAAGCTGTCATCCAGCCGGGTGGCTCAGTGAAAGATGAACTCACTTTCCAGTATTGCAATGAACATGGTGTAGCTATGGTCATTACTGGAGTGCGTCATTTCAAGCATTAATATTTACATAAGGAATATAAATAATGAGGAATAAAGGCTTTTCCGTGGGGAATTGCATGAGGCGAGGCTGTATAAGTCTTTATTCTTCATTATATATTTATATTTTCCATATTAATTTAATAAGATCCTTTTATTACAGAGAAGAAAGATTATGGGATTATTTTCTTTTACACAAGAAATAGCAATGGATCTTGGAACTGCCAATACCATTATATTGAGCAATGACAAGATTGTAGTGGATGAGCCATCAGTGGTAGCACTCGACCGTCGCACTGACAAAATGATTGCTGTCGGTGAACGTGCAAAACTGATGTATGAAAAGGAAAACCCAAACATCCGTACTGTGCGCCCGCTTCGTGATGGTGTGATTGCCGACTTTAATGCGTGCGAGCAGATGATGCGTGGTTTGATAAAGAAAGTGAATACGGGGCGCCGTTTGTTTACTCCTTCACTTCGTATGGTGATTGGTGTTCCTTCTGGTTCTACTGAAGTAGAGCTGAGAGCAGTACGCGATAGTGCTGAACATGCGGGCGGACGTGATGTATATCTGATTTTTGAGCCAATGGCAGCTGCTATCGGTATCGGACTGGATGTAGAAGCTCCGGAAGGTAATATGATTGTAGATATAGGTGGTGGTTCTACCGAAATTGCGGTTATTTCATTGGGAGGTATTGTGTCGAACAATTCTATCCGTATTGCCGGAGATGATTTGACAGCCGATATTCAGGAATATATGAGCCGTCAGCATAATGTGAAGGTGAGTGAACGTATGGCAGAACGTATCAAGATTCATGTGGGAGCTGCCTTGACAGATTTGGGAGAGGATGCTCCGGAAGACTATATCGTGCGTGGACCTAACCGAATTACTGCATTGCCGATGGAAGTTCCGGTTTGTTACCAGGAAATTGCTCATTGTCTGGAAAAGAGCATTGCTAAGATAGAGACTGCAATTCTGAGCGCATTGGAAAATACTCCTCCAGAATTGTATGCTGATATCGTGAGCAACGGTATTTATCTGGCTGGTGGTGGCGCATTGTTGCGTGGACTCGATAAACGTTTGACTGACAAGATCAATATTCCGTTCCATATAGCCGAAGACCCCTTGCTGAGTGTAGCTAAAGGTACAGGTATTGCACTGAAGAACGTCGATCGTTTTTCATTCTTGATGAGATAAAACTTCCATTGAAGCATTATTTATGGAAGTTGCGGGGCCTTGAAAGATTATGGCTCCGCGTTAATCTTGATATTTCTCTTCTCTGATAGGTTGTAGGTATGCGAAATCTGCTAAACTTTTTATTGAAATATGATTATTGGCTGCTCTTTGTCTTCTTAGAGGTAGTGAGCTTCATTTTGCTGTTTCGTTTCAACAGCTATCAGGGGAGTGTCTTTTTTACTTCAGCCAATCGTATTGCCGGAAACATTTATGAAGTAGCCAGCGAGATTACTTCTTATTTCGGGTTGCATACGGTAAACCGTGATTTGGTACGCCGTAATGTAGAACTGGAATTGCAAGTTGAGTCTTTGAGTAAAGCACTTAAAGCTTATACACGCGATACTACCGAAGTAGAAAAGAATTATAAAGATGTGCTGGCTGATTATTCTATCTATCCGGCTCAGGTGGTGAATAACAGTCTGACACACGTTGATAATTACATAACAATCAATAAGGGTTCTGCTGATAGTATTTGTGCTGAAATGGGGGTAGTGAGCGGAAATGGAATTGTTGGCATTGTATATCAGACTTCGGCTCATTATGCCATTGTTTTACCAGTCTTGAATTCGAAAAGCAGTATCAGTTGTAAAATACGTCGGACAGATTATTTCGGTTCTTTAAAATGGAGTGGAGGGTCTTCACTTTATGCCTGGCTTAGGGATATTCCGCGACATTCTGAGTTCTCGTTAGGCGATACAGTTGTGACTAGCGGGCATAGTGCTGTATTTCCGGAAGGTATTCCTGTGGGAATGGTAGATGATATAATGGATAGTCATGACGGGTTGTCGTATGTGTTGAAAGTAAAACTGTTTACCGATTTTGCTCGTCTGAACGATGTAAATGTGATTAGTGCTCGTGGACAGTCAGAACAGGCTGTACTCGAAGATAATATAAAATAAAGGATATGGTATTGTTCTTACATAGACTGGGCTGGTTTGTGTTTCTGGTACTGCTTCAGGTACTGGTACTGAACCATGTGCATATCTTAGGCTATGCAACTCCTATGCTTTATATCTATTATATATTGATATTGAATGCTGAAACTCCGCGTAAATCGTTGTTGTTGCAGGCATTCTTTATTGGACTTTGCATTGATATATTTAGTAATACTCCCGGCATGAATGCGGCAGCGGCTACAATGATGGCTTTTACCCGTCGTCCGTTACTGCGTATGCAGATGCTTCGTGATGTGACTGACGATTATGTTCCCGGCATTCGCTCAATGGGATTCTATCCGTTTTTCAGGTATGTTCTGAGTGAAACGGTGGTATTTATTGTGACTTTGCAGGTTATCGATGCTTTTACCTTTTTCCGCATGAGTGAGCTGATGTGGAAAATTCTGACAGATACATTGATGACGATTGTCGGTATTATTTGTATAGACACTATAAGGAGGAAGAAGTAGTGGATAGAAATTATAAGCTGGCAAAAAGAAGATATGTAATAGGTGGCGTCGTGCTGACGGTAGTTGTTCTTTTTATCATTCGCTTGTTTGCCTTACAAATATTGAGTGACGATTATAGAAAGAATGCAGACAGTAATGCCTTTCTGAAAAAAATCCAATATCCGAGTCGTGGAGTAATATACGACCGTACGGGTAAGCTGTTGGTTTATAATCAGCCTGCTTATGATATTACGGTGGTAATGAAGGAAATTACTTCACTGGATACGCTGGACTTGTGTCGTACGCTGAGGATTACCCCTGAATTTTTACGGCGTAAGTTTCGCGATCTGAAAGATCGTCGTTTAAATCCTGGTTATTCGCCTTATACCAATCAAGTCTTTCTTACCCAACTTTCAGCTGAAGACTGTGGGGTTTTTCAAGAGAAGCTTTTTAAATTTCCCGGTTTTTATATTCAAAGACGTACTATTCGTCAGTATAATTACAATTCGGGGGCACATATATTAGGAGATATAGGGGAAGTTTCCAAACAGGAAATGGAGGACGATGAATATTATCTGCCCGGTGATTTTATTGGAAAGCTGGGAGTGGAACGCTCTTATGAGAAACAACTTCGAGGAGAAAAGGGAGTTGAAGTACTGCTTCGTGATGCGCATGGCCGTATTCAGGGCAATTATATGGAAGGTAAATTTGATAAAGCTCCTGTTCCGGGCAAGAACTTGACATTAAGTCTGGATATTGAGCTTCAGATGTTGGGTGAAAGGCTGCTGGAAGGGAAAATTGGAAGTATTGTTGCTATTGAGCCTTCTACGGGTGAGGTACTATGCCTTGTTTCATCGCCAACTTATGATCCCAGTCTGATGATTGGACGTGACAGAGGAAAGAATCATTTAGCTATGTCAAAGGACCCTTGGAAACCCTTGCTGAACCGTGCTATAATGGGAGCTTACCCTCCGGGATCTACTTTTAAAACTACTCAGGCCTTGACTTTTCTTCAGGAAGGAATTATTAATACAGGAACCATGTATCCATGCTCTGGAGGATTCTCTTACCGTGGACTTCATGTGGGATGCCATGCTCATCCTTCGCCTCTGTCTTTGATTCCTGCCATTGCAACTTCTTGTAATGGTTATTTTTGCTGGGGATTGTATTATATGATTGGTGCACGACAGAAATATGGTTCTGTGCAGAAGGCGATGAATACCTGGCGTGATTACATGGTTTCAATGGGATTTGGCTATCAGTTGGGAATTGACTTGCCGGGAGAAAAACGTGGAATGATTCCTAATGCACAGTATTATGATAAGGCATATCGCCGTTCATGGAATGGTTTGACTATTATTAGTATTTCAATCGGACAGGGAGAAGTTACTGCTACTCCATTACAGATTGCCAACTTGGGTGCTACTATAGCCAATCGGGGATATTTTGTAACTCCTCATGTCGTAAAGGAAATAGAAGGAGAGTCGATTGATTCGATTTATACAACTCGCCGGTATACGAAAGTAGATAAAGGGCATTATGAAGAAGTTGTACAAGGCATGCGTTCGGCTGTGCTTGGAGGTACATGCCGTACGGCAAATATTCCAGAACTGGAAATCTGCGGAAAAACGGGTACAGCGCAAAATCATGGAAAGGACCATTCTGCATTTATGGGATTTGCTCCGATGAATAATCCGAAGATAGCGATTGCTGTTTATGTAGAGAATGGAGGATGGGGAGCCACATATGGGGTTCCTATCGGAAAATTGATGATAGAAAAGTATTTGACTGGTAAGCTGACTGCGGAAGACGAGGCGTTGGCAACCGATATTCAAAACCGAAGAATTGATTATGGCTTACAGGAAAGATAGTTTATGGAAAACAGTTGACTGGTGGACGATAGCTCTTTACATGGTGCTGATCGTATGTGGATGGTTCAGTGTGTGCGGAGCCAGTTATGATTATGGTGATCCTGATTTTCTGAACTTTACTACACGTGCCGGAAAGCAGTTGATGTGGATTGGATGTTCCTTGACTTTAGGTTTTGTTTTGTTGATGCTTGAAGAACGTTTGTATGATACTTATGCTTATCTGATATACGGTATTTTGTTGTTGTTGCTTTTTGGAACGATATTTAATCCACATGAGATAAAAGGATCACGTTCGTGGATTGTATTGGGACCTGTGAGTTTACAGCCCGCAGAGTTTGCGAAGTTTGCAACAGCTTTAGCTTTGGCAAAATATATGGGCGAGTATACCTTTTCTATCGAGCGGGGTAGAAACATGCTGGTATGTCTTGCTATAATTCTTATCCCTATGGTGCTGATAGTCTGTCAGAAAGAAACGGGTTCGGCATTGGTTTACTTATCATTTTTTCTTGTTCTCTATAGAGAAGGTATGACAGGTTCCATCTTGTTTGCGGGTGTATGTGCCATTATTTATTTTATTGTCGGTATTCGTTTCAGCAATGAACTGATGGCAGATGGACTCACTTCATTGGGAGAATTTGCCGTATTGGGGTTAATTATATTGTTTTCTGCCTTATTGGTCAAAGCATATTGTAAGAATAGCGATCGAGCTGTAGTCTATATACTTTCATTTGGATTGGGATCGATGTTATTGGGATGGCTTTTTTCGCTTTATGTCATTCCGTTTGATGTCGTTTATTTGCAGGGAGGAGTTTGTGCAGCCTTATGTATTTATCTGGTCTATTTATTCCTGCATGAACGTATTCGTAATTATTTGTATATATTGGTTTTTACCATTGGTTCGGTAGGTTTCCTTTTTTCTGCCGATTATGTGTTCAATGAAGTATTGGAACCTCACCAACAGATTCGTATAAAGGTATTATTGGGTATGGAAGACGATCCGACGGGAGCTGGATATAATGTAAATCAAAGTAAAATCGCCATTGGATCTGGAGGTTTTCTCGGTAAAGGCTTTCTGAACGGTACTCAGACAAAACTGAAGTATGTCCCTGAACAGGATACTGATTTTATTTTTTGTACGGTAGGAGAAGAAAAAGGATTTGTGGGTTCTACTTTCGTTATTCTTTTGTTTGCTTCATTAATATGGCGTTTGATTTATTTGGCTGAACGTCAGAGTACCCGTTTTGGAAGAGTATATGGATATAGTGTGTTAAGTATTTTCTTTTTTCACCTGTTTGTTAATGTAGGCATGGTGTTAGGGTTAACTCCAGTCATTGGTATACCACTTCCTTTCTTTAGTTACGGAGGATCTTCGCTTTGGGGCTTTACAATTTTATTATTTGTCTTTCTGCGTATTGATGCTGCTCGTGAACGGTAATAAGCGTATGCCTACATCACTGATACCTTTTAAAGGCTCATCTCGCATGATGTGTACTATCTGAACCATACTGTCGGATGGAGAAAAAGTGACAGGGTGGTGAGGGGAGGTATACTGGTATAAATTGCTGGAAGTTCCATTTCCTTTCCAGTTGCCTTGTTTGTCTGCCAGTGTGATATGGAGAGTATCGGGATGTCTGTCTGGACTAAGCGGATATAATATTTCCATCCATATATCTTGATAAGGATAGTTTTCTGTATGTCGTAGTCCTACTTCTAAGTCGTATTGTTTTCCTGCCAATTGAGCAGGTAACTGGTATTTCAGGGTATCTGTCTTTTTCCAGCCCTCAATACTCAGGTTTTGATAAGTATGGTAAATGGTTTGGTTATCGCATGCCGCAAGGGAGAATAGTAAACAGATTATTCCCCCTGCGATGCGAATATATGATGAAGTTTTTCGTGTGGTCATACTATCTCATTGTTATTCTTTCGTCCCTGTCGGCGTGGGCGATTGTTGGCTTGCTTGTTTCCTTCCGGTTGCGGTTGCTGAGCACGAGCTTCTGGTTGGTTAGCTTGTTTATCGGAAGGATTTGGAGCTGCTCCTTGTTGTTTAGGCGGACGATTTCCTTTTTCTCTGCGTTTTTCTCCTTGACGTTCTTCTTTTCGTCTGTTATCTTTGCCTGAATTGGACGGAACATTATTAGCTGTTGTAGCATTAACTGCTATTTTAGCTGTATTTTCTCCTTTTTCCTGACCGGCAGCATTGTTGGGTAAAGCCTTCTGAGAATTATTTTCCTGAACCGGTTGTTGACGGTTTTCTCCGTTTTTCTTCTTTTTACGGTTCTTGCTGTTCCGGCTTTTATCGAAGCGGGTTACGCTTTCTTGTTCCAGCAAGTCTTTCGGACGTGCAGGTTCATGCATTCCGTTGTCATTAAGCTTTTCAGGTTTCTCACCTCTACGGTTCATATTGATAACCTCAAAAGCACGGCGTGCTGTAAGCGTTACTTCATTGGCAAGGAAACTCTTATCGGTAGAATAAATGATTTCTCCTTTTAAAATATCTGCTTTGAAGTAATAATATGTAGCATCCAGTGTTTCGAGTGTGATTTCTTTACTCGGAAGTCGTTTCTGGCATTCTACATAGGCATCTACTTCGTAGTTGAGGCAACATTTCAGTTTTGCGCACTGTCCTGCCAGTTTTTGAGGATTAAGTGATATATCCTGATAACGTGCTGCTCCTGTAGATACAGAGATAAAGTTTGTCATCCATGTAGCACAGCATAATTCACGTCCGCATGGGCCAATACCCCCGATGCGTCCGGCTTCCTGACGTGCGCCAATCTGTTTCATCTCGATACGCACACGAAAAGCTTCTGCCAAGACTTTGATTAGCTGGCGGAAGTCGACACGCTCATCAGCAATGTAGTAGAAAATAGCTTTATTTCCGTCACCTTGATACTCTACGTCACCGATTTTCATTTGAAGCCCTAAGTCCGCAGCAATCTGGCGTGAACGAATCATTGTTGCATGTTCACGACTTTTAGCTTCTTCATATTTTTCCATGTCGACAGGCTTAGCCTTACGGTATACTCGGCGTATCTCAGCATCAGGCTTGATGTTTGCTTTACGCATTTGTAAAGGTACGAGTCGGCCAGTCAGTGTAACTGTGCCGATATCGTGTCCGGGGCTGGCTTCTACTGCTACGATATCTCCCTTTTCCAGTTTCAGATGGTTACTGTTCTTGAAATATCCTTTGCGGGTATTTTTGAATTGAACCTCTACCATATCCTGCTCTTCACTGTTGCCAGGGATATCTGCCATCCAGTCGTAAGTGTTCAGCTTGTTATCTTGTCGTCCGCAGCCCTTGCAGCATAAAGAACCGCTTCCGTTTTTCAATATAAATTTGCTCATAGTTTCAATTCTTTAATAGTACAATCATTTTCAGGGCGAAATCGAAAAAAACAAATTTGGGATTTACGTTTTGTTCGATGTGTCGTCCGGCTTCCTCCAATTCTTCCATGATACCTATCACATTTCTTTCGTTTACAAAAGGAGCGAATCGTGAGGCAAATTGTGCTTCTTCACGTCCTAAATAGTTCATTTCCGAGTGGTGGAAGTTATATATAAAGTTTTCTCGTATCATACGTTGGCAATAGGCTAGCAGATTTTTCTGCCTTTCTCTGCCTAAAGCTGCAACTTGTTCACTCCAGGCTTTCATGTCCTTGAGCCGACGTGCATAAGCTAATCTCATCAGTGAAGTGAATAATTCAAAGAAAAGTCGGTTCTCTTCTCCTAAGTGTATGTTTTCTATAGCCCGCAGTACACTCCCGGCAGATAAATGTGCAATGTCGGAAGCATCTTCTGGCTGAAGCATATAACGTGTACGTAATAGTCCGGCAATATCTTCTTCGTTAAGTGGAGGCAGGTTAAAGCGCTGCATACGGCTCGTAAGTGTTGGCAAAATGCTTTCGGGAGCCTCGCTAACCAATAAAAAGATTGTGTAGGCTGGTGGTTCTTCCAACAATTTGAGCAATTTGTTTCCACACTCTGCATTCATCTTTTCCGGAAGCCATATAATCATGATTTTGTAACTGCCCTCTCCGGCTTTCAGTGAAAGCTTGCGTTGTATTTCATCGCTTTCGCGGACAAAGATCTGCGCTTGCTGATTTTCGGCTCCCATACGTGCCAGCCAGTTTGCCAGTGAAAAATATGGAGAGTCAATCAACTGTTGTCGCCAGACATCTATAAAATCGTCAGAAACGGTGTCGCGTCCTGCTTTTTTCTTTATTACCGGAAAAGCAAAATGTACGTCAGGATGAACCAGTTTGTTCATTTTTATGCATGAAGGACATTTTCCGCAGGCATCTTCTTCACCCGGATTTTCACAACACAGATAGCGAGTTAACGCTAATGCCAGAGGTAATTTCCCTGTACCTTCTGCTCCGCAAAACAATATGGCATGGGGCACTCGTCCTTCGTGTACGAGTGTCAACAAATGGCGTTTTGCCTCGGTTTGCCCTATGACGTCTTTGAAAAACACAGTTAATAAATTTCTTTAGCTACACGGCGTACGCTTTCTGTTGCCCCTACGGTGTAAAAATGAATACTAGGTACACCATGAGCTATCAACTCACGACATTGATTGATGCACCATTCTACTCCCAGCTGGCGAGCTTCTTCATCTGTTTGACATTTTAAAGCTTCCAATGCCAGTTCCTGAGGTAAATCAACTTTAAATGTTTTGGGAACAACGGACAGCTGTGACAACTTACTGAACGGTTTAATACCCGGAATAATAGGAATATCAA
Source organism: Bacteroides sp. (assembly GCA_019414725.1). Classification (GTDB taxonomy): domain Bacteria; phylum Bacteroidota; class Bacteroidia; order Bacteroidales; family Bacteroidaceae; genus Phocaeicola. The sequence goes on from DXLM01000005.1 coordinate 27,572, forward strand.
TACCTTCCTGACGGACACGGTCTACAAATTCGAAAAATTTCCGGTTGTCATAGAATAATTGAGTTACAGCGTACTCGGCTCCAGCTTCTACTTTCTTTTTCAGCCAGTAGATATCTTGTTCCATATTAGGAGCTTCCTCATGTTTCTCTGGATAACAGGCTACTCCATAGCTGAATGGATGTACAGGAGCCTTGATTGGTGATCCGTCGACGAATACACCTTGATTAAAATCATTGATTTGATGTTCCAGTTCTATAGCATGCGCATACCCTCCTGGCTCAGGAGTGAATACTTGTTCATGTTTGGCTTTATCACCACGCAGAATCAATAAATCAGTGATTCCCAAAAACTGTAAATCTAATAATACATACTCTGTATCTTCACGTGTAAATCCGCTACATAATATGTGTGGAACTACCGTAATATTGTATTTGTTCTGTATGGCAGCTGCTACCGCTACTGTACCGGGACGACGGCGGATTCGTTTGCGCTCATAAAGACCATTACCCAGTTCGCGATATACATATTCGCTTCGATGGGTAGTGATGTTTATGTATTTAGGATCGAATTCGCGCAACGAATCGATTGTTTCATATAATTTCTCTATCCCAGTGCCTTTCAGCGGAGGAAGAATCTCGAATGAAAAGGCTGTCTTTTCAGGTGATTTTATTAAGTCGATTACTCTCATTTTGCTTTTTTTGCGCCTTGTCAGGCGTGTTACATATTTGGCAAAAATAAGAAAAATATTGTACTTAATGGGAGAATGTTTCTTAATTTTTTTAATTTACTGACCGATAATCAGAGTACAGGAGTAAACAAATGAGCGAACCATCCGACAAATCGTTTCCATGGAGTTCGCTTTTTGTAAACCTCTTTAGTCATGATCGTACTGTTCTGTTTGTCGGCACTGAATATATCAGTCAGTTGTGCTGTAACAGGCAAATCGAAAACGAATGCATTTATCTCGTAATCATATCGTAAACTCCGGCTGTTCAGGTTTGTACTACCTACGGTACAGAATCGTTCGTCTACCATCATGACTTTAGAATGATGGAATCCTCCGTTGTAAACATAAATATGCGCTCCCTTCTTTCTTAGTTGGTTAGCAAGATAAAATCCTGCATCGGGTGTGAAGCTGATATCCGACTTTCCGGGAATCATGATTTCTACTCTGACTCCACGGTCGACAGCTTTTTCAATGGCGCGGCGAATGCTGGATGTCGGGGTGAAATAAGGATTGATAATCTGTATTTTCCGTTCGGCCGAATTGATGGCTGCAATATATGCATGTCTCATTGCTTCAGGAGATATTTTGGGAGCCCGCTGTACGATTGCTACCTGATGTCCCGCATGTACAGGAGCTGCATTCAACGAATCTTCCCCGAATGGAAAATATTCGTCTCCTCCGATTTGCTGTTTGGTTTCCTTATTCCACATTGTGAGGAAAACTTCCTGCAATTTTTCAACGGCAGGTCCTTTGATACGGATATGCATATCTCTCCATGCGCCGATTTTGGGAAGTCCGTTTATATAATAATCGGCAATGTTCATACCTCCTGTATATCCTACTTTACCGTCTATGACTATAATTTTTTGGTGGTCACGACTGGCTGCATGATTAACATACGGGAAAGTAATAGGGTCGAATGTAATAATCTCTATCCCTCTTTTACTTAAATCTTTAAGTAGTCTTTTACGAAGCGGACGGTTGTTTGACATATTTCCGAAGGCATCGAACATAGCTCGTACCTTCACTCCGTCTTTTACTTTCTCCGCAAGCAAGTCAAACAATGCATTTCCGATAGAGTCATTTCTGAAATTGAAGTATTCCAGATGTATATGATGCTTTGCCTTTTTGATTTCTTCAAAAAGGTCGTTAAATTTTTCTCTGCCACTGGGCAGCAGCTTCAGGTCATTGTTATTTATGATTGCTACATTCTGACTATGCAGATATCTGGCAAATAGCGAATCAGCTGGCAGATAAGTAGAATCTTTTTCCGCAATGATGGATGATTGCGCATGGCAAGGTAAGCCGAATTTCACAATCAGTAAAATAAAACAAAGAAATTTTTTGTGAAATTTGTAGTCATTCATGCATTTGGTAGTTTTTGTGAGGTGCAAAAATATGGATTTTAATCAAGAAACCGTAATGACTTTATTTGCTTTTCTCCAAATTGTTACTATTTGACTGTAAAATCAGATGAAATGACTTTTCTGCACTTCTTTTCTTCTGCTTAATTTTATTGATATCTTGTATCTTATGCCATTTTTGAATTTTTATCTTTCAGATATTTACTATAACTTCTGCCTACAGGAATTTTGATTCCATTATATAAAAGAATCTCTTTAGAAGTATAACTGGCAATCCGATAGATTGGAACAACGAAGGACTTGTGTACTCGTATAAATTTTTCTTCGGGCAAAAGTTCCTGTAGCGTTTTCAAACTCATTTGTGAAGTTAGAGTCGGCTGACTGGTGAGATGAATACGCACATAGTTATCCATCGATTCTATATATAAAATATCTTTCAGTTGGATATTTGTATTTTTGTATTCCACTTTTAGTGTGATATACTCGTCTGTAAATGTTGGTTGAGCGGAAAGTTGTTGTAGTGTTTGTAGCTCTATAGCTTTTTGTACTGCTTTTTCAAAACGAGCATACGAGAATGGTTTGTGAAGAAAATCTATAGCATTCAATTCAAAACCATCGAGAGCGTATTGTGCATAGGCTGTTGTAAAAATCAACATTACTTCGTGAGGGAGGTCACGAGCCAGATCTCTTCCATTGATGTCTTCCATCTCTATGTCAAGGAAAAGAATATTGGGTTTTATTTTCTTGACTTGTTCAATGCCTGCAATCGGATTGGTAAAGACTGTCAGTTCTATATTTCCATGGCGCTGGCAGAAGCTGGATATGATTTCCAGCGCCATTGGTTCATCATCGATTGCTATACATTTTATGTTCATTGTCTTAAATTGATACTCAGTGTGACGGCATATTTCCCGTTTCTTTCTCCTGTAAACAAGCTATACTTGTTCGGATAAAGAAGATCGAGGCGCTTTTTGCAGTTTTCTATTCCTATTCCTTTGGATGCTTTTGAGTCCGGATGGTTTAATAAAGGATTGTTTGTTGCCAATAATAATTCTCCTTTTTCTGCGCGAATGGTAATATACGCCTCTCCTTTTTTATGAGAAGATACACCGTGTTTAAATACATTTTCGACAAAGGTAATCAGAATCATAGGGGCTATATTCATTTGTTCCGTTTCATCGTGTACATAAGAAAAATGAACATCAAAGTTTTCTGCTATTCGATATTTTTGGAGTTCTATATACTGACGAATGTATTCTACTTCAATGTGTAGAGGAATTTTATCTTTTGTATTATTGGCATACATATATTTCATCAGATTGATAAATTGAATAAAGGCATCTTCCGTTTTAGGAGATCCTGTTACTACCATAGCATATAGAGTATTTAGATTATTGAAAAGAAAATGAGGATTAATCTGTGCTTTGTAAAGTGCCAGTTCGGCTTTTTTCTTCTCAAATTCTACAGCTTGTCGTTCCATTATTTGGTGATAAAGTTGAGTCAGTAGTCCTACAGCTGCACTAAAGGCAATCACAACTACATACAGAAACCATACAGCTTGTTGCTGAAGTTTGATTTTTGGGATATGTTGTAAAAGTCGGGTACGTCTCATGTGGTGTAACGGGACTTCCATTTGATAGCGAGTTATGAGGTAAGTACCAACAGCTGTAAGTAAAATAAGAGAAACAGCTATCCAAAAACGTTTTTTCCCGGCAAACATAAAAGGCATGATAAAGCGGCGGTTCAGGATATATACGATATACAACCATGAAACCAACAGGTATACGAATAGTGAATTGTTTATCAGCCATCGTTCGATAGGCAGCAAGGTCATCATAGCCGGTAATAACACCAGACAGAATATCAGATCGATGTAAAACGGTAACTTTTTAATTTGCCACATAACTTGTTCTTTTTTGCAAAAATAAAAGTTTCTGCCGGTTTGAAGAAATAAGCAAAGTGGTGTTCACCACTACATTGATGTTGTTTACCACTACTTTGTTGAGAGAACATATTTTGTATTTGCAAGTAGATTATTTTTGTTGAAGTAAAGATATCGAATAGGAAAAAATTATATAAAGTGAGTATGTTTACGAGGGTAAGATTTGTTTTTTTAGGAGTTGCTTTATTATGTTCACTCTCTGTTTTTGCACAGACACTTTCGGGAGTTGTGACAGATCAGAAGAGTAGAGAGGGATTGATTTCGGCTACGGTTCAACTGATAGCTGGGGATGGAAAAATCAACTATACATCTACCGATCTGAAAGGAATGTTTCAATTTAAGAAACTTCCGGCAGGTACTTATACGCTACAGATTTCATATGTAGGATATAAAACATATAAGGAAGCCGTTATTATTCCTTCCTCTGGAGAAAAAAAGGTTAATGTAACGATGCGCGAGGATGTAAACCTGCTGGATGAGGTATCTGTTAATGCGCGTGCTACACGTGCCGAGCAGAAAGGAGACAGTTTGCTGTATAATGCTGAGGCCTTTAAAGTAATGCAAGGAAGTTCAGCCGAAGATTTATTGGCTAAGATGCCGGGGATTGTTGTAGAAGGTGGAAGTATTCAGGCTCAAGGAGAGGAAGTGAAAAAGGTGCTAGTAGATGGGAAGGAATTTTTCGATGGAGATGTGAATCTCGCCATTAAGAATTTACCTTCTGATATTATTGCAGGTATCGAGGTCTTCGATAAAAAAAGTGAGCAGGCAGAATTTACCGGGTTCGATGATGGCGAAGAAGTAAAAACTATCAATATTGTGACGAAGGGAGGATTCCGCCAGGGAACTTTTGGTGAAGTGTCGGCAGGATACGGTACTGAGGATCGTTATAAGGTAAACGGTAATGTAAATTTCTTCAATGAAGATCGTCGTATTTCATTGTTGGGTATGTCGAACAATGTGAACCAGCAGAACTTCTCGCAGGAGGATTTAGCGGGAGTTATGTCTTCTGGAGCAAGTGGTAAGCGGCGTGGAGGTGGTCGTAACGGAGGACGTGGAGGTGCTTTCGGTGGAAATGCTTCTGATTTTATGGTAGGCAGTACAGGAGGTGTTACTTCGTCGAACGGACTTGGTATAAACTATGTGGATCAGTGGGGAGAGAAATGGAAGGTGACAGGCAGTTACTTTTTTAATCAGTCGGACAATCTGACACAGCAGCAGACCGAACGTGAATATTTCGACTCATCTCTTCCTGGAATGACTTACAGTGAGTATCAGGAAAGCTCTATGAAGAACTGGAACCATCGTTTTAATATGAAACTGGATTATCAGATAAGTAATAGAACCTCGTTACAGTTTCGTCCAACATTGAGCTTTCAGAATAATGACAGTCATGGATTGCTTCAGGGACTGAATCTGTTGAATGGCATGTCTGATAATGAAACAGAAACTGCTACGTTGGGAGAAAACGATGCTTACAATGTTGGAGCTGACCTTATCTTGCGTCATCGTTTCCTGAAGGAAGGACGTACCCTGTCGTTGATGCTCAGTGGGAAAATGAGCAATACCGATGGAAATACATATACAGATTATCTTAATACATTGTATAGTGCCGACGGCTTGTCGGAAACAGACAGCTACAGTCAGTGGAAGCAGACATTGAACCGTCAATATACCTTGCGTTCTAATCTGAGTTATACGGAAAGGTTAACCGACTATATGCAGTTGCAGCTAGGATATAAGTTGAGTTATACCGATTCAGAAAATGACCGTAAGACGTATAAGAAGTCTGCGGTGAGCGATCTTTACGATCAGTTGGATGAAAGCCTGTCGAATGAGTATCAGTCGGGCTATCTTACTCAGGCAGGAAGTGTAGGACTTCGTTATCGTACCGGTAAATTCAATGCTATGCTGGGAGTTGATGCACAATGGGCAGATTTGAGAGGTGATATGGTCTATCCGCAGGCAGACAATTTGTCGCACAGGTATTTTTCTATATTGCCATCGTTTACCATGCGTTATTCTTTAGATCGGACCAATTCGCTACAGTTACGTTATCGCAGCAAATCATCTGCTCCTTCGGTTACGAGCTTGCAGAATGTTATAGATAATTCCAATCCGCTTTTTCTTTCTGCGGGAAATCCGGACCTTGACCAGCAGTTATCACATACGGCAAATCTGCGTTATTTGCGTACGACAAAGTCTGGACATACGTTTATTGCCATGGTTGGGGCTACCATACAACAAGATTATGTAGCCGACAGTACTTTCGTTGCAAAAGAAGATATGGAGCTTACTCCGTCGGTCACACTGAGTAAGGGAGTACAGTTTACTCGTCCGGTAAATATGGATGGTTACTATAGTTTGCAGTCGATGCTGACTTATGGTTTCCCTATTGATTTTATTCGGAGTAATATCAACCTCAGTCTTTCGGCTAATTATGCTAATGTACCTACTATTTTCGACGGAATAGAAAGTAAGACGCGTGAACTGAATCTGATACCGAAGATTATTATTGGTAGCAATATAAGTAATAACCTTGATTTTACTGCGTCTTATTCAGCTGGTATCAATAAGATGTTCAGTTCTTTGGATACAGCTACAGGTAGTGATTATGTTACTCATACAGCTTCAGCAAAGTTGGGATGGACATTCTTCTGGGGGCTTACTTTCCGCAGTACGTTCGACTATATCGGATATACTGGTCTGGATACAGGTACAGAAGATTATTTCTTATGGAATCTGTCACTAGGTAAAAAATTCCTGAAAAACAATGCAGCCGAAATCAGGGTGGAAGCTTTTGATGTGCTGAAGCAGAATCAGGCTTTTACTCATAGTATCGGAAGCAACTATTACGATTATATCAACAGCAATGTACTGAAACCTTATGCTATGATAAGTTTTGTATATACGATTCGATAAATATTACTAAAAGACAATTGTCATGAAGAAAATTATTTTTCTGGCTTTAGTAGCCTTACTGGGCATACATACAGTTGATGCTCAGCGCAGAGGAGGAACTCGTACTCCAGAACAGATAGTAGAAAAGCTCGACAAGAAGCTGAACCTGACTGATGAGCAGGAAAAGCAGATTACTGAACTTTATACGGAATTTTTCAAGAAAGAACTTTCACGTGAGGAGCGGAGAAGTGAAATGGAAAAGCTAAATGAGAAAATCACTTCTTTGCTGACAGATGAACAGAAAGAAGCTTTCGAACAGATGAAAAAGGAACGTCCGCAACGTAAACGTTCCTGATAGTAAAAACTCCTGTTATCTATTCCTTCAGATATCTTCACTGGATTGTCTGAAGGAATTTTTTTGTAGATAATAGTCTGGAAATTTGTATTCTTCAGTTTAGGGCTAATAAATAAAAAGTACCGACTTTTTGAAAAAATCGGTACTCTTATTCTAAAATATGAATTTTGTTTGGTTTATTCTTCGTTCAGCTTTTCATCGATAGCTTGTATTTTTTTCAAAACCAGTTCCATTTCACCTTTCAAGCGTTCAATCTTACGGGTAATTTCAGTTACAAGGGTATTACCTTTTTTCGAAGCAGACGATAAAAATCCTAGATTATTTTCATAAGTCTGAATGTCATTTTTCAGCCCTTCGTATGTACGTACCAGTTTTTCACGGTCACGGTATAAGTTATCACCTTTATTCAAACCCGATTTGAAATTACTTAATTTCTTTTCAGAAGCTGAAATATTCAGTTTGTCAAACAGTTTGTCTATCAAGCCGTGGAACTCATTGTATAAACGGTCTTTTTCTTTGAACGGAACATGACCTATGCTGTTCCATTCTTTCATTAAAGCACGTGTTTGTTCCGATGTTGTTTCATCTGTTGTTCCCGATGCGTCAAGTGCAGCCAGCTGTTTGATGATTTCCTCTTTCTTTGCCATGTTTTCAAACTCTACCGAGCGTTGTGAAGAAGTAGCTTTATTCTTTTGTGCAAAGAAATAATCGCAAGCTCCGATAAAGCGTTTCCATACAGCGTCTGAATGCTTTTTGGCAACAGGACCGATGTTTTTCCATTCTTTCTGCAATTTAGTCAGAATTTCTGCAGTTTCTTTCCAGTCAGTGCTGTCTTTCAGAGCTTCTGCCTTTTCGCATAAAGCTTTTTTCTTTTCAAGATTTTCGGCCATGCTTTCTTTTACAGACTTGAAGAAAGCAGCTTTTCGTTTGAAAAACTCATCGCAGGCTGCACGGAAACGTTCGAATATTTTCACATTCATCTTTTGCGGAGCATATCCGATAGTTTTCCATTTAGCTTGCAAAGCGAGAATTTCCTGAGTTTTGTCTTCCCAGTCGGCGAAAGTCTTGAATGTATCATATTCCATTGACTCTACAATTTCGCAGATAACAGTCTTCTGGTCCAGGTTATTCTGTTCTTTTTCCTTCAGAGCTTCAAAGTGTTGCTGATGGCGGCGGTTTACTGCTGAAGAAGCGGCTTTAAACCGTGCCCAGATACTTTCACGCAGTTCTTTGGCTACCGGACCGATACTGCGGAATTCCTGATGTAATTTTTGTAATTGATGGAAAGCTGATACAACATCTGGTTCTTCTGCCAGTTTTTCGGCTGCCTCACACAGATAGGTTTTCTGTTCCAGATTCTTTTTGAAATCATATTCACGGAATTCATTGTTAAGCTTTACCATGTCATAGAACTTTTCAGTGTAAAGCTGATATGTTTTCCACAATTCGTTTATTTTACCAACAGGAATCTGTTTGATTTCATTCCATTTCTGCTGAAGCTGCTTAAATTCGTTATAGATCTTTCCTGTATCTTCCGTATTTTCGGTAAGCGCTTTCATCTTTTCCAGGATTTCGAGCTTCTTTTGCAGGTTTTCTTCTTTTTCCTGTTCCTGTTCTGCTGCCATAACACTACGTTTCTCTTTGATGGAACTCATGATTTCCTTGAATTTAGCTTCCAGCGGGTCGGGGGCCGGAGTGAAATCTTCAGGGTTTCCGCCTTGCTCGATAAAGTTCTTTCTCGCTGTATCTTGCTCGCTTTTGTGCAATTTGTAGAACGTTTGTTTCAGGTAGTCTATTTCTTGTTTGTCTGCATCGCAGGTATTATTGTTGATTTCTGTTAAGCGTTCTATTACTTCTTCTTGCGTTTGTTTTGGAGAATACAACGTCTTTTCATCATTCTCAACAGTAGAAACCGGAGTTTCGGGAGTGTTTTCTGCCGGAACTTCAGTTAGTGGACGGGTTGTTTCATTTACTTCCATCGTATATAGATTTTAAAGAATTATGTCGGCTTATCTTAATCCGTAGTTACAAATTAAAAGAATAAAATCTGATTTTCAATATTTTTTTCTAAATTTTTTTGCATTAAATAAGTTTTGGGGATTCCTTATTAAGAATAAAAGGCATGGAGGCTGTTTCAGTATTTATAAGAACAAGCCTCCATGTATGAAAATATTTAAGAAAGCAATACGGTGATTCCCATGTACATCATCATACCTATAATGTCATTGGTGATTGATATAAACGGTCCGGTAGCAATTGCCGGATCAATTTTCAGTTTTTCCAGTGTCATGGGAACGAGTGTACCGAAAATAGAAGCAAACATAACTACGGCAAACAGGCTGATGGAAACAGAATAACTGACTGTAGCGGTCGCTCCAAAACGGATAAAGTTGTAAATATATACCAGCATGGAAATGATTGTTGCATTAATAAGAGCAACGACCGATTCCTTTAATATTTGCTGAAAAGTATTTCCAGAGTCGAGCGAACTGTTGGCAAGTCCCTGAACGACAAGAGCAGACGATTGTGTTCCTACATTTCCTCCTGTTCCACCGATAAGCGGAATATACAGGGCCATTTCGGGATGTGCCGCAAAAGTTGTATCAAAATTACCCAATATCATGGAGTTTCCGATACCTCCCAGCATACCAATGAGCAGCCAGGGGAGACGTGCCGTTGTCTGACGGAATACATTATCGTGCGATTCTACGTCCTGTGACAAACCGGAAGCCAACTGGTAATCTCTTTCGGCCTGTTCGCGAACTTCATCCATTACGTCGTCTACTGTAATACGTCCTACCAGGCGTCCGATACTGTCTACTACCGGAACAGCCACTAAGTCGTATTTCTCGATGACTTGTACTACTTCTTCCAGCGGGGTATCTACATGTACCGATATCGGATCTTTTTTCATTACATGCTTTACTTTCGAAACCGATGGGCTGGTGATCATTTTCTTTAAAGGAAATACTCCACGCAACCGTTCATCGTCATCTACTACATACACATAGTAGATTTCGTCCATTTCCTCGGCCTGAATTCTCATTTCGCGAAGGCATTCGGGCATACTCCAGTTTTCATTTACGATAACCATTTCTGTACCCATCAAACCACCGGCTGTATCTTCATCGTATTTCAACAGATCTACAATGTCGCCTGCCTGTTCGATGTCTTCGATGTGCGAAAGAATTTCCTCCTGCTTGTCCTCGTCCATGTCACGGATGATGTCTACAGCATCATCAGAGTCCATGTAGTCGACAAAACGTTTGGCAATAGTTTCCGAAGGCAATATTTCGAGGAATTTCTTACGCGCGTCTTCATCCATTTCAATCAGTACGTCGGCAGCTTTTTCATTGTCGAGTAACAGATAAATGGAGCGCGCTTCTTCTGCATCAAGTTCATCGCACAATTCGGCAATATCAGCTGGATGCAGTTCTTGCAGAAACTCTTTTAGTTCCTCCGATTTTTTATTTTCGATCAGTTCTGATACCTTTTTAATTTCTTCGCTTTCCATACCTTACTCAGTTGCGAGTGCCTGTTCCACCCGGTTGGTCAATTCTATGAAGTCTTCTACCGATAACTGTTCCGGACGTTTGTTGAATATAGGATCTGCACTGAGTGGGTTTCCTTTTTCCAGTATCGGAGAAATGGAGTTACGCAATGTCTTGCGACGTTGGTTGAACGTAGTTTTTACTATTTGCTTGAACAGCTTCTCGTTACATCCCAGCTCCTTGGTTTCGTTGCGTGTCATGCGTATTACGGCACTTTTAACCTTGGGAGGAGGATTAAACACATGCTCGTGTACGGTAAACAGATATTCTACTTTATACCAAGCCTGAATCAGTACGCTCAGAATACCGTATGTCTTGTTTCCCGGACAAGCGGCGATACGTTCGGCTACTTCTTTCTGTATCATGCCTGTACAGCAAGGTATCAGATCTTTGTAATCGAGCATTTTAAAAAATATCTGGCTGGAGATATTATACGGATAGTTACCTGTCAGGACAAAAGGGTTTCCATTGAACAGAGCAGATAAATCCATTTTCAGAAAGTCCTGTTCAATAATATTGTCACCCAGCTCTGCAAAATTCTCCCGTAGGTAAGCAACTGATTCAAAATCCAGTTCTACTACCTTTACCGGTCTTCCTTTCGGGATGAGAAATTGCGTCAACACTCCCATACCAGGTCCTACTTCCAATATCGGCAGGTCAGGGCAGGTATCTACTGTATCGGCTATGTCTTTTGCCACTTGCAAGTCTTTCAGAAAGTGCTGTCCTAAGAACTTTTTCGGTTTAACTAATTTCATTCCGTATGTATTTTCTCGATATAAATAAAGATTTATTCTAGCAAGATATTATCTTTGCATCGTGCAAATGTAAGCATTAATCTTTAATAAATGATTAGGTTTTGGAACGAACTGATATAAAAAAACTCATAAATAAAGTCTTTCAGGTAGCTTTGCCTTTGGTGTTAGGGGCGGTTATTTTGCTATGGACGTATCATGGATTCAACTTCCGGCATGTTTATGAGGTGATGGACGGAGGTATGAATTATGGCTGGATGCTTTTTTCACTGGTTTTTGGCGTCTTCGGTCATCTGTTTCGCGGGTGGCGCTGGAACCTGGCATTGGCTCCTCTTGGTGAACATCCTAAAATTTCGAATAGTGTGTATGCCATATTTATTGCTTATGCGGCCAATCTGGTTTTACCTCGGGTAGGAGAGGTTTCGCGCTGCGGCATACTTGCAAAATATGACAATGTTTCTTTTTCCAAATCTCTTGGAACGGTCGTTTCCGAACGTTTAGTTGATTCTGTCTGTGTACTGCTTATTACCGCAGGTACGCTGTTGCTTCAGTCGGGAGTCTTTGCCCGTTTCTTTCGTATAACAGGTACTGACGGAGCTTTTTTTCTGCATTTGTTTTCGTCGACTAATTTTTATATAACGTTAATCTGTATAGTAGCGGCTTTGGTTCTGCTTTTCTGGCTGATACGTAATCTGACAATTTTTGCTAAGGTCAGGGGACTGATTAAAAATGTCTGGCTAGGATGTCTTTCCATCCGTCAGGTACACCGTCCGGTATTGTATATCATTTATACTGTCGCTATCTGGTTATGTTATTATCTGCATTTTTATCTGACGTTTTACTGTTTCGACTTTTCTGCCGGACTAGGCTGGGTTGCCGGACTGGTATTGTTTGTGGTAGGGAGTATTGCCGTTATTGTTCCTACACCAAATGGAGCGGGTCCGTGGCACTTTGCTGTCATCACCATGATGATGATGTACGGAGTAAGTAAGGAAGATGCAGGAATATTTGCGCTTTTAGTGCATGGTATTCAAACCTTTTTATTAATTTTGTTAGGAATATATGGACTGGTGGCTTTGCCGCTTACAAATAAAAATAAAACTAAAACCTATGAATGAAATTCTTTCTCTGGCTCCACAGAATGTGTGGAAGCATTTTTATTCGTTAACTCAAGTGCCTCGCCCGTCAGGACATTTGGCAAAAGTTCAGTCATTTTTACTGGAGTTCGGTAAGAATGCTGGTATTGAAGCTTTTCAGGATGAGGCTGGAAACATCATTTACCGCAAGCCTGCCACTCCGGGCATGGAAAACCGTAAGACGGTTATCTTGCAGGCACACATGGATATGGTTCCACAAAAGAACAAAGATACACAGCATGATTTCGAAAACGATCCTATTCAGGTTTATGTAGACGGTGAATGGGTGAAGGCAAAAGGCACTACACTTGGTTCGGACAACGGTATGGGGGTAGCTGCAATCATGGCTGTAATGGAAGATAAAACATTAAAACACGGCCCATTGGTTGCACTGATCACTGCCGATGAAGAAACTGGTATGTATGGCGCTTTCGGCTTGAAACCTGGAGAAATAGAAGGCGATATTTTGCTGAACCTCGATTCTGAAGAAGAAGGTGAGCTGTATATCGGTTGTGCCGGTGGTGAAGATCTGACAGCTACACTGGAATATAAGGAAGAAGAAACCGATCCGGAAGATGTAGCTTTGAAAGTTACTCTGAAAGGTCTGCGTGGTGGTCACTCTGGTATACAGATTGGCTGGGGACATGCCAATGCAAACAAGCTTATGGCTCGCTTCCTGAATCAGGTTATTGCATACGATGAAGCTTGTCTGGTATCGTGGGAAGGTGGAAACATGCGTAATGCTATTCCTCGTGAATGCGAAGTTGTGATTACTGTACCCGAAACAGAAGTAGAAGATGTACTGGCATTCGTTGGTGAGTGTGAACAAGTATGGCGTGATGAATTTGCTACAATCGAAGAAGGACTGAGCTTTAAGGCAGAACGTGTGGAATTGCCGAAGTACATGGTTCCTGAAGAAATCCGCGATAACTTGGTAGATGCTATCTATGCATGTCCTAACGGAGTGGAACGTTTCATCCCGACTATTCCTGATACAGTAGAAACATCTTCTAACCTTGCCATTGTTGAAATTGCCAATGGAAAGGCAGCTGTTAAAGTTTTGACACGTAGTTCTCGTGAATCAATGAAAGATTACCGTAATACAGCTATCGAAAGCTGCTTCTCTATGGCTGGTATGCATGTAGAACGTTCAGGCAGCTATTCAGGATGGGAACCAAATGTTAATTCTCCTATCCTTCACGCCATGAAGGAATCGTATAAGGCACAGTTTGGCGAACTTCCTGAAGTGAAGGTTATACATGCCGGACTGGAATGTGGTATTATCGGAGCAGTAGTTCCGGGACTTGATATGATTTCTTTCGGTCCTACTTTGCAGTGCCCGCATACTCCGGAAGAACGTTGTCACATTCCTTCAGTTTCGAAGTTCTATGACTTCCTGACTGCAACGTTGGAAAATACTCCTGAAAAATAATTCTTGAGATACATATAATAGCCTGCCTGAACGACGAGGAAATCGTTGTCCGGGCAGGCTATTTTTTGTCTTTCCTTGTATTATGGGAAAAACGTTCTTTTCTCTTTTCTTACTCTCTGTGAACTCTTTTAAAAAGCTCAGCAGAATAGCTGGATTTTTTGTACAAAACATCTGGAAATTTCTACAATTTTTTTGAAAATATCGAGATGTTTTTCTGCATTTATCAGCATGTTTTTTTGTAGACCTCTAATTGTTACAAATTTCCTTTATTGCTCCATTATCGGTTTATCAATTTATTACCTGGATTGAAGCAAAATTATGTGTGTTTTTACTGATAATATCTACAAATTACATACGGTTTTTCTGGCTTTCACCGGCTCCGGTACCTTTGTATTTGCTCTTGGCTGTATTGAACTTGTATCTTATTGTTACAGAAAACTCACGATTATCGTAAGAATTTTTTTGATAAATATTATAATCTCCAGAATATAAGTGATAATAATCTTTGTTTGTATCGAGTAAGTCACTGCCTTTCAATTCAACACTGAGAGCATCTTTCAAGAAACTTTTTCTGACAGACAGATTTATGCTGCCTGTCGGATGTTCTATGTAAATATTCTGATAAGCACCTTTACTTTGGATATTGGCATCCAGTCCGATAATAAATTCTTTTGGCAATTCGATGGTATTATTGAAGTTTGCTACATAAACTGGAGTTTTCATATCGAAAGGTTTGCTAAAGGATTCTACTGTAAGCCATTGTTTTTTTACACCTATTCCAATCATTGGTGACCAGCAGCCTATTTTAGGTGAGACCGAAAGAAAAGCTGAGAAAGTTGGAATGGATTTATTCCAGTTACGATAGCTTAACATGGTCTGTGAACCATCTTCTTCTGTCAATTCACCCCAATATAATATCCAGTTTTTAGTCTGACTGTAAGACAGACTGAGCTGTAACCATTTCCATACGGTAGCCAATGACAGGTCGTGTATAATGGTTGGGCGAAGTGTCGGAGTTCCCTTTTGCTGGATGAAACGGTCTGAGTAGGAAACATTGTTACTAAGTTGTTGATAAGAAGGTCTGACTGTTTTTGCTGTGTAACTTAACTGGGTCTGTATATTTCCCCATTTGGTAGAGAACGACAGATGAGGAAATACATTGTCGAATGTCCGGCTCTGTTCATCTATATGTTGGTTATTCTCGAAATAGTCGAATTTATCATGTTCGTATCTTACTCCAACAGACCAGTCGCCCCACGGGAAGTTCTGGCTATATTCTGCGAATCCGGCAGCATTTATTTCTTTAAGCTTGCTGTATGAAGTGGGTACATAATTTTCTTCATTAAGATAATCATCATTTCGATGTGTATAGGTTACCTCACTTCCTACGGCAAGTGTTCCTTTTCCTAAAGGCAAGGAAACTATGAGTTTTCCGGCAACCAGACGGTTCTTTACATCTCCTATTGAATGTACATCGCGATCTTCATACTTTTCACTCAACTCTTTTACATTGGAGTATTCCCGGTTACCATTTTGGAAATAGTCTATATTGAAATCAATATTTGCAGTACCGACTATACCGTTATAATATGCATTGATTTCATGTCCCCAATCATCGTCGGTATAATTGTTGGCGGTAGAATATATTTCGTCGTAAAGCTGATTGTCGGTGGTTACATGTGTATAGGTTTCTCTGGATCCATCTGGAGAAAGCTGTTTGTTAGGTTGATATTTCATTCCCAATGTATGCTTGTCGTTTATTTGATAATTGAATCCGATATTGCCTTCCAGTATCTTGGATAAATTATCGTTGAAACTATTCATCTTATGGGTCCATTCCTGCGTTCCTCTTTTCTTAAGAATAACGGTATAATCCTGTATATACTTCATATTACTAAAGTAAATGGAGCCGAAAATATCCAGGTCGTGATGACGATAATTCAGGTTGGCCTGTTCGATCCAGTCTGTATTTTTCGACTGATAATAGCTGGACCGTAAGTTAAATCCGAAGCCTTCTCCTTGTCTGTTTACTGTTTGGATGCGTATAACGGCTTTGACGGTTGCATCGTATCTTGAACCAGGATTACGTATGACTTCTACATTTTTTATTTCATTTGCATTAAGCTGTTCCAGTTCGGTCAGGTCATTCAGTTTTCTTCCGTTTATATATATCAGAGGAGTTCCTTTTCCGAAAACTTCATAACTGTCTTGCGTCTTGGTTATTCCCGGTATTTTTCCTAGTACATCATTAGCCGAACCAGCTTTGCTTAATACGCTGTTTTCAACACTGGTTACCATAGCATCACCTTTCATTCGTGTAACTGGTAAGTTCCCCTTTACTATTACTTCTTCTAACAGTTGTGCATCAGATGTTAACTGCACGATACCCATATCAGTTGGGTGGATAGGTTTATATATTGTTGCATAACCGATGGAAGAAATGCGTACAATCTGTTTTTCTGATGTAGCTTGCAGTGTAAAACTACCATTTTCGTTACTGATTGTCCCGCTTATAAAGGTCGAATCGGGAAGAGATAATAATACTACGTTGGCATATGGTAATGGCTGATTGTTTTCATCTACTAGTTTTCCACTGATATTTTGAGCTGTTAATTCTTGGAAAGCGAATGTACCGGCAAACAGTACTAATCCTATTTTTAGCTTTTTCATGTTGAAATGTTGTATCTGTATTTTTAGGCACGAAATTAAGATTTTTTTCTTTTCCTTATTTATGTTTGGTGGATTGTATAAGATCATTTTTTAGAAAAAAGTGTTCTGATATTTTAGAACTTCTGGAGAGTCACTTTTACAGTGTGAAGAAATGAATATCTTTGTTTATGGGATAAATTGATTACATTTGTAAATAGATAGCATTGACAATATACCCTGAAGTCCATACTTGCAGGTAAAAAAGATCATTAGAAAAATCACTGAATATGCAGACTATACTGATTGTAGAAGATGAAAAAAGAGTTGCCGACTTGTTGAAAGCCGGACTGGAAGAAAATGGTTACCAGACGATGGTGGCATACGACGGAGCTATGGGACTGCGTCTTTTTCAGACTTATTCTTTTCACCTGGTTATATCAGACATTATCTTGCCAAAGATGGACGGATTCGAGCTTTGCAAGGAAATCCGCAAACAGAATGAAAAGATTCCTATTCTGATGCTGACTGCTTTGGGATCTACCGATGACAAACTGGACGGATTCGATGCTGGGGCGGATGATTATATGACTAAGCCATTCGATTTCAGGGAGCTTACAGCGCGCGTGAAAGTATTGCTGAAACGAAATAAAGAAATCGTAGCCGATGCGCCTGAACAGATTGAATATGCTGATTTGACAATCAATTTGAATCTTAGAGAGGTAAAAAGGCAGGGGAAAGCAATAAAATTGTCTCCGAAAGAATATAACCTGTTGCTTTATATGGTTGAAAATGCGGAAAAAGTAATAAGCCGTGTGGAGATAGCCGAAAAAGTATGGAATACACATTTTGATACGGGAACGAATTTCATAGATGTGTATATCAACTATCTGCGTAAGAAAATTGACAAGGAGTTTGATGTCAAACTCATTCATACGAAACCTGGGATTGGTTTTATTTTAACGGATAAGTTATGAAAATAAAGACAAAGCTGACTTTACAGAATACATGTGTTACGGCAGCAGTTTTTCTGTTGTGCATGGTATTGATTTATCTGGTAAGTGAACATACGCGTAGCCGGACTTTTTTCCACGATTTGAAAAGTGAGGCAGTTACAAAGGCTCATTTGTTTCTTCAGAATCAGGTTGACGCGCAGACCATGCAGTCTATTTATCTGAACAATAAAAAGTTTATCAATGAAGTGGAAGTAGCTGTCTATTCTATTGACTTCCGGATGCTTTATCACGATGCCATACAGAACGATATCATTAAAGAAGACCATGCAATGGTGGACCGTATCCTGAAAAAGAAAGAAATGGAATTTTATATTGGCAAGTATCAGGCTATCGGGATGCTCTATTCGTTTGGAGGAAAGGATTATATAGTGACCGCTGCTGCTTACGACGGATATGGTTATGGCAATTTGTTTGAATTGCAGAAGACATTGCTTATCTTGTTTGTTGTAGGATTGTCGCTGTTGTTCGTAGCTGGGTATTTTCTCGCCCGGGCATCGCTGAAGCCGATACGTGATATTGTAAGAGAGGCTGAAACGATAACTGCATTACATATCAACAGGCGTCTTCCGGTGAAGAATGAAAAAGATGAACTGGGAGAACTTAGTACTGCTTTTAATGCCTTGCTGGAGCGGCTGGAAGTATCATTCAACTCTCAAAAGATGTTTGTCAGCAATGTGTCGCATGAGATACGTACACCACTTGCAGCGCTCATTGCCGAGCTGGACTTGTCGTTGCAAAAAGAACGGACCGGTGAACAGTACAGACAGGCAATGCAAAATGTATTGCAAGATGCCCGGCGGATGAATAGTCTGGTAGATGGCTTGCTGAATCTTGCTAAGGCAGACTATCAGAAAGAACAGATCAAAATGCAGGAAATCCGGCTGGATGAATTACTGCTTGATGTAAGGGAGGTGATATTACGTGCTCATCCGGATTATCACATTGATTTGTTGTTCGAGCAGGAAGAAGCGGATGACGACCGCATGATTACTGTCAGAGGAAATCTTTATTTGTTGAATATCGCTTTTTCTAACCTGATAGAAAATAATTGTAAGTACTCGGCTGATAAATCTTCGTTTGTACAGATATCCTATTGGGATAAATGGACAATTGTACGTTTGTCGGATGCCGGAGTTGGAATGTCTGAAACCGATAAGCAGCATCTTTTTACTTTGTTCTACCGTGGAGAACAGGACAAGAAAGTAGGTGGACATGGTATTGGAATGACACTTTCACAGAAGATAATTCATCTCCATCAGGGAAATATTTCGGTTCATTCTCAGCAAGGTGAAGGTACAACTTTTGTTGTAGAACTACCTCACGTATAGGACCTTTTATCAACTTGTTTACTTTATTCTTCTATCCTTATCAATTGAGGTTGTTAGGGTGGTATTGGAAAACTGTTTCAGATTCTAATAGTTTTCTAATACCACTCTAATAGTTTTCTAACGGCTGTCTTCGTGTGTCTTGCCTACTTTTGCGGCGTGAAAAGGAAACATGAGTAGTAACCTAATCAAAATTGAAGTAACAATGTGGAAGAAGAAAAAGCGTAAGGAACAATTTGCCTTCAATGCAGAAAAAGTTTTTCTGGCAGCAACTCAGCCACTCGGCTCTGTCTTTAGCTATTTTCAAACAAGCCGAATCGGGCTTACGGCTGATGAGGTGGAAAAGAGGCAGTCTGTTTATGGTAGAAATGAGGTGGAGCATGAGAAAAAGAAAAATCCGCTTTCTACTTTCATCAAGGCATTTATAAATCCTTTTATTGGGGTATTGACAGGACTGGTTGTTATATCGTTTGTGCTTGATGTATTGCTTGCGGCTCCAGGAGAACAAGATTGGACCGCTATCGTTATTATCTCTACAATGGTGATTTTCAGTGCTATTCTTCGCTTCTGTCAAGAGTGGAAAGCTAATGCATCGAGTGAAGCACTACTGAAGATGGTTACCAATACTTGTTATGTAAAGCGGGCTGGAAATCATGATGAAGAAATTAATATAGCAGAACTGGTTCCTGGAGATGTTGTGATGATTGCTGCCGGTGACATGATACCTGCCGATATTCGTATTATTGAGGCTAAGGACTTGTTTGTCAGCCAGTCTTCGCTTACCGGAGAGTCTGATCCCATTGAGAAGCATCCGGAAGTAAAAGGAAAGAAATATAATAAAGGTAGTGTAGTCGAACTGGATAACATTTGTTATATGGGTTCGAATGTGGTAAGTGGCTCTGCTACCGGTATTGTTTTTGAAACAGGGAATAATACTTATCTGGGAACCATTGCGAAAAGTATCGTCGGACATCGGGCTGCAACTGCGTTCGACAAGGGAATCAATAAAGTGAGTATTTTGCTTATACGTTTCATGCTGGTGATGATTCCGTTTGTATTCCTTGTGAACGGGTTGACCAAAGGCGACTGGTTTGATGCGTTTATTTTCGCCATTTCTGTAGCTGTGGGGCTGACTCCTGAAATGCTTCCGATGATTGTAACTGCGAATCTTTCTAAGGGAGCAGTGGCAATGTCGAAAAAGAAGACAATTGTCAAGGATTTAAATGCCATTCAGAATTTCGGTGCTATGAATATTCTTTGTACCGATAAGACTGGTACATTGACATGCGATCAGATTGTGTTGGAGAAGTATATCAATGCGGATGGTTCGAGTGACAATGACAAGCGTATTTTGCGCCATGCTTATTTTAACAGCTTCTTTCAGACCGGATTGAAGAATCTGATGGATAAAGCGATTCTTTCGCACATCAAGGAGCTTTCGTTGGAGTATCTGAAAGATAATTATAAAAAGGTAGATGAAATTCCTTTTGACTTTGCACGCCGCAGAATGTCGGTTGTTGTGGAAGACAAACAGGGAAAACGGCAGATTATTACGAAAGGAGCAGTAGAAGAAATGCTTGATATCTGTTCTTATGCCGAGTTCGACGGAGCTGTTCATCCGCTTTCCGCTGAGCTGAGAAAAAAAGCGCAGGAAATCAGTTTGCAGATGAACAAGCAGGGAATGCGGGTACTGGCTGTTGCTCATAAAAGTTATTTGAGCAAGGAATGTGATTTCAAGGTAGAAGATGAGAAAGATATGGTACTCATTGGTTATCTGGCATTTCTTGATCCTCCCAAGCAATCGGCAGCAAGCGCAATCAAGCAATTGCATGAACACGGGATAGAAGTGAAGATTCTTTCAGGAGATAATGATGCGGTAGTGCAGACTATTGCCCGTCAGGTTGGAATAGAAACCCGCAACGCACTGACTGGACCGCAGTTCGAAGCCATGGAGGAGGAAGAACAGCGTCAGGCTGTCTGTAAGACAAATGTATTTTCTAAATTAACTCCTATTCAGAAGACACAGATCATTATGTTGCTTCAAGAGCAGCAGAATACTGTAGGCTTCTTGGGTGACGGTATTAATGATGCTGCTGCTTTGCGTCAGTCAGATATCGGCATTTCGGTTGATTCAGCAGTAGATATAGCCAAAGAGAGTGCGGATATTATTCTACTGGAAAAGGACTTGATGGTGTTGGAAGATGGTGTACTTGAGGGTAGAAAAACATTTGGAAATATCACTAAGTATATAAAGATGACAGCAAGTTCGAATTTTGGAAATATGTTTAGTGTAATGGCTGCAAGTGCATTTTTGCCTTTCCTTCCGATGTTGCCGATTCATCTGCTGATTCAGAATTTGCTTTATGATATTTCGCAGACTACCATTCCTTTTGACCGTATGGATGCTGATTATCTCCGTAAGCCTCGTAAATGGGATGCTTCTGATATTAGCCGTTTTATGATATTCATCGGACCGATAAGTTCTATTTTTGATATTGTTACTTATCTGGTGATGTGGTATGTGTTCAGCTGTAATTCTGTGGAGCATCAGACGTTATTTCAGTCGGGCTGGTTTATAGAAGGTTTACTGTCGCAGACATTGATTGTTCATATGATTCGTACGCAGAAAATACCATTTATACAAAGTTGTGCTTCGTGGCAGGTTACCGGACTGACTGTGCTGATAATGGTTATTGGAATTATCATTCCTTTCTCTCCTTTTGGAACTTCAATCGGACTTGAACCTTTGCCATTAAGCTATTTCCCCTGGCTTGTCGGTATTCTGCTTTCATACTGTGTACTGACTCAAATGATAAAAAACTGGTATATCAAGCGATTTGTAAAATGGTTGTGATAAATGATTGTGAAGAGATTTGTTTTGAGTGCTGCTGTGGTAATGGTTACATTTACAAACCATTACCTTGCGGCTCAGGATTTTAATCTGACCTACACTACTGAATTTCAAACTGATTTTCGTAAAGGAGCAAAATGGGTGAATTTACTTCGTACTGATTTCCTGCAATCCTTAGGCAATTCGGTTAACATTGAGGTTGCTTCTATCAGTGTAGCACGAACGAGTGATAAGAAGCTGGTTGATGATTTGCAAGTATATTCGAATATTGAAGAAGAAAATTTGCCTCTGGCTTTAGCCATATTAGGGATAAACTGGCATGTAGGGGCTTCTTCTCTTTTTGTTGGAATACGGAATCTGAATGAAGATTATTTTAATTCACCGTGTACATCTTTGTTTACCAATAGCTCATGCGGTATATTTCCTACTTTGTCGGCTAATTATCCGATTGCAAATTATCCGGTGGCTTCAGTAGGTATGGATTATAAGTTGAAGCTGGGAAACTGGCATATGGAAACTTCCATTTATAATGGAACCGGCTATAACATGTTTGTCGGAAAGGAAAATGTTTTTCGTTTTTGTCCGAAAACGGATGGAATATTGAGTATTACATCATTAAATTATCAAAACAATGATAGCGGTTATTATATGGGCATTGCTTTACATAGCGGGATGTCTGCTGGTGATGAAAGTGGAAATAGTGAAACGGAAGAAAAGAAAAAGTTGAATACAGTACTTTGGGGATATGCGGAACAAAAACTTTCTTCTGGTCTGTATGCTTTGTTTCAATATTCCATAAATCCGACAGAGAAACAAGGATGCCGTAGTTATGTAGGTGGTGGACTTGTAATGCGTTATAAGAAAATAGAAGGAGGTGTGTTTGCTGATTATGCAGATTTTACAACTGAACATGAATGGGCAAGTGAGTTGACTTGTAAGTTCTTGTTTGGGAAAAGTGGATATGTACAGCCTGCCTTCCATCTGATAGCCAACACTCGTGAATGTAATTGGGTCGGACTAATCAGGTTAGGGTATGAGATATAATTTTTTCTGAGAGTGTGTCGTGATGTCTTTCGGGGCACACTCTCAGATATTTATTTGGCTATTTTCAGAAATGCTTCTATATCTCGCCGGATCATCTGATAAAGAGGTGATGAGTGGTAATGAGGATTTTTACGGATAACCACTTCTATATCAACCTGACTACGCTGATAGGCTGTGAGCTCATTATGTAACTGAATATCGTGTAAAGCTAAATCGTGTATTTGTTGTTCACGTTCGCGACGGAGTACTGTGCATACCGGAATCAGCAGACGCAGTATGACATTGTCCATAATGTGATGCCCTTGAATGAACATGTAAGTATTGTCCGGGTACACTCCCAATGTACGAAACTCTTTTTTCATATCTTCGATCTCTTCCAGGGCTTCTACATGTCGTCTTTCTAACTCATGAAGTTTACGGTTGACTTTTTTGGACATGATTTCCAGACTTTTTTCAGGATGGCGTGTACTGACTTGGTCTAACTTTACGAAAGAGCAGAAATCCAGTAAGGAAAATTCTGATAAATTATGTTGGCGGTAAAACCATACAGACCAGATGAAAAGCGGATAGGCTATTTCTGAATAGAGTTTCATGAAGGCAGGAAAGTCAATCAGTTTATGGTCGTTTAGCGTAGCTGTAACACACGCTTCGTGTAAGCCTTCGGCATAGCAATGGTAATTTTCTATGGCATAGGCATACGTCTGTAATACGTAGGGGCTGTTGATGATATACCGTGACGTTTGAGTCCTTCCTTGAAGAAGATAATCGTAATCACTGTCAACACAGGCTATCATATTTTCTCCTAGACGACTTCCCAGTTCGTTCATCAAAACTGATTTCTTTCCCTTGGCAAGTGAACTTCGGGATGGCAACATGACTTCAAAGTAACGTTTGTCATTCTCATATTCGGCCAGAAGGGAACGCCAAAAAGATATGTCATCGTAACTTTCTACATATGCGACGATTTTTCTTTTTGCTTGTTTTGGCTTCAGACTGTTGGCTGCTCCAATATAGAGTGAAGAAAGGTTTTCTGTAAGTCTTTTTCCCATAGCCGTAATTGTTTAATGAGTAGTTATATCACTTACTTCTGTCACTGCATCTATCCATCCGTTCATAATTAAGGCAGGAGAGTGGGTGGTAAGTATGATCTGTACATTAGGGTTTAAACTTCGGATGAGTGAAATCAACCGTTGTTGCCATTCTACATGAAGAGATATTTCGGGCTCATCCATAAATAGTGCGAATGGCTGATTGTCTTGTACCAGTACGGTAAGCAAAATGACAAGCATTTGTTTTTCTCCTGATGACAGCTGGTAAGGAGTTAATATATCACCATCTTGCTCGAATAAGATTTCGTTGCTTCTGCGGTTTATTTTTTTTCCGGTTTCGCTGAAAAGATCATCCATTAAGTCCTGGAATTTTGTTTTGGGACGTGAAACTTCAGCAGCACGAGCCTGATCTTCTATAACTCCGCTTGTAAGCAGTTCGATAATTCTGTTTCCGATATTTACCTGATAATCCAGATAGCGACGCTGAAGCAGATATAATTGCCAGTCGAGTTCTGTTTTTACATTTGAGTTACCTATCTTTTCAAGCAGTCCGGAATTGATTAGCGGACGGTCGAAACTACGGATTACGTCAAATCGGATGAAATTAGCATCTTCAGGAGAGAATACGAAGGAAACTCCCGGCTGTACGCCATTAGTCAATGCATGCCCTTCCAGTTCGTTAAGATATCGTACGGAATTGTTCAAAATTGTACTTTTACCAATACCATTTACTCCGCTTAAAATGTTGACATCAGCACGTAAGTCCCATGAGATATTCTTTCTTCCCCATAGACCTTTAATTTCGATACGTTTAATGTAGTCGGCTTGCTTCTTCATGGTTGTATTTGTTTATACGCTTTAAACAAAAATACGGATAATCTTGGAATAAATCAATGTTTACAGCTCTCTTTTTTCGGATAACTCTTACCTTTGCATCGTAAAAAATATGATAGAAAACATGAATGTAAAAGTTATAAGAGCACATCTTGCTTTGCTGGGTGCGGCAAGTATGTGGGGATTGATGTCGCCAATGGGAAAGGCGGCCATGGAAGCTGGAATAACCGGATTGTCGTTGGCTACAATGCGTATGATAGGTGGTGCGGTTTGTTTTTGGATTGCGTCATTGTTTGCTCCGAAGGAGAAAGTTAGTTCGCATGATTTGATGTTACTTTTCTTTGCCGGACTGTTGGGTATTGTGTGCAATCAGGGATGTTTTACATTTGGTTTGTCGCTTACATCTCCTATAGATGCTTCTATTGTAACTACTACCATGCCGATAGTAACTATGATATTGGCTGCACTTTTTTTGAAAGAACCTGTTACACCCAAGAAGGTTATTGGTATATTTCTAGGCTCAATCGGTGCGCTTATGCTGATTTTAAGCAATCAGGGCGGATCGGTAGATGGAGGAGGCAGCATTTTGGGAGATGCATTGTGCATAACGGCTCAGGTAAGTTTTGCCTGTTATCTGACTATATTTAAGAAACTTATTTCGCGCTACAATGTGTTTACACTGATGAAATGGATGTTTACTTATGCGGCTATCTGTTTCATTCCTTTTTCCTACCGTGATTTTTCAGCAATGACGACTATGTCTTTCTCTGCTACGGTATGGATGGAAGTTGGTTATGTTGTCTTATTAGGAACATTCTTTGCCTATATTTTGATGCTCGTAGGTCAGAAGACACTTCGCCCTACCGTCGTAAGTATGTATAACTATATACAGCCCATTGTCGGAACTACAGTATCAGTCTTTTTAGGAATGGGAGTCTTTGGCTGGACCAAAGCATTGGCAGCGGTATTGATTTTTGTAGGTGTTTATGTTGTAACCCAGAGTAAGTCGCGGGCACAGATGCTGGCTGAAGGTGAGAAGGAATAAATATTTAGCCTATGAGAGAAGATCCGTGTATAAAATCTCCTGTACTTTATTTGCAACATCAATATGAATTGTTGCAGGTAGAATATGAATACGAAAAGGAACAGTTCAAGCAGCAAACAGAGCTGATGGGCATTGGACGGAAAATCAAGCGAGGTATGTGCTGGTATCCGTTAAATCTGGGACGAAATTATTATAACGCCTTAAATCAGCTGGTGATAGAAGTTGAGCGGCGTGAAGACAAGGATATCGAACATCAGTTTGAATATGGACGTCCGGTATGTTTCTTTACGCAAGATGTTTCGGGTAAATTGAATTATCTGAACTTTGTCGCAACAGTAAACTACGTGGATGAAGATCGGATGGTTGTGATTCTTCCTTCCGTTGATGCTTTGCTTGCCTTGCAAAGTAAAGAAGTCGTAGGTGTACAACTTTATTTTGATGAAACAAGTTATCGCCTGATGTTCGAGGCTTTAAAGCAAGTTATCGGAGCAAAAAATAATCGTCTGGCAGAGTTGCGTGATATCTTTCATGGAACTCAACCTGCTTCTACTTTTTCGTTTCATCCTTTGCGCTTTCCTTGGTTAAATGCTACGCAGGAGGAAGCTGTGAATAAAGTACTTCATGCTAAGGATGTAGCAATCGTACATGGGCCTCCCGGAACGGGAAAAACTACTACTCTGGTAGAGGCTGTATACGAAACTCTTCATCGCGAGAATCAGGTATTGGTTTGTGCACAGAGTAATATGGCCGTCGACTGGATAAGTGAAAAACTAGTCGACAGGGGAGTAAGTGTATTACGTATAGGAAATCCTAGTCGGGTGAATGATAAGATGTTATCGTTCACTTATGAACGCCGTTTTGAATCTCATCCTGACTATCCGCAGCTATGGAGTATTCGTAAAGCGATACGCGAATTGTATGCCAGGAGCAGAAAAGGCGCTGAACGAGAAGCTGTCCGGCAAAAGATTAATTCGCTGAAAGACCGTGCAACAGAATTGGAAATTCGTATCAATGAATCTTTGTTTTCTGAGGCTCGTGTAATTGCCTGCACATTGGTTGGAAGTGCCAATCGCTTGTTGACAGGGCAGAAATTCGGAACATTGTTTATTGATGAGGCTGCTCAGGCACTTGAAGCTGCCTGCTGGATTCCGATACGGAAAGCCGACCGGGTAATATTGGCAGGAGATCATTGTCAGCTTCCTCCGACGGTAAAGGCACCGGAAGCTCTTCGTGCAGGACTGGGACATACGCTGATGCAGACTATTGTAAAGAGTAAACCCGATACTGTTTCACTGCTGAAGCTCCAGTATCGTATGAATGATGAGATTATGCGTTTTTCATCGGAGTGGTTTTACGGAGGGATGTTGCAGTCTGCTCCTGAAGTAAAATATCGTAGTATTCTCGATTTTGATACTCCTATTGAATGGATCAATACTGAAGGATTAGATTGTAATGAGGAGTTTATTGGTGAAAATTATGGAAGAATAAATAAGTCGGAAGCTGAATTATCTATCGAGCAGCTGAAAGGTTATATTACCAAAATAGGGCGGGAACGTTTCTTGGATGAACGGATTGATGTGGGTATGATTTCGCCATATAAGGCACAGGTACAATATTTGCGCCGTCTTGTCCGGAATGATGCTTTTTTTAAGCCTTACCGGCAGGCTATAACCATTAATACTGTGGATGGATTTCAGGGACAGGAACGTGATGTGATTCTGATTAGTTTGGTACGTGCTAACGAGGAAGGACAGATTGGTTTCCTGAATGATTTACGACGTATGAATGTTGCGATTACCCGAGCTCGTATGAAACTGATTATATTGGGAGATGCTTCAACATTAACCCGGCATGCTTTTTACAAGAAGCTATATACTTACATAGAAAGTCTGCATGAATAGTTCGAGGATATTGATATACTGATAAACAAAAACTCTTCTTTTATTTCTGGAAACAATCATTTACAGATGATAAAAGAAGAGTTTTTTTATAATGCTTTTTAAAATATGGATATGGATTTATCCTGCTTGAAGACGCTTTTTATTCCGGTAAGTTTTTAATCGTTCTAACGCGTGTTTACGACTTAACATGATTTGACGTCGGTATACGATACAGGTTGTAATAAAATACACTACGGCTTGTATCCATAATCCCCTGATTATAGGTAAGACATCATGTAATGTTGCTCCCATGGTATTGATGCGTACATAACCGTTTATTCCAAACGTAGAAGGGAAGAGCCATGAGAATATTTCCCAAAATTTAGGAATAGCTGCGCCTGGCCATGATATACCTGATATAAACAATAAAGGTATAGAGGTAAATACAAATATCAGCATGCACGATTCTCTGTGATGAATGAATATAGAGCAGGTCATGGCAAAGAAAATACATGCCAGCAGATAAGGTAAAGTAAACCAGAATAAAGTAGCTGGTTGAGCTATCTGTACCAGGCTGAATATTTTAGGAACCAGACAGAGAATATATGTCGACATAACAGCATAGATCATCAGGTATGCAAGCGATTTTCCTAATACAATGCGTAATGTCCCTTGATATTGCCGGCTGATAGGTACAAGGTCGCGGAATCGATTGTTTTCGCGTGCTGTTCCTGCAGACAAACCTACTCCCAGCAATAGAGTTTGTTGGATAATAAGTATTAAAACAGCTGGAATAAGGAAGCTGGCAAAACCATCTTGTGGATTGAACAAAGAAACAGACTCATATTCTATTGGAGTTGTACTGATTTCATCTTGTCGTTCTGTTGTATTACCTAATCTCTTTACCTGAATCTCCTTATTCATTTTCAAGGAGGTTTCTGTATTTGCCAGCAAAATTGCTTTGTAATAAAGCATTCCGCTCATGTCGCAATAAATGCTTACGTGAGCTTGCTTACCTTCGGCCAGATCTTGACTGAAGCTTTCAGGGATATATATAATGCCATATACCTTTTGGTCCTTAAGCAATAGCCTTGCTTCTTCCATATCGGCGCAATAAGACTGTATATGTACATCGGGACTTCCATCTACCATACGTATGTATTTTCTGCTTTGAGAACTGTTATTCGCGTCTACCACTGCTGTGGGAACTTCACGAACAACCTCGTTTGTATAGATGAAAGCATATATCAACGGGTAAGCTAATGGAACCAGCAGGAAAAATATCAGGACTCCCTGATCTTTTATCGTAGCTTTAAGTTCCTTTCTGAATATATAGAACAGTCCATTCAGCCCTTGCCGTATAATATGTCGGAGTGAATATTTTTCCATGATTGACCTTTTAAGGAATATATGTATAGTGTAACATGATTGTACGCAGTTTCTTCAATACAAAGAATGGCAGCAGCATAAATATGAGTAATGCCACTACAGAATGCCAGGCATAAATAAGTGGATAACCGTTGAGTGCAAGGTTGGCATATAGTAAAAAGTAATGCCTCAATGGGAATAGCACACTGAGTGCCTGAAGAGTCGGATGCATGGCCATAACCGGAAATGTAAATCCTGAAATGGAAAAAGATAAAACTCCCCAAAGTGAGGCTGCACTAAGAGCCAGACGAAGCGTGCCAAATAGGCCAAAGAAAAACAGACCTACAGCTTGTGAAGCCAGTACTAATAAGAGTCCTGACAATAACATTGGGAAGATACCACTGTTACATGGGTAATGTAAAAATCCATAGAGATATACATTGTAGAATACAGCTATGATAAAAAACAGAATTGTTTGTGGTAATAATTTGCCGACCAATGCTGTAACAATGGAATTATCTGCTAAATGAAGTAACTCCTTTGCTGTATTTTCTTTTATTTCAACTCCTATTGTATATGCTGTAATTAGAAAAATCAGTAGCATCAATATTCCGGGAAATAGTGTGTTACACAGATATACGGAATAGTTTAGCCAGGGATTATTCAGTGGATGAGTATCAATGACAATTGGTTGTAAGAATGCTACAGCCTGATCTTCTGTAGCTCCCTTGGCCAATAAGGTACTCTGACCTATGGCAGCAGAAGCAAGCTCACTCATCGTACGTTGATCTCTGTAAAGTAGAGAACCGGCTATCAGGTATGAATAGTTTGTGTAAAAAGACACTTTAGGTTGTCTGCCTGCTATTGCTTTCTCTGTAGTCCCTTCCGGAATATAATAGAATGAATAAATTTCTCCGCGCTGGATGGCTTCCCTTACTTCGTTGAAACTACCGTAGTGAGCTACGATTTTAGTCTGCTGAAAAGCATCCAGATTACGTATGATCGTACGTGTAGTTGAAGTATTGTCAAGGTCCACTACGCCTGCAGGCATATTGGTAGGTAGCCCGCTGCTCATTAGCGTAGTAAAGAAAATATAACTGAAAATCGGAGCTATTACCATGCAAAAGAGATACATCGGCTTGGTTGCGATGCGTATAACTTCTCGTTTTGCAATTTGTAACAGGCGTTTATGGACAGTAATTGACATAGTTTATTCTTTATTTTTCAATAATAGCCGACATGCCGGGGCGTAAATTTTCTACTGTTTTTATGGGTTTGGCTTTTACCTCAAAGGTCTTTAAATCGAATTGTCCGGTTGTCTTGGTTGCTTTCCATGCTGCATAAGTTCCCAAATCTTTCATGTATGTGACCTTGAAAGTTGCATTCTTTTCTAATGCAGGTATATAAGCTGTAATTTCACCTCCTACGGTAAAATCTTTCAAGAAATCTTCTCGTACATTAAAGGTTACCCACATATCGTCTAGCTGAGCAACATTCATGATTGGAGCTCCAGTACCTACCAGTTCACCTACTTTAGGGAATATTTCTGTAACTTCTCCATCGGCAGACGCTATCAGATAAGTTTCGTTTATATATGAAGTAACTTCGGCCACAGCACCTTTCGCACGCTCTACCTGAGCTGCTGCCATTGCTTTGTCTTCACGTTGTGCACCATTTTTAGCCATTGTGTATTGTGCTTTGGCAGCTCGTTCTGTTGCGGCCATAGCATCATATTGAGCTTTTGCTTCATCTCTTTTTTGAGCAGACATAACTCCTTCTTCATACAATCTGTTTACACGGTTATATGATTTTTCTGCGATGTCCAGACCAGCTTTTGCCTTTTGCCACATTTCGAATGCTGCTTGCAACTGTTCTGAACGAGTGCCACGGATTGCTTTTTCATTTAAAGCCTGTGCAGCTTGTTCTGCTGCCTGTGCCTGAGATAATTTAGCCTGTACATCCGGAGCTTCAAGTATAGCAAGTGTATCTCCAGCCTTTACTTTTTCTCCTTCATCTACTAAAAATTTAAGTATACGTCCTGGCACTTTGCTCGAAACGCGATATTCAGTTGCTTCTGCCTGACCTTGAATAATTTCAGGACCCTTTCCGAGAGTAAAGAATCCGATGATACTTACAATGACAATTACTGCAGCAAGTGTAAAAAATGCCAGCATGATATTGCTGTGTTGAGATTTTTCAGTCATATTGATTTATTATTTTAATGTTCCCATTGATTTGTTCAAATATATTTCACTCATTTTCAGATCGATTTGTGCATCAATCTTGCCAGATTGTGCTGACAACCAAGCCGTTTGTGCTTCTAACACATTGCTTGCAGGTATGACTCCTTCTTTAAATCCCAGATTGGCATATCGCAAATTTTCTTCGGCTTTTTCCATGTTTTTTTCTGCCATGGTCAGCTTTTTCACAGCTTCATTAACTTTATACGAGCTTTGTGTGACCTGAAGTTCTACCTTTTCTTTTATGTCTTCCAGTTGGTAGCGTGCTATATTGGCTTCAGCTTTAGCAGCTTTGACTTTGTATATACCTTCTCCCCAATGGAATACAGGTATTTTTACGACAACACCGATTCCCCACATTCCTCTGAATTTATTTTCAAATCCATTAGTCAGTGAAGGATTTGTGAACAAGTAGTTTGCTGTTAATCCGACTGAAGGAAGAAATTCTGCACGAGCAACATTTACCTTCTGTCTGTAAATCTTTTCGGCAAGTTCTAGCGATTTAAGTTCCTGACGGTTTGCAAATGCTGTATTTACATTGCTTTCCGTGTATGTATTGGGTAATGTCAAATCTTTAATTTCTTCATCTGCCAGGCGTATTTCTGTATCCAATGGGATGCCACAGAGCTGGCATAGTACCATTTTAGATAGACTTAACCCATCTTCTACCTGAGTAAGTGTTATTTCTGCTTCATTTACTTTTACTTTTACACTGAGTTCATCTGCAGTCGTGGCAACTCCTTCGGCAACCATTTTACTCACGTCTGAGTCTAACTTTTGAACAAGTTTCAGGAAGCTTTCTGCCAATTTCTTTTTATTGACCAAAGAGATGACTTGCCAGTAGGCTTGATCCGTACTTAATATTACATCCTGCATGCCTGTAGCATGTTGTGATTGTGCCAACTGCTCTGCATACTTCGTTATTTTATTATATGCTACGATTTTTCCTCCCATAAAAATAGGCTGGGTGAGGGTAGCAGCTCCTACATATAAATTTCTGGTATCAGTACGAAATGCATCAATAATACTTTGTCCTGCATTGTTTAATGCTCCTGGAATTTTTCCCATAGCATTGCTTAAAGGAGTAAGGAGGGGAAGCAATTCAGGATGTTGCATTGCTATTTGTTGCAATTCTTGTCCAAAATGCTGTAGTTCGTTTCCTACGCTGGTTCCCATATTGCCAATGACTTGTTTCTGGTCATTGCTTAGTAAAGATATTTCTTTTTGGGTACGCATATAGCTTCCCGTCACATCTATCTTTGGGAGATAATTCGTAAATGCTGCTTTTTGCTGGTAGTGAGCAGCATTTATTTTTTCTTGCGCGATGCGTAGTTCTTTGTTGTTCGCGAGAGCCAGTGCACGGCAACTGTCCAAATTTAAGATTCGTTGGGCATAACCATTTAGAACCAGCCCGAACAATAAAATGAAACTTAAAATTCTTTTCATTACCAATTTTCTTTAGTGTTTAGTTGCTTATGCAACATTGCAAATGTATTATAATATAAACAAATCACCAAGTAAAAAGGTTGAAAAGGAAGAGCGTTTCTGTGTCTTTTTTGCTTTTTTAGCTTAACTGTCTTTTGGAAAAATTAGAAACTAGTCAGTTTAGAACGTTTGGGTTTATTGGCGACAGAATTAGAAACCACTTGTGGAGTAGAGTTTGTACCAAACCAACGTGTCATTATTCTAGTTTCACTAGGAGTTGTTGATGGGAAATTGCCATGCTCTATGTGATACAATACAGGGACCATCAAGGAATCTTGTTCTGTTCCCAGTTCTCCCAAATATCCGGTAAGATCCTCACTTTCTTCATAATCGGGCTTCAGGCCATCTGTATAATAATCGTAATAATTTTCTGAATTACTTATGTACGAAGTAGTTAGCCAGAATTCTAGTTGCGGATGAGCTGCATTGGTGAATAAACTTTGAGCTACATTTTTACCAAATGTATTTTCTCCTACCTGAATTAATTTGTCACCTAAATATGGGCGCAGGCAGTTGATTATGATTTCTGAAGCTGAAGCTGTATTTCCTGTTGTCAGCACATAGAGATGGTCGAACGAAGCATTGGATACTCCTTGCAGAAGAGCTGGGTCGAACACATAATTTTCTGTTTTATTCAGTTTATCATTAAATATCAGGTTGAAACATGTTTTTCCCATTGCATCAGCAGGAGCAAGTATGGTACTCAATAGCAAAGCTGTAGAAACGTAGCCACCGGGGTTGTATCTTAAATCCAGAACAATCTCATTGGGTGATGAGGCTAGCCCTTCTGCAAATTTGCTTTTCAGCTCAGTTTCCTCTGTTATTTCGAAACTGTTATACATGATATAGAAAACTTTTTTTCCGCCCGATGTTGTAAAATTGCGTGTTAAGTATACACTTGGTTCCTCAACGATTCGTGGAGCAGGTGTCGTAAATTCCAGACTGTCTGGAGTTCCGTTGTCATTCATTCTTGCAACCTGATAGCGGTAAGTTTTGCTTGGGCGTTGGAAGTATTCTGTATAATTACTGGTTGTGATTTTCTGACTGTCGACCATAAAAATATGATCACCACGTTTCAATCCCATTTCGCTGGCCGGAGAATCCGGTTGAGTATATAATATGGTATAATAATAGTTTCCGCTTACACCGCGAACCAAACTTCCTTCGATGCCGAATGTAGGATAACTGCTTTGCACACGGGATATTTTAACAGAATCGATGTGAGAGAAAAGAACACCATTTTTCTGGTCACGATCAGATGCCACCGATGTTAAAAAATCTGCCGGCTTATCGAAAAAATCCAGTCCGTCTTCAGCAGGAAGATCCTCATGGAACAGATAATTCTGTTGCATGGTTTCATACATCCATGTCTTACTTGCAATTAAGGCATAGTATTCACCAGAACGGTCTTCTCCGCATGACGATAGAAAAAACGTTGGAAAAATGGAACTGAGTATGAAATAAATTAAGTATTTTCTCATAAAGTTTTATTTCATTTCGAATGAGTTCTGACCGATCATATTGCCATCAGCAAAGATGTATACAGTATATGTTCCCGCAGGGAGGAATTCTTCTACATCCCAATATACAGTAACGCTTTGTTCCTCACCAGTATATTCAATATATTTCTTAATGGAATATGTAATCTGACGATCTTCGTATGGGAATGTTGTATCACCTTTTGATAAGATTTCGTTGTTAGGTTTGGCAATACGGATATATAGAGTTTTATTACCCGTTTTGGCTGTAATATTCTTGACGATGGTGAACGAGATAGCAATTTTCTTCACGTCCTTTACTTTACGTGCTTTTTTACCTCGTTTATTCATTGGAAGAGCAGATATATTCGTTGCATCAAGCTGGGCTGCCAGTGATACTCGCTCATTAAGATTTTTCTTTTCAGCGGCTAGGGTATTGATTTGTGCAGTAGCTGCTGTATATTTACTTTTCACTTCCTGATTTTCTTCCATCAGTGCAGCATTGATTCGATTCAGTGAGTCGATTTGCATGACATAACTTCTCAATACGGCACGAACAGTTTTCAGTTCTTTTTTCAAGCGTATGATTTCAGCGGCATTGCTACTTTTTACCTGACGGAGTTCTTCGAGCAAACGTTGAGTCTTTAACTTTTCACTTTCCAGCTTTTCGCGTAGAGAGTCATTATTTATTTGTACCTGAAGCTCGTCATATTGAGTGGCAAAAGTGCTGTATTCGTTTTCCATCTCTTCTTTTTCGACGGCGAATACTTCAGTCATTTCTTTATTTTTGCGAAATTCATTGAACGCTAAAAATGAAACTCCAGCAATTACAACAATCAATGCTGCTATAACGATGATTAATTTCTTATTTTTTTCCATGAAAACTGATTTTGTGGCAAAAATACAATATTTTACTCATAAGCATCGTCCTTTAGCCTAAAAAAAACAAAATCTAGCGGAGTTCCAGTATTATAGGAGGAATATCTCCTTTAATCCATTGGTAAAAGATCTTTTCCGGATAAAGCTGTGCATTATCTGATATCCAGTTGTTAAGTATGTCGATAACTGGTATATCATTTTCTGCTTTCATCGTGTTTTCATCGTATGTGTATATCTGTTTCGGGGTAGTTTGGTAGGTGTCGTATACTCCTCTGACATCTACATCGCAGTAAAGTCCGCTTTCTATCGTACAGTTGTTGCTTTTATATACCAGTGATCCATATTTCTTTTTTGATGGATATCCTATCGTTTTGTATGTGTAGCAATTTTTCATTTCACTTCTTGGTTCCATGGTATAGCAGATACCTCCACTGCTCAGTGTATAAGTAAAATCACAACTTGCCATATAGCAGTTTAACAGTTGTCCGAAATTACTGAAAGATATACCGGAAGCCTGAGCGTTTGGCAGTTGAAAATCAATGTTCTCTGAAGAACAGTTAATGACGCATCCTTTATTGATTCCGGCAATACCGCCAGCCTGCTTAACCGATTCTCCTGTAAAAGAATTCTTCCCTTTGATATGACATCCTGTTATTGTACCATTGTTTCTACCTGTAAGAATAGCTTCATATTTACAGGTATATCCGGCATTGGAGTATGATACGTTCTCAATATTTAAATCCTTGATAATGCCAGCTGTATCAACAAAAGAAAACAAAGCATATGAATCCATATTGCTTTTAGGTTCTAATTTTAGTCCGTATAGTGTATGGTTTTGTCCGTCCAGGCAATCTATAAATCCTGAGTTTTCGAAGCCTGATTGGTTATAATGTCCGATACTTTGCAAACGTGCACACTCTTCGGGAGTAAAATGAATGTCATTTAATAGATAATAAGTCATTTTTCCATTGACAGATGTTCCGAACTCTTCTAAACATCTGTCGCCATACGCTTCTCCATTAATGAGATAAGTAAAAGCGATAAAATCTTCAGCTGTACTGATTCCGCATCCGTCGTTTGATGATTTTATGTTATAATTATACCGATATCCGCTTTGAAAGGCTGAAGAATGAACGGATGCTGTGTATGTTTCCTCCTCAGTTGTGATACTTATATCTACCCGTATCTCTGGAGCTGGAGGAACAAGCAGCGTATATATACCATTTTCTTGTTTTGTAAATACTTGGGGATAAGGGTGCTCCTCTGTGTATTCCATTTCAGCAGAAAAAGGATCGAATGAGTGTACTGAAACAGAAGGAGTAAACTGTATTTCTTGGAGCTGCTTGTTTAGAAGCGGATCAACATGAAAGACAAGTTGAGAGAATAAATGACTGAATTTTAAAAGAATAGGAGAACCGTATCGGGTATTTCCTGTATAGTATAAAATGTCTTTTAATTTTCCGTCAGGTTCATATACCGTAAAATTATCACTCTCCATGTAAGGGTAATAGGCACTGACAACCGCGTCCGACTGATCAGTATTCCATTGTAGTTCGGAAGTATAATTCCATACTCCGTGCGTGTAAGTAAGCGGTATATTTTCTGCACTTATACCTCCTCTGCTGTAAAAAGAGATTATACTGTTTTCTTCCAATTGTCCGGAAATATCGTTTCTTGATTCTTTTTCTTCAAAAGTGGCATATTCTTTTCCTGTGATGATTACCTGCTTCAATTTCTGTTCGGAAAGCTTTTCGGATGTACATCCGTTTAATATTGTAAATAAGATTATGATTGTTGATATATATTTCATGGCATTATTTCAACTTGACTTTTTATAAGAATAACGCCATATTTAGAATTTATGTACTTTTTTGGAAAAAATATGCTGCCGAACCTTCTCAGGCAGGCAGCGCAAGCTACAATACAAAATACAAATACAACTAAACGAGATATATTGTAAAATTAAGAAATAGAAACCACAAATAAAAATTTGAGGACAAGAAAATTGCAATTTCTATTCTTTCTTTTGTTTTTTAGTTCTTTAGACAATACCTTGAGCCATCATAGCATGTGCTACTTTCATAAATCCTGCAATGTTGGCACCTTTTACGTAATTGATATATCCGTCAGGTTCAGTTCCGTATTTTACACATTGTTCATGGATGTTATGCATAATTTGGTGCAATTTTTCGTCCACTTCTTGAGCAGTCCAGCTCAGATGCATTGCATTCTGGCTCATTTCCAGTCCTGAAGTTGCAACACCACCGGCATTTACAGCTTTACCCGGAGCATACATTAGCTTATGTTCGATGAATGCATCGATAGCTTCTGGAGTACATCCCATATTAGAAATTTCTCCAACGCAAAGTACGGAATTATTTATCAAGTTCATGGCATCTTCTCCGTTCAATTCGTTTTGGGTTGCACAAGGCAGAGCAATATCTACTTTTACTTCCCATGGACGACGTCCTTCTACGAAAGTAGAGCCAGGGAACTTGTCGGCATACGGTGCTACGATATCGTTGCCAGAAGCACGCAGTTCAAGCATATAGTCAATCTTTTCTCCGCTGATACCATCTGGATCATAAATGTATCCGTCCGGACCAGAGATAGTAACTACCTTAGCACCTAATTGAGTAGCTTTGGTTGCTGCTCCCCATGCGACGTTTCCAAAACCGGAAATAGCCACAGTCTTTCCTTTTATATCTATACCTTTCTTATCGAGCATGTGTTTTACAAAGTACAAACCACCAAACCCTGTAGCTTCTGGGCGGATTAATGAACCGCCGAATTCCAAACCTTTACCAGTGAATGTACCTGTAAATTCATGTGTTAACTTTTTGTACATACCGAACATATATCCAACTTCACGGCCGCCTACACCGATATCACCGGCAGGAACATCCATGTCTGGACCTACATGACGCCATAATTCAAGCATGAATGCCTGGCAGAAGCGCATAACTTCAGCATCACTCTTGCCACGTGGTGAGAAATCAGAACCACCTTTACCACCACCCATCGGAAGAGTTGTCAATGCGTTCTTAAATGTCTGTTCGAAACCTAAGAATTTCAGGATAGAAAGATTTACAGATGCATGGAAACGGATACCACCTTTATACGGGCCGATGGCATTATTAAACTGTACACGATAACCTAAATTTACTTGTACTTTGCCTTTGTCGTCCACCCAAGGTACACGGAATGTTATGATACGGTCTGGTTCAACCAAACGCTCTATCAGTGATGCTTTTTCAAATTCGGGATGTTGATTGTAAATATCTTCAATAGAAAGTAGAACTTCTCTAACCGCCTGCAAGTACTCTGATTCACCCGGATGCTTAGCTTCCAGAGATGACATAATCTGGTTAATGTTCATGACATTTTTAATTTAAGGTCTGACAAAATGAAATTGTTTGTTACTGCAAAGATAGGTTTTTATGTAGAACATCAAAATATTTCAGAATGTTTTTGCGGGTGAAAAGTGATAAAAAGTTAAAGCCTGAAAGGTGCTACATTTGTCTGAAAGTAATTTTTATCTGCTGCTAAGTTGCACAAATCAATAGAAATCACGTTATTTGTTAAACAAATAAAGCTTAAACCTTGAAGCTATGCTCAGTAAGTTAAAATTAAACCAACTTTATTTTAAAGATACCCAGTTTGTCAGTTTAATGACTAAACGCATCTTTAATGTACTTCTTGTGGCAAATCCGTATGATGCTTTCATGCTCGAGGATGACGGTCGCATTGATGAAAAGATATTTATCGAATACATGAATCTCAGTCTTCGTTATCCTCCTCGCTTTACACAAGTGTCTACTGAGGAAGATGCATGGAAGCAACTGGGAAATACAATGTTCGACCTGGTTATCTGTATGCCCGGATCGGACAATAGTGATACGTTCGACATTGCTCGTCAGATAAAGGAAAAATATCCTCATATACCATTAGTTGTTCTGACACCTTTCTCTCATGGTATTAAAGAACGAATGGAACATGAAGACCTGAGTATTTTCGAGTACGTGTTCTGCTGGTTGGGAAATACAGATTTGCTGGTATCTATCATAAAGTTGATAGAAGACAAGATGAATCTGGAACACGATATAAAAGAGGTGGGTGTACAGATGATATTACTTGTAGAAGATTCCATCCGTTTTTATTCGTCTGTACTACCTAATCTGTATAAGTTCGTGCTTCGCCAAAGTCAGGAGTTTGCCACCGAAGCATTGAATGAGCACCAGCGTACGTTGCGTATGCGCGGGCGTCCTAAAATAGTACTGGCCCGCTCTTACGAAGAGGCGATGGACTTATACAATAAATACCAGAATAATACGTTGGGTATCATATCGGATGCCCGTTATCCGCGTGAGGATAAAATTGATCCGCATGCAGGTATTCGTTTTCTTACCGAAGTTAGAAGTCGTGATCCATTTATTCCATTGATTCTTCAATCGGCAGAAGTCAGCAACAAAGAGTTTGCCCTTAGTTGCGGTGCTCAGTTTATCGATAAGAACTCGAAGAAAATGAATATCGACCTGCGCGAAGCTGTTTCCGAAAATTTTGGTTTTGGTGATTTCATTTTCCGCAATCCGAATACGATGGAGGAAGTGGTACGTGTGCATAATTTGAAGGAACTTCAAAATGCCATTTTCTCTATACCGGCCGAATCATTCCTTTATCACATCAGTCGTAATCATATATCGCGTTGGTTATATTCGCGCGCCATATTCCCCGTTGCAGAGTTCTTGAAACAAATAACCTGGGAGTCTTTGCAAGACATCGATGCTCATCGCCAGATTATATTCGAGGCGATTGTGAAGTACCGCAAAATGAAAAATCAGGGAGTTGTAGCTGTTTTCCAGCGTGACCGTTTTGACCGTTATTCTAACTTTGCCCGTATCGGTGACGGTTCGCTGGGAGGAAAGGGACGAGGACTTGCCTTTATTGATAATATGGTAAAGAGGCA
Organism: Bacteroides sp.; assembly: GCA_019414725.1. Classification (GTDB taxonomy): domain Bacteria; phylum Bacteroidota; class Bacteroidia; order Bacteroidales; family Bacteroidaceae; genus Phocaeicola. The sequence continues at coordinate 67,835 of DXLM01000005.1, forward strand.
TGCCGAATTCGAAGAGTTTGAAAATGCTTCGGTTGTGATTCCCAAGACGGTGGTACTTTGTACAGATATATTCGATGAATTCATGGATATGAACCAGCTGTATCAGGTGGCACTGAGTGATGCTGATGATGAAACCATATTACGTGCTTTTTTAAGAGCCAAGTTGCCCGACAAACTGGTTGAAGACTTTTTCGCCTTCTTCGATGTTGTGAAGTCACCTATTGCTATCCGTTCGTCCAGCTTGCTAGAGGATTCTCATTATCAGCCATTTGCTGGGATCTATTCTACTTATATGATTCCTTACCTTACAGATAAATATGAGATGCTGCGCATGCTGAGTGATGCGATAAAAGGTGTTTATGCATCGGTTTACTACAAAGACAGTAAGTCATATATGCAAGCTACCAGCAACGTTATCGATCAGGAAAAGATGGCTGTTATTTTACAGGAAGTGGTAGGTACTCAATACGGTGACCGTTTTTATCCTTCTATTTCAGGAGTAGCACGTTCTATCAATTATTATCCGATTAACGATGAACTGGCAGAAGAGGGAACTGTAAGTCTTGCTCTGGGATTAGGAAAATATATTGTCGATGGAGGACTTACGTTGAGAGTTTGTCCTTACCATCCCGATAAAGTGCTCCAGACAAGTGAGATGGAAATGGCTTTGCGTGAAACTCAGACGCGTTTTTATGCCCTCGATTTGAAAAATATGGGGCAAAATTTTTCACTCGATGATGGTTTTAACCTGTTAAAGCTTCCTGTGAAGGAAGCCGAAAACGATGGCTCTTTGAATTATATAGCTTCAACATACGATCCGTATGATATGGTAATACGCGACGGAATCTATCCGGGTGGACGTAAAGTGATAACTTTTGCCAATATTCTTCAGCACGATGTCTTTCCATTGGCACGTATTCTTCAATTGGTTCAAAAATATGGACAGGGAGAAATGCGTCGTCCCGTAGAGATTGAGTTTGCCGTAAATCTGAATGCAGCAGAGAAGAAAGGAGTATTCTATTTGTTACAGATACGTCCGATGGTAGATATGAAAGCCGATTTGAATGAAGATTTGGATGCTATCCCCGAAGACCAGCTCCTGCTGAAGAGTGTAAATTCTCTCGGACAAGGTATTATGGACGATATTCAAGACGTAATATATGTAAAGACCGAAGGATATTCCGCTTCCAATAATCAGCTGATTGCCTATGATATAGAGAAACTTAACAAACGCTTCCTGGATGAAGGAAAGCATTATATTCTTATTGGTCCGGGACGCTGGGGAAGCAGTGATACATGGCTGGGTATTCCGGTAAAATGGCCTAATATATCGGCTGCACGTGTCATTGTAGAGGCTGGACTCACCAATTATCGTGTCGATCCGAGTCAGGGTACTCATTTCTTCCAGAATCTGACATCCTTCGGTGTCGGTTATTTTACGATAAATGCTTATATGAACGACGGACTGTATAATCAGGAATTGCTGAACAGTATGCCGGCTGTGGAAGAAACCAAGTATTTACGCTGGGTACATTTCGATAAGCCGCTTGCTGTCAAGATGAATGGTAAGAAGAAAATAGGAGTGGTTAGTTTTGACTGATCGGACGAGAAGTGTAATACAGGTGTTCTGTGACGTAATAAAAATAATAGCCGTATCATAACTTAAAAACAAAGTCTGTGATACGGCTATTTCTAGATTTAATAACTAATATAACGTGAAATAAAATTAGAAAATAGACAGTTGCCTGTCATTAACAAAGTTTACTTCAATGGCGGGCTTCTTTTCAAACAAGCAGTATGTTGCTATAGCCGAAAGGAGTTGGCTATAAAGTTATTGAATGAACGATGTTTGGAGTGTTCTATCTGTGCTATGTTCTTCAGTTCATCATTGACTGTTTCAATCAAGGTTCTTTTTCTGAGTAGAATTTTGTCGGCAATACTCATCAGTGAATTCTTCATACTATTGTTTTTTAACTTTAGTGACAAGCTGTATGCCATTAAGGAAAAGGTTCTCAAACAGAGCCTGACCGATATATCCTTTGTCAGCACATAATTTTCCTTTGATGTTCTCTAGGAGCTTTCCCAGCCTCAAAGGTTCTCGGTCATCCACGTTTCCAAGAGTGAACATGAAATTGAGGACTCTCCTTTATCATTGATTATTAGATGCAGTTTGAATCCGAAGAACCATTCCATAGAACATTTTTCACGCTCGGCAAGCCCTTCAAATATCTTATGAATCAAGATTTTTGGGTTACGACACACATGTAAGAGAGTTGAATCAACAAAACTGATGCCTGTACAGGTCCCAGCAATGCTTTCTTGATAAAAATGGTCAAGGAAAGCATACCTCCTTCTCTAATTCTACTAAACGGTTATAGGATACCAAACGTGGAAAAAGTTTTTTCAGATATTTGCACACATATTCCTTGTAGTAATGCTTGAAACAGCGGAAACTACCAGAATGAAATAGGATAAGAATAACCATAATATCAACATTACTATACGGTTGGGCTTATTACGGTGATTGGTCTTATTATCCTTAAATCATATATTTTTCCTGTTGCAATGTAAATTCCTTATAAAAATCTTTGGATATACAATAATTTTTTGTAAATTTAAGTCACTTAGAAACATGACGGCAATCGTTTAAATGTAATGATTCAGCACTATAAATTTAATGCTTTTATTGATATATTTTTAATTATCACAATACTTCGGTAAATTTTTACCGAAAGATTAAAAGTTAAACAACAGAACCGGC
>DXLM01000050.1 GCA_019414725.1 Bacteroides sp.
GGTTCTCTTACGAAGAGATTCCCATTTTTTATTATACCTAAATATGCAAGAAACACCTTTCTGCAAGCCTATTATACAATAACTCATCACTGCAACAAACCTATTTTCCCTATTATGTTTCTTTTTGCAAGAGAGAAGTAAAAATGACAGACATACACAATGCCTTAGAATAAAAAAACGGACTGTACAGTCTTTCTTTTCTGTACAGTCCGCTTAAATTATATACAATGTAGAGAGATAACGCTTATTCTTCGTCAGCAAACATCGGGTCCCATGCCGGAAGACGGATTGGTTTCTGTTTTAAAATATCCAGCACCTTGGCAGGAACATATTTCTTTTCTGCCACCACACGGAACATATATTCATCAAACCATTTATCTGTCATGATAAGGTGTCCTCTGTATCCACTGGCACTGCCCCAACTATTTTCCACCATCCATTTTTTCGGCTTTCCCGCTTTATCCAAGTCCACCGCCATCAAGGTCATGGCATGGCTGCTGCCACTGGAGAAAGTTTGGATACGTTGTTTCTTGTCCATGCCGAAAGTAGTTCCCATCAATGATTCGTAATCATAATTATCAGGGTCCAGCAAGCCACGTTTACTATCAAGGAACTTGCCTACATCACAAGAAAAATACATCATGGTACTGTCCTTGATGGAAGCTATGGCTATTTCTTTAATATCCTCTATCGGCAAGTTTACATAAGTCCAATTCTTGCCATCATAACGGTGACGGTCAAAATCTATTTCATAACATTTATAAAACTCGCGGCTGGGATCATTCATCAGCATTACATAGTTATTGGTCAAATCATTTCCCAAAAACTCTTTATAGAAAGACACCGGAGTATATTCTTTCGCTTCCCCACCCTTCAGACTCCATGTAAAGGTGGAAACAGGTTCGCCAAGGGTCAGCACCAACATACGATAAACCGTTCCCAGCATTTCTGTCTTTTTCTTTTCCAATTCGGCCGGCTTCGCTCCGGTAGCGGCGGCTTCGCGTAGTTGTAAACCAAATTCCTTCAGTTTCAGTCCTATCAGACTACTCATCTTTCCGGTATTCTCACTGCTGAAAGTTTCCACCATTGCACTCTTGGGGACCAGTCCGTATTTCTCTATAATATCCGATACTCCTGTGAATTGTCCCCCATCGCTTAAGGGATGCTTGAACAGCCATTCCACCATTTTATCGTCCATGGGCTTTCCACTGGTATCAATGATTCCCTGTAAGAATAAGTTTGCTTTTTCTAATTGGTCGTAGAAAAAGCAGTAGTTCTGTGAGAACTCCATCTCATCCAGTCCGTATTTGGCAATCATCTGGCTGCGGAGTACGTTCAGTCCGGTAAAAAGCCAGCAACGACCGGAAGATTGTTGGTCGGTTATTCCCTTGGATAGCACCTTGTGTGAAAACTCCGTATCAAAATCGGCACGGTTCTCCTGGTTCAATGCCAACGTGTTGATACTTGTTCCGCCTAAGGCGTTACGGATGGCTTTGTCGGCAGGGGTTGCCTTATAACTTTGTTTGATTTGATTCAGCATTTCACCTGAAATGCCTCCCTGTTGTGCCTGGGCTGTCAATGCAGCCGCAAACAGAAGAGCGAATGTGATGTGTTTCTTCATATTATTGTAAAAATATAAAATGATTTATTAGGGTGGGTAAATGTACAAGTTATTTTTGAACCCTGCTAATCTTTCACGTGAAAGATATATAATCATCAGAACCTATCATTATTATGACAGGTCCGACTGTTCTGCTTTTTTCTTTATCTTATATCCCAGTATAGCAATTGTGATACTCATCAAGGGACTGATAATGTTAAAGAATGCGTAAGGCAGATACACAATGGTGGGAACACTAAGGATAGTGGCCTGTGTCATACCGCATGTATTCCAGGGTATCAATGGCGAAGTGACTGTAACAGAATCTTCCGTCGTGCGGCTCAGCAGTTTGCTTTCATAACCGTTTGCACTATAGATGTCTTTAAACATATTACCCGTCAGGATAATGGATATATATTGATCTGCTGTAGCAAGATTCAGGAACAAGCCCGATGCAACTGTGGACGACACCATTCCTACCCGCTTTTTCGTAAAACGTACAAATACAGAAGTGATACTGCCGAGCATTCCTCCGGCTGTCATCGCCCCTCCGAAACACATGGCGCAGATAATCAGCCAGATGGTATTCATCATACCCGCCATTCCGCGAGTGGATATCAGTTCGTTTATTTCCGCATTACCGGTTTCCAATTGGGTTCCACCATAAAGCATTCCCATTCCTCCTTTGAACAAGGCGGCAATCCCTTCGACTCCTTGTCCGGCGATTTCGCATAATAGTCCGGGCTGGAAAATCAAGGCAAAGACGGTAGCCAGAGCCGTAGAAACAAATAGAGTGATGATGGAAGGCACTTTACGTGCAATCAGTATCGCTGTGACAACGGGGACAATCATCAACCACCATGAAATATGGAACTTATCACTCAATATACGGGTGTATTCGGCGATATGACCGGTATCAGTGGCTTCATGTGACAATCCGGCTATGGTAAAGATTATCAAAGTGATGACAAGTGATGGAACGGTGGTAATCATCAAGTAACGGATGTGAGTGAACAGCGGTGTATCCGTTACGGACGATGCCAGAATGGTGGTATCCGAAAGCGGAGAAACTTTATCACCGAAATAGGCTCCGGAGATAATCGCACCTGCAATCCAACCTTCACTGAAACCTTGCGCCTTCCCTATTCCCATCAGTGCAATGCCGATAGTGGCGATGGTAGTCCATGAGCTGCCTGTCATAACAGATACTACCGCACAAATAATGCAAGTGGATACCAGGAAAAAATGAGGATGAATAACCTGTATGCCATAATATATTAATGTAGGGACTACACCACTGACCATCCATGCTCCGGACAAAGCTCCGATGATCAGCAAGATAATAAGTGCGGTACTTACCCCGGCTATATTATTGGTGACAGCCAGTTCGAAGTCCTTCCACGGACGACGGAATCCCGCCATACCTATCAGCACACAAACTGCTGTAGCCACTAGCAGACAGACTTGGCTGCCACCGGACAAGGCATCACTTCCAAATGTACGGATAGTGACAAACAATAATAAAATAAGTACGAATACGGGTAAAAGGGATACTAACGGTGAAGGGATTTTGTTATCTTTCATTCTTTTTTTATTCAATTTTTATTCAAAATGTAAATAGAACTATCAATTTGGTTTTCAGCGTGCAAAGTTCGGAATATTTTTTGAGTTCTAAAAGTCAATCGGCGGTATTTAAAGACTTTTTTTGTATTTGCAGGTAAACCTTTTTGCAAGGGGGGGCGTTATTAGTTCAAATTATAACCTAAAACTTAACAAATATGAATGAATTAGTTGGTGGCTTAGGCTACGCTGTAAAAAATTGGTGGATGTCCCTGTTGCTGGGCTTGCTCTACATTGCGGTAGCACTATGCTTATTGTTCGCTCCTGTGAGCAGTTATGTGGCACTGAGTGTCATCTTCAGTATCTCGATTCTGGTCAGTGGCATTCTGGAAGTCTTTTTTGCTGCCGGAAACAAAAAAACAATCAGTAGTTGGGGATGGTATCTTGCCGGAGGTATTATTGATTTGCTGATAGGTATTTATCTGGTATTCTATCCGTTGGTCAGCATGGAACTGATTCCGTTTATTGTTGCTTTCTGGCTGATGTTCAGAGGGTTTACATTGTGTGGCTATTCCACAGATTTGAAACGCTATGGCACAAAGGACTGGGGGTGGTATCTGGTGTTTGGCATTCTGGCTATTCTTTGCTCTATGGCTATCATCTGGCAACCTGGACTTGGTGCTGTTACCGTGCTCTATATGCTGTCCATCACTTTTCTTATTATCGGATGTTTCCGTGTCATTTTCTCCTTCGAGTTGAAAAGATTGCATAAAAACAAGTAAAAAAAATCGTTTATTTTGGGCTACGTCATACGTTATTCGTATTTTTGTTAGCCCAAAATAAACAATGATTTCTAGTAAGAGTCTTAAATACACTGTGCGTATTCTGCTAGGTACACTGATTGGTGTCTACCTGGGAATAATTGTGCTGCTGAACATACCGTATGTTCAGGGCAAATTATCTGTTTTTGTAACTAAGGAATTAAAAAACATACTGAATACGGAGGTTTCTGTAGGACGGATTGATATGGGTTTGCTAAACCGTATCATTGTGGAAGATGTCCTTTTGCATGACCGGAAGAACCAGGAGATGCTGAAAGTAGCCCGCTTATCGGCAAAATTCGACCTTCTGCCTTTATTGAACGGTAAAGTCACCATCAGCAGTGTCCAGCTTTTTGGATTTACGGTCAATTTGAACCGGGAAACTCCGGAATCTGCCCCTAATTTCCAGTTTGTGTTAGACGCTTTCGCGTCCAAAGATACGGTTAAAACAAAATCTAATTTGGATTTACGAATTAATTCCGTGCTGATAAGGCGTGGCAGAGTGACATACGATATATTATCGGAACCGGAAACTCCCGGAAAGTTCAATGCCCATCATCTATCGGTGAAGAATCTCGCTGCAACGCTTTCACTGAAGGCATTGCGCAGCGACTCGTTGAATGCCGCCATCCGGCGGGTCAGCTTTGACGAACAATGTGGTTTTTCATTGCAGAAGTTCGCCATGAAAGTTACAGCCAACAATAAACGTTTGGATATTAAGGATTTTGGTGTGGAGCTTTCAAATACTGCTTTAAAGATAGACAGTCTGACCTTGAAGTATGACAGCCTGCCCGAATTGCCCCCAATGACAGAAAATGTAAGATATGACGGCTCTTTGAAGGCTTCCGTTATACTGAAAGATTTAGCTCCTTTTGTGCCTGCCTTGTCACGCTTTGAAGAACCGTTGGATCTAAATCTGGTTTTCTCCGGTCACGGCAAACATTTGGACTGCCCCACCCTGCGGCTGACTAACCACCACGGATTGATGATTGCAGGGGAAGCTGCCTTAAGTAACTGGGATGCAGGCATGGATATGTACATTTACGGCAAACTGGGTAACTTGACCATGACAAAAGAGGGCATAAACGTTCTGATGACGAACCTGACGGGAAAGGTTCCTCCCATTTTGCAACGTTTGGACTATATTCGTTTTAACGGGGAAGCGGCGGGCTATCTGCATGATCTCACACTGACAGGCTTGTTCCATACAGGGGCAGGCATGGTGAAAACGGACGTGATGATGAGCATTGATGAACAAAGTATGAGCAGAACCTATTCGGGTAGTGTGGCGAGTGCAGACCTGGATTTGGGAAAATTACTTAATCAGGAAAAGAAATTCGGCAAGGTGGATTTCAATGTGGAACTGAAAGGTTTCAACTATAAGAACCGATATCCGGAATCATACATCAAAGGAATCATATCTTCCTTTGAATATAGTCAATATCAATATGAAAATATCATGTTGGATGGCGTATATAAGGACGGAGGCTTTAACGGGCGCTTATCCATGGACGACGCAAACGGTTCTGTCCAGATAGACGGTAATTTCAATGTTGCCAAAACAATCCCTGACTTTAACCTGAAGGCATCCGTAAAGAACCTGCGCCCTCACGACCTCCATCTGTCGGACAAATATGAGAATGCCAGTATTTCACTGGGCCTCACTGCTGATTTCACCGGCAAATCCATTGACGACATGAACGGGCGCATTTCATTGGACAGCCTGCAATTAAACGCTCCCGATGAAGGAGGGTGTTTTCTGGATAATCTGACTATTACAGCCGGACAGGTAAGCGGTGAAAAAGAGTTGCGCATAAATTCATCCTTCATGACAGCGGTGATACGAGGTGACTATTCCTACCACACCATTCCGGCCAGCGTGGTAAAGACGGTACAACGCTATATTCCGTCCTTACTGACTATAAAGGATAATATGCCCGAGCCTCACAATAACTTCCAGTTTGATATCTGCCTGGAAAATACCGAAGTGCTATCCAAATTATTTCAGATTCCATTGGAATTATACCTGCCGGCATCTTTAAAAGGATATTTTAACGACGGCGAGGAAAAGTTGCACGTAGAAGGACATTTTCCGGAATTCAGATACAATGGAACACGTTATGATTCGGGCGTTTTATTTTGTGAGAATCCTTCCGACCGGTTCAAATGTTCACTGCGAGGCGGTATGCTGATGAAAAGTGGTGCAATGCTTAACTTCTCGGTGGAAGCCAATGCCAAAAACGATCATTTGGAAACAACAATTAACTGGGGGAACAATACTGATGTGACTTACGGTGGTAAATTTGCCGCCGATACCCGTTTCTTCAAAACGGAAGGTCCCCACCCTATTCTTCAGGCAGATATAAACATACAGCCCACAAAAGTAGTGCTGAATGATACGGTATGGAACATTCATCCCTCGCATATCGCCATAGATTCGGGACGCGTATTCATTGACAATTTCCTGTTTGAACATGAGGACCAGTATTTAAGGATAGATGGTAAACTGACCAAGAAGGAAAGTGATTCCTGCCGGGTGGATTTGAGAAATATCAAGCTGGACTATGTACTGGATATTGTGCAGTTTGACGATGTAGAGTTCGGCGGACTTGTAACCGGAAAGGTTCATCTGAAAAGTGTCATGAAGAACCCGGTGATGCGGACCCGTCTGAATGTGCACAAATTCTGTCTGAACCGTTCTTTATTAGGAGAAGCCGACATTGCAGGTGTATGGGATAAGGAATTGGGCGGAGTACGACTGGATGCCCAAATAGCGGAAAAAGGAATTTCCTCCACTCATGTGACAGGGTATGTCTCTCCCAAGTTAAAAGGTCTTGATCTGTCGATTCGGGCAGATAGTACCAATCTGGGATTCTTACAACCTTTTATAGAAGGAATTTTCAGTGAAATAAATGGCCGTGTCAACGGAAATGTCCGTTTATATGGCGATTTCAAGCATTTGGATCTGGAAGGTGAAGTGAGGGCCAAAATGGATGCTAAAATTGATGTGTTGAACACCTATTTCCAAATCCGGGATGACTCCATACATATATCTTCGGGCAGTCTGGATTTCAGGAATGTAAAAGTCTATGACCGTGAGGGACATGACGGACTGGTAAATGGTTATCTGCATCACACAAAGCTGAAAAATCTGATGTACCATTTCAATATACGAGGCAACAACCTGTTGATGTACAATACCTACGAAGCCGGGAATATGCCTTTTTACGGAAAAGTATATGGTACAGGAAATGTGGTACTGGATGGTGGAAATAATGCGATGACAGTGGACGCTTCACTGACCACAGGCAACAATACCAGCTTCACTTATATAACCGGAGTAACCACGGAAGCAGCGAGCAATCAGTTTATCACTTTTGTAGACAAAACCCCCAAGCGCATTCACGATAATGTGGAAACCAATCTTTACCACCACTCTAATGTGCGTAAGACTAAAGAGGACGACGGACCTCCTATGGATCTCCGCATCAACATGTTGATAGAAGCAACTCCCAGCGCTACCATGAAAATTATCATGGATCCTGTAGCGGGAGATAATATTACAGCAACCGGAAATGGAAACCTGCAAGTGAATTTTTTCAATAAAGGTGATTTCCGTATGTTCGGTAGCTATGTCATAGATCAAGGTATGTATAAACTAAGCATGCAGGAAGTAATACGCAAGGACTTTACCTTGAAATCAGGTGGCACGGTGACTTTCTCAGGTGACCCTTATCAGGCGAATCTTGATTTACAGGCGGTATACACGGTTAATTCTGCTTCTTTAAGTGATTTGGTAGTAGATCCCTCGCGCAACCAAGGTACGGTGAAGGTAAACTGTCTGATGAATCTGACTGGAAATTTATCCAATCCGGATATTAAATTCGATTTGGAACTGCCCACTGTAAGCGAGGAAGACCGGGAATTGGTACGTAGTGCTACCAGTACGGAAGAACAAATGAATACACAGATTATTTATTTGCTGGGAATTGGTAAGTTCTACACCTATGATTATGCCAATAATGACCAATCCTCTAATGCGACCAGTTCTTTAGCCTTCAGTACACTTTCCGGTCAGCTGAACAATATGTTGTCCCAATGGATGGGCAATAAAAACTGGAACATAGGCGCCAACTTGAGTACCGGTGAAAAAGGTTGGACAGATGTGGAAGCAGAAGCTATGTTGTCCGGCAGGTTATTGAATAACAGGCTGATGATAAATGGAAACTTCGGCTATAAGGAGAATGTGATGGCAAATAGCAACTTCGTAGGAGACTTTGAAGCGATATGGTTATTGACAAAAAACGGAGATTTCCGTTTGAGAGGGTATAATCAGACCAATGACCGCTATTTTACTAAATCTACCCTGACCACTCAAGGAGTAGGTCTCATGTATAAAAAAGATTTCAATACTTGGGATGAACTGTTCCGCTGGTTCTTATGGAAAAGACGGAAAAGCTCGTTACAAAAACGAAGCGATGACTAATTAACCTATAAAGTTTATTTCATATCTTTGCAAGACAAATTTAAAAATATGAATATGTCCTATTTACCCGCCGAATGGCATAAACAAAGTTTGATTCAACTAACGTGGCCCCATAAAGACACAGACTGGGCATACATGTTGGACGAAGTGAATGACTGTTTTCTTAAGATAGCTTATGAGGTTTTGAAACGTCAGAGTTTGTTGATTGTGGCTCCAGACCCCGATTCCATAAGAGATAGTATAGATAATTATGGAGCTGATATCCAAAAACTAGTCACATCAAAAATCAACACAAATGATACTTGGGCACGCGATCATGCTTTTATAACCCTGTTGAAAGAAGACGCTACTCCCCTGCTGCTGGATTTCTGTTTTAATGGCTGGGGAATGAAGTTTGCCGCAAATTATGATAACCAGATTAATAACGAACTGTATTTTCACCATCCTGTTCTGAAAGGTGAATATGTTTTCTGCCGGAATTTTATTTTAGAAGGAGGTTCCATAGAAAGTGATGGGAAAGGAAGCCTGCTGACTACAGAGCAATGTTTGCTGGCTAAAAACAGAAATGAAATGAACCGACAGGAAGTGGAGGATTTTCTAAAAGAAACATTTAACTTAAAACAGGTTCTATGGTTGAAACACGGTTATCTGGCAGGTGATGATACAGACAGCCATGTGGACACATTGGCACGTTTCTGTCCGGATGATACCATTGTGTATGTAAAGTGCACCAATGAAAAAGATGAACACTATAAGGAACTGGCAATGATGGAAGAAGAACTAAAAGCGTTCCGTACTTTGGACGGCAAACCATACCGTCTGCTTCCGCTACCTATGGCAAGTGCTGTTTATGATGAGGAACATCATCGCTTGCCGGCAACTTATGCCAATTTTCTGATAATGAATGAAGCTGTGCTTTATCCTACTTATGCTGATTCTGTGAATGATATGCGCGCCAAAGAAGTATTGGCTGAAGCATTTCCCGGAAGAGAGATAGTAGGTATTGACTGCACTGCTTTAATAAAGCAACATGGCTCGCTGCATTGCGTCACCATGCAATATCCCGAAGGTGTATATTAATAAATATATGTATGAAAAGAACGATTAAAGTAGGAATTATCCAACAGACATGCACTAATGATATCCGTCACAATTTGAGCAAACTGCACCACAATATAGAACAGGTGGCGGCAGCAGGTGCACAGCTGGTTGTATTGCAGGAGTTGCACAACACCCCTTACTTCTGTCAGACAGAAGATACGGATATGTTTGATTTGGCAGAACCGGTTCCCGGTCCTTCTACCGGCTTCTACAGTGAGTTGGCTGCCGGATACGGTATTGTACTGGTTACTTCGTTATTCGAGAAGCGTGCTCCGGGGCTATATCACAATACAGCTGTCGTTTTTGACAAAGATGGCAGTATAGCAGGGAAATACCGCAAAATGCATATTCCCGATGATCCCGCCTATTATGAGAAATTCTATTTTACTCCCGGTGACCTGGGATTTGAACCTATTCAGACATCACTGGGAAAACTAGGTGTACAAGTCTGCTGGGACCAATGGTATCCCGAAGGTGCACGGCTGATGGCACTGAAAGGTGCTGAAATTCTTATATACCCTACAGCTATAGGTTGGGAAAGCACAGACACTCAAGAAGAGAAAATCCGTCAACTAGGTGCATGGGTAACCGTGCAGCGTGGACATGCCGTGGCAAACGGCCTGCCGGTTATCGCCGTGAACCGTGTAGGACATGAGCCCGATCCTTCCGGTCAGACTAATGGTATCCAATTTTGGGGTAATAGCTTCGTGGCAGGTCCTCAAGGAGAAATACTGGCACAAGCCAGCAATATGGATGAAGAAAATATGGTAGTGGAACTAGATATGACCCGTAGTGAGAATGTTCGTCGCTGGTGGCCTTTCCTCCGTGACCGGCGTATTGATGAGTTTGAAAATCTAACCCGACGCTTTATAGATTAAATACAAACGTTATCGTTATATAAATTCACATATTCGTTAAACAATTCATGGTTAAGGCTGTTTTAGTTATCAGAATATTCAAAAGATATTATTGATTTACTAAACAGCTTAATTATGAAAAAAGTATTATTTTTAGCCGCATTGTTACTTGTTTGCTTCAGCGGAGTGACAAATGCACAAACCAGAAAACAAAGAGAAGACGCTAAACGCGAAGCATGGAAGAAAGAACGTCAGGAAAAGAAAGCCTTGGAAGCTCAGCAGGACTCTGTATCCTACGTCCAAGCAATTAATGCTTTAAAAAACGGTTCTTTTGTATTAGAAGCTGATAACGTTGTATTCCGTAATGGAATAATGCGTTTTGTTTCCTCTAACACGAATTATGTGGAAGTAAACGATGGGCAAGGTATTATTCAGACCGCCTTTACTAATTTTGTGTATAACTGGAGCCCGAACGGCTTGGGAGGTGTCACGGTTCAAGGAAATGTGAACGGAATAAGTATGCGCCAGGATAAAGACGGTAATGTGTACTATAATTATGGAATTAATGGGATTGCCGTTTCGGCCACCGTTTCCATTGTACTGACTGGCGGAACCAATCAGGCCAGTGTTACTATAAATCCAAATTTCTCAGGCAATACGCTGACAATGAACGGATATCTGGTTCCCTATAACGAAAGTAGTGTATTCCAAGGAACAACATGGTAATTCATTAAGAAGATATGAGAAAAAGGAATGGGCATTTTCACTACCCATTCCTTTTTATTTATTATTATAGCATTGGAAATGTTTCTTGTCTGCTCATAACATTAACCGAGGTTGTGATTCCAATTCCAATAAAAACCTTTTAGCGGACAGTCCGCCTCCATATCCTGTCAGCGAGTGGTCACTACCGATCACACGATGGCAAGGTGCAAAGATTGATATGGAATTTGCACCATTAGCATTGGCTACCGCACGAACTGCTTGGGGCATTCCGATATGCCTGGCCATTTCACCATAAGATATTGTCCTGCCAAACGGTATCTTTAACAGTTCATTCCATACTGTTTTCTGAAAATCCGTGCCCACAAAAAGAAGCGGCACACTAAATTCTTTGCGTTGTCCTGCAAAATACTCGTTGAGTTGCTCTATTGATTCTTCGATTATTTCTGACGTACTTATTTCAAATTCGGCACACAATACCCGCTTCAACCGTTGATTCACACGATCGCAGTGTTTTTCCACCTGCCAGTCACACAGGCAGAGTTTTCCGCCAAATGAACCGAGCAGCAACACTCCGCAGGGTGATTCATAACTCTTTATTTTGATCGTATTTTTCTCTTTCATACACTTTTTATATGCTTCCTTCATATGTTTATAAGCTGTTTCAGCTTATCGGACTACTTTAAACCAAAAAGACAAAGCGTAGCGAATTAGCTGAAACAGCATTCACTACGCTTTGTTCGGATCGTCCCGTTATCGGCCTTTTATACAATACCCTATATAAAAAGCGGAAAAAACTTACTTATCCTCTTTTATATCAACGACCAGATTCAACTCATCCAATTGTGATTGATCCAAAGCAGCGGGAGCATCCAACATCACATCACGTCCACTATTATTTTTAGGGAATGCTATACAGTCACGGATACTATCAAGTCCTGCAAACAAAGAAACCCAGCGATCAAGACCGTATGCCAAACCACCATGAGGAGGTGCTCCGTATTTGAATGCATTCATCAGGAAGCCGAATTGTTCTTGTGCTCTTTCCGGAGTAAAGCCCAAAATTTCAAACATCTTGGCTTGTAATTGTGAATCATGGATACGAATTGAACCACCTCCTACTTCTACACCGTTTACTACCATATCGTAAGCATCGGCACGAACAGCAGCCGGATCTGTATCCAACAAAGGAATATCTTCTTCTTTCGGATGAGTGAACGGATGGTGCATGGCCATCAGACGGCCTTCTTCTTCACTCCACTCAAACATCGGAAAATCAACAACCCACAGACAAGCAAATTTATTCTTATCACGCAGTCCCAGCTGACGTCCCACTTCCAGACGAAGTTCGCATAACTGCTTGCGGGTCTTCATAGCATCAGGACCACTCAGAATCAGGATCAAGTCACCCGGCTTGGCACTGAAAGCTTCCTTCATCTGCTGAAGTACTTCCTGTGAATAGAATTTGTCTACACTGGATTTTACATTGCCATCAGCTTCCACACGGGCGTAAACCATACCTTTCGCACCGATCTGAGGTTTCTTGACAAATTCTGTTAATTGGTCTAACTGTTTACGGGTATAACTTGCAGCGCCTTCCGCACAGATACCACCAATATATGCCGCATCATCAAAAACAGAGAAGCCATGACCTTTCATGATATCCATCAATTCCACAAACTTCATGCCGAAACGCAAATCCGGTTTGTCACTACCGTAATATTTCATGGCATCGGCCCATGTCATACGCAGAAACGGTTCGCTCAACTCGACTCCACGTAACTCCTTGAACAAATGTTTTGCCATTCCTTCGAAAGTGGAAATGATATCTTCTTGTTCAACAAAACTCATCTCACAGTCTATCTGAGTAAACTCAGGCTGACGGTCTGCACGAAGATCTTCATCACGGAAACACTTTACAATCTGGAAGTAACGATCAAAGCCGGAAACCATCAGCAATTGCTTCAGTGTTTGCGGAGACTGTGGCAGTGCATAAAACTGTCCCGGGTTCATACGTGAAGGAACAACAAAATCACGGGCTCCTTCAGGAGTAGAACCTACCAACATAGGAGTTTCCACTTCCAGAAACCCTTTGCTGTCCAAATATCGGCGCACTTCCATTGTCATTTTATGACGAAGTTCCAAATTTTTACGCACACAATTACGGCGTAAATCCAAATAGCGGAATTTCATACGGATATCATCACCTCCGTCACTATTATCTTCTATCGTAAAAGGAGGAGTTACCGCTGAATTAAGTACATTCAATACCGATACGATAATTTCAATTTCACCGGTGGGAATATTCATATTCTTATTTGAACGTTCGTTCACTTCACCGGTTATTTGAATAACAAATTCACGCCCCAAGTGATTGGCACGTTCACAAAGTTCGGCATTCACCGCTTCGTTGAATACCAATTGGGTAATACCGTAACGGTCACGAAGATCGACAAACGTCATCCCTCCCATTTTACGTGCACGCTGTACCCAACCTGCCAACGTTACACTTTTGCCTGCATCGGAAAGTCTGAGCTCTCCGCAAGTATGACTTCTGAACATATATTCTTAAATTTAATCAATTGTTTGGCAAAGGTACGATATGTTTTCCATTGTACAAAACCGCCTACAAGAAAAAAAGTCCCGTAGCTGTATACCAACGGAACTTTTTTAATCTGGATGTACAGATCTCAATTCTTGAACATTTCAATGACATCCCTTAATTCTCCTGGAAATACTTCACCAGTTTTCTCCCACAACATCTTGCCTTTACGTTGGAGGACAAAGCTGGGAGCTATTTCTATTTCATAGGCATCGGCTACTTTCCGATTACTTTCTATATTGACTCTTACAATATTGACCGGTTTTTCAAATTCATGTAACAGCGGTTCAATCCATTCACAATGGGGAGACCAATCCGCATAAAACACAACCAGCAATAATGAGTCCGACTGGTTTACCTCTTCTATTTTTCCAGTTATATCCATTACTGTTTTCAATTTTAAATTATCCTCTACTTCCTAAACTGTTCACGTCAGGATTTAACTCTTTTACCGCTGCTTTCACCTGCTTCTTGGTAGGCTTACCAGTATTGGACACTTGTTCAACAGGAAACCGCTGACCACTATTCGTCAGCTCATCCTTTTGTTCCATCTTTTTCTTTTCTTCTTTACCCATATCTTCTCATTTTTAAGGTTTATGCTAATAATGCAACAAAATAGATAAAAAGATGGTTCACATAAAAAGTGAAAAAGGATGCCTGAAAATTATTCAGACACCCCTTTACTACTACATTTAAAACTACGTGAAATTGAGATTATTATACTTTACGGTCGCAATAACGTTTGCATTGTGCACAAATATCATACCCCAGCATAGCTCCAAGAATAAAATCCTGCTCGGGTGACAATTTGTTCAGTGGCTGATTCACTAGGAAACGAATGGCATTAATGCATTCTTTTCTACCGAAAAACAGGTTTATTTTATCATTTCCCACGGGCTGGATTATATAATTAATCTTTTGATTGATCAGCCGTTTTACAGCAAAATCTTCATACTTCCTCTTGGTAGTATAGAGTACCATCTGACGTACTCCTTTTTTTAATTCATAAATATGATTCAGAAATACTTTCAATTCTACCGGGTTTATGTCTGAAGCTATCATAAGGCAATTGTCAAAATTACAGGTTCTTCTTTATTTCTTCAACCCAACTGTTAATACGTTCTTCAGTCTTGCCACTTTCGTTCACGTCATCAAGAGCCAAACCTACAAATTTCCCATCGATTATCGCTATAGAAGATGAATACGAATACCCATCGGCAGAAACTGCCCCCACAAAAGTGCAACCTGAATTTTTTAACTGGTCATATATAACTCCCATACCGTCACAAAATGTATCACAATAGGATTCTGAATCTCCACAGCCAAAGAGAGCAACTATTTTACCATTCAAATCTGCAGTCTTTATCATTTTAATGGCGTCATACCAATCATCTTGCAATTCACCCTCTCCCCAAGTAGAAGTCCCTAACAATAAAATATCATAACTTTCCACTTTTTCTGTGGTAATTTTACTTGCATCAATTACATCAACTGATGCCACACCTAATTTTTCAGCTATTGTCTGTGCGATGCTTTCACAAGTTCCAGTAGAGGAACCATAAATTATACCCATTTTTTTCATACAGCAAATCATTTAATTTGTTTGCTGCAAAGTAAAAGGTTTGAAAGAGATTCTGAAATACCTAGAAATAGTGATTTTAATAAAGTTCAAGAGACAAAACTCAGTTTTTGAAAACATAAACTTATAATCTGAAATTTAAGCATCCTAAAAGACTAAAGAAAGGGTCGTATCATTACTCAAGACAGAGTTTGATACGACCCTTTTAAGTGTTATAATTACTATCTGTAACTTTTAGGAGCAGTCATTTTCGTTTTGACACATTAATATGTTTTTAGAACCGATAAGCAGCTCCGAAATTAATAACCCCTTGGTCAAAATCATCAACCAATTGGTATCTGAATTCAACATTCATAGCCCAGTTACGTCCCAAAGCGAATTCCGCCCCAGCTCCGAGATTAACCCCGATACGGAATTCATTATGGTTACCCCCATCATCAACATGGACGTGGTCTCCATCCCAGTCAACATCCAAATCATGCATGTCAAACATCCAGTTGGACATGGTCAGACCAAACAGCGGATAAAGTTTGACACTTTGAGCTACCGGACAAAGATAGTGGAAGTTCACATTTAAATCCAACATACTTACATTGTCATTCTCAAAAAAATAATTGAATGAAGGTTCAATACGGAGAGGATTAGTGATATTGTACTGGTATTTAATTCCCAATCCAGCACTTTCAATTTCTGTTCCGTAACTTAATCCAAATCCAATTGCCTGTCTGCCTTTTTGAGCGTAGGTACTGCTCAACATGACAAACATCAGTCCTAAAAAAATAAAGATCTTTTTCATTTTTAAAAATATATAAGTGTGTTAATCGTCTTCATCGTCATCATCCCAATCATCGTCATCATCGTGCCATTTATGATGTTTATGACGCTTGTGTTTTTTATAATGCTTGCGATGATGCTTATCATGATGGTCACAATAAGAGCAATAATGTTCACGCCAGCATTCGCTATGATAACGAATCCTGTCATAAAATGGATCATAGTACATCGACCCTGGTTTTATGCCTATCTCTACCAATATACGATTCCATCCATTCCGGTGGTAATGCTTGTAATAGTCACACACCTCCCGCATATGCCTGCCGGAAGTCTTTGCTATTTCAAGAGCCAAACCGACATTCCCCCAATTACTACCACATCTTCTGTAATAATCATCCAATAATTGATTAGATATATTATATTCTACGCATAAACGTTTCCGATAGTCGGATAACTCCACAGCTGCATACTTGTTCGCCCTGCCTATGAACAGAGAAAGCCTGTCTTGTGCAAACATGGAACAAGAAATGACTATAAATAATAACAGTACTTGAATTCGTTTCATATTAAAACCATTTGGCAATAAAACTATTGAAATTGCAAATATAGATATAAAAAAGCAATACACAATTTTTTATGGAGAATTTAGATACTGTCTAATTTTACATTTTGATAAAAAAACTACTTCTTTTTTCCTTCCCAATGATTGTTTTAAATGGTTTCTTGCTGGCAATAATGATAAAATAACCTGCATACATGATGGTAAAGCGGCCTTTATACTATTTTCTGAATGTCTCTAACTTTTTCAACTACCTTACTGCTATTTTCTTACTTTCGCCAAGAACTGACATCGGTTGTGAAAATTATAATAAAACCCCTCTCAAAACCGTGCAAACCAGCACAGACTAGAGAGGGGGGTATGAAAGAGTTTGCTTAGAATTTATATCCTAAAGTAATGCCTATATTTGCATTATGGGGGGCATCGCCATCCATTACCTTGCAAAAACCAAGTTGGGTATCAAGACCTACGAGAATCTTTCCGAACTCCACACCCAGACCGATGTTCCATCCTGCATCAAATCTGTTGTAATCCAGTCCGTCATCACCGAATGTGTCTATTTTGTCATCACCATTAATATGGATGCCTCCAACGGATGCGTCACCATCGAATTTAGCCTTACCACCTACTCCGCAAGCCAAATAAGGGCCTGTCGCGATGACAAGGTTGGTGTTATCTGCAATATTAAAACGAAACTGTACGTTAACAGGCAATTCAAGATAGAGCTGGTTAATTTTCACATCAGCATCAGCATCTATTATATTTCCGTCAAATCCACTTGAATATTTTGCCCCCTTTTGCGAAAAAAACAATGAAGGTTGTAAAGATATCATATCATTAAACTGATACTCCATCCCCACTCCGATACGTGCTCCGGGTTTAAATTCGGAGTGATCTGAATTCTCACCAATATAACTACTAAGGTTAAGACCAGCCTTTACATTAAAAGACACCTGCGAAAATCCCATAGTACAGATTAACGCAAACAATACGGTTAAAATACTTTTTTTCATAATCATAAGTTTTGATTAAAGATTATTTATTTTATCATTGCTTCAACAATGACAATGCAAAGATATAACAATTATAAGTTCGTTGTCACCTCAAGCAGACTTTTGTTATGCACATTCTAAAGACTATATGGTTTATTTTTAAGAATCCAAAGTTTTTCACATAACTATAGAAATTATCTATAAGAAAAGAATATACTCCCCAACAGTTGTTTTTGGGGAACTTTATTATCGTCTATTCTCCTCTTCCTTATTGAATTTCTCTCTTTGTTCCTTCTTTTGTACGATATTGATAAAAGAAGAACTAATGATACCGGTCGGAATGGCTACCATTGCCACACCTACCAGACAAATAATACAACCCAATAATTTCCCCAAAAAGGTAATGGGATAAATGTCACCATATCCGACTGTAGCAAATGTAATAATGGCCCACCAGATTCCGTCACCGATATTTTTAAAGACTTCAGGTTGTGCATTCCTTTCAATATAATACATCAAAATGGCGGAAAAGCAAATTGTAATGAAACTAGCTGTGTAGGCTGTTTCAAGTTCTTCTCTGACAGAAGCAAGAGCCATACCGATAATTCGGAAAGATCGCGAGTGCCGTATTAACTTAAAAATAATGAAGATATAGGGTAAAATAATGACATGAACGACTTCCGTATCCCAGTATGCATAGGTAAGAACACAAGGCAGTACTGCCACGAAGTCAACAAAACCATAAAAAGAGAATGTATATTTCAGACGTGCCTTTGCTGTTTTCATACCGGGATAGAGTGCCGGTGCAGATACGATACGGGCTGTGTATTCAATAAGAAAAATAAAAGAAGATACATAAGTAATGCCGAATAACAGTACTTTGTATGTGGCCATTTCTTCAAATGAACTTGCAATGACGGCTATAATTGAAATCAGAATGAAGAAAAGAACAAAATATTGAATAAATTTTCTTCTCAATAACTGTTGAATCAAAATATATAATTTCATTTTTGCAAAAAAAATTATTTATTCATGCTATCCGTGTGTTTTCCACACACGGATGCAATCACTTTGTTATTCAGACTCTTTTATTGGATGTTTTACTACAAACCTTCTCAATAATAAAAGCCGCTTTTTAGTTTTGTATTGCTAAAAACGATCCGCAATTATCTGACTAAAACACATAAGCAAGTGATAACTGCCAATATCTATTTTTGCTTTCGAATACATCACCATCAAAAATTTGATCTATGGCATCATGCTTATTGCCTCCTATATTATGCTTGGCAGACTGGGTTAATCCTATATTATAATAGCAACTTACCATTAAATGATTTACAATTTTCACTCCACCTCCCAAGTTCAATCCGACTTCAGTCGAACGCCATCCCATAGATGGAAGATCCTTATCTATAACATCCACAGCTATATGAGCAAGTTTGCGTCCCCAGTTGTCCTTGTCTACCAAAAAAGAAAAGGAAGGACCGACTCCCAAAAACAAATCAAAATTATCTGATATTCCCATTTCCCATTTCAGTTCTATAGGAATATCAATACTTTGTGTTTTAATGTCAGCACTACGTCTGTTAGAGGTATTTGTCAGTTTGATTCCACGCTCTACATACAGCAGAGAAAAGTCCAAAGCGATACCATGAAATCCTGTTTGATATTGCAACATAGGCCCTACTTGAAATCCTGTCAAACTCTCTTCCTTAAACTGGTCACGCATGCCACTAATATTTGCTTTGTTGCCAAGCACACCGGCTTTTACCCCAAAATGTAATCCCTGAGCCATACTATCAGTGATTCCCCAAAATACGAAAATCGTAAAAAAACAAATTATTTTTTTCATGATCATTTATTTAAGAAGTTGAATATGTTTCTATTATTTTGAAGATTGATGCACAGTAAGTTGTGGGAAAGGGAATCCGATTCCTTCTTTATTAAATGTCGTATAAACAATCTCATTAATATCATATAAAACATTCCAGTAATCAGCTGTTTTAACCCAAACACGGACAGTAATGTCAACGCTACTCGCACTTAATGAGCCTAAAACAATGATAGGAGCAGGAGTATCCAAAATACGTTTGTCCGCATAAATAATACGTTGCAATACGGTTCTGACCCTTTGTACATCCTCTCCATATTCTACTCCGAATACCCATTCAACACGGCGCATTTCCTGTTTGCTGTAATTAATCACAGCATTTCCACTGAGCATCCCGTTGGGAACGTATATCATCCGATTATCAAGAGTGGAAAGTATGGTATGGAAAATCTGTATCTCTTTTATTGTACCACTTACTCCAGGTCCATCTATATAATCGCCTACTTTAAACGGTTTAAAAACAAGTATAATCAAACCACCTGCAAAATTGGAAAGATTGCCGGAAAGTGCCATACCTACAGCCACACCGGCTGACGCCAAAAGTGCAGCAAAACTGGTCGTTTCCACTCCCAACTTGCTGATTATGGCAAAAGCAAGTACCATGTTCAATAAAATTTTCACTAAACTTTTCAAGAAAGTCTGTACACTGGTTTCTATCTTCCGTTTTTCAAGAACTTTGGCTATTAATACACTAATCTGCTTAATGATAAAACGACCGACTGAATATATCAGAATGGCGACAAATATATCCTTACCAGCGTCCATTCCAAAATCTACCAGTTTCTCCAGTGCTTGCTCAAGTTTACTGCCTGAGGCTGCATTCAATAATAATAAATTCATTTTTTTCGTTTAACAAATAAAAATTAATCAGCTTGTCACGATCATATTGCAAATATGCCAGCACATCCTGACAGTATAGTTTCGCAATGTTCCAATAAATCATCCAATATATTTTTACATTCCTAAATAGTCGGATATTTAAAGCCGCAAAGATATCATATATAATTGATAAAAACCAAACTTATCACTTAAAAGAGAGAACCTAAGCACCGTATTCTGTATCAAGCATACAACTCTAAGATAATATATTTAATTTTTTTCGGTAATATTTGCCGAAACATCGGTGAAGCACTATTATACTAGGTGAAAAATGCACGGCACAAGAACAATCTAGCACTCCATGCTGCATAACTAATCAAAAAGATCCAGTAAAAAAACATAAAACCAACTAGTTAATTCATACTTAAAGAGTATCAAACCAATCATTTTCTGTATTTTTAGGTACTTCTCTGTAAATAATACTCAATAATGAAAACAAGAAAAACATTCTAACAAAACATAACTAAAATACAAAATATTTCAGAGATTCACTCTACCTTAAACTTTACAGCATTCGACATTTAGAAAAAATATCGTAAGAGTTTTAATGAGAGTAAACTCGGAAATTCATTCCGTTGACAAAGCAACCCACTTCCATCAAAAGAACCATTACTTACATGCTGTACCACAGAAAGGCAACCAATATATCATACTATCTTCTGATCTTTCTTCTAAACTTTACCCTGTACTCTTTCATACGGTTAGTTCACTATATAATAACAAGATAATAAGCTGCTATTAGAGAAAACAATATTTTTTTAAGATGTTTGTAGACTCTGATAAAATTAATACCTTTGCGAAGTCAATTTATATATAAACAATGTCGAAATGTAAATTGAAATATTGCAGATAACAAAAAAAGGACAAAGAAATATGAGACTTATAAAAGTAACAGGTGGTTTGGGAAATCAAATGTTTATTTACGCTTTTTATTTGCGAATGAAAAAGTACTATCCCAAAGTGCGTATAGACCTTTCGGACATGATGCATTATAAAGTGCACTACGGATATGAAATGCATCGTGTGTTTAATCTGCCCCATACAGAATTTTGTATAAACCAACCTCTGAAAAAAGTTATCGAATTCCTTTTCTTCAAAAAAATATATGAACGGAAACAAGCTCCCAATAGTTTACGAGCTTTTGAAAAGAAATACTTTTGGCCTTTACTTTATTTTAAAGGATTTTATCAGTCGGAACGTTTCTTTGCAGATATTAAGGATGAAGTTAGGGAGTCTTTCACTTTTGACAAGAATAAAGCCAACAGTAGAAGTCTTAATATGCTTGAAATTTTGGACAAGGATGAAAACGCAGTATCTCTACATATTCGTCGTGGAGATTATTTGCAACCCAAGCATTGGGCTACTACCGGGAGTGTATGCCAGTTACCTTACTATCAAAACGCAATAGCGGAAATGAGCAGAAGAGTTGCCTCTCCATCTTACTATATTTTTTCAGATGACATTGCTTGGGTAAAGGAAAATCTTCCATTGCAGAATGCAGTATATATTGATTGGAATACGGATGAAGACAGTTGGCAAGATATGATGCTTATGAGTCATTGCAAACATCACATCATCTGCAACAGTACATTCAGCTGGTGGGGAGCATGGTTAAATCCCAATATGGACAAAACGGTAATTGTGCCTAGTCGTTGGTTCCAGCATTCCGAAGCTCCGGATATCTATCCTACGGGGTGGATAAAAGTACCAGTGAGTTAATCCATAATACACATGAATACGCACGTCTGGAAAGCTAAAAAATAATTGGCATTTTCGGAAACCGCTGAGCCGAAATTTCGGCTCAGCGGAAATTGTAGCATTCATGTTCATTTTTGGTTTAACACACCTTTTCAAACCATAGTACGACCATCATAAATTATTTTGAAGAACGATTGACAAATGCTTCAGCGGAGTCGTTCAATGCTAAAATCAAAGCTTTTCGAAGCCAGTTAAGAGGGGTGGCTGATGGAAATTCTTCATGTTCAGACTGGCTAGGCTATACGCTTAAAAGAAAGCTTGCCAACCGGGAAAATCCGCTGACCCTAACTCAC
>DXLM01000051.1 GCA_019414725.1 Bacteroides sp.
TTTTTTCGGCTCAGTTTGAAAACTTGGGGGAATTAGTTAAAAGCCTTATCTTTCCCGTGGGTGTGGATACGTTTCCCACGGAACTGTCCGGAAGGCTCCGCCATGTCCTTTCTCCGGCGGAAGCGGTTCCGGAAACCCTCGCCGGGTACTTATGTTTTAGGAACATTTATTGAATATCCCTACTTTAAGTATAAATTAGTTGGCTAATTTTATGATATTTATTGTATCTCCCACTTTCGAAGATCAGCGGGAGATGCACTTTTTCTTTTTCATTGAGCTGAAAAATCTTGCTGCTATGCTAAGCATAATAATACAAAGGAGTTAGGAACAGTACAGTTCTCTTTCTTATTTATGTGTATAAGCTAGTGCTGCTCCCAATGCCGTGCGATACTCTGCATATTCAGGTATCCAAAAATGGCATTGGTACATTTCTTCCATAACTGGGAATATTTCTTTGCATTGTGGCATTTTGGTCAAATTACCTATTAGGACAAAATCTTTAATGTGGCTATTCAGTGCTGCTAATATGACAGATTGTCCTATTGATTGTAATACCATATGAATGATTCCCGCTGCTACATCTTCCATAGAGGCGTTTGAACTTGCTTTGCCAAATGTGGAAGCGGTGGCATCCAGAGGCAGTCCAGGTAGAGGGGTATTGCAAATATCCTTGATTTGCAGATCAATATTTTCTATTACACCTTTTTCTGCCATCTTTACCACTTGATGAATATTCTGTGTTTTTAACAACAGGCGAGATAGTCCTTGAATGGTTCCTCCGCCAATACCTATACCACCTATGTGAGATATGTTTTTACCTCCTTCCACTTTTACAAAAGAGGTGCCGGTACCCATGCTTACTACAATAAGGTCTTGCAATTGGGAGTCATAGTGGGCTCCAAGACCGTTTGCTAGAAACTCATCCGTATGATCAGTAGAGAGTCCATATAAGGGTTGGTTTACGTAAGCACTTCCCACTCCTGTCAACATGACTTTATCAATGTCGTTTAAGCTGATTCCATTATCATATATGTATTTGCCGAAAGCACCGAATAACGAAGTGATAGGATCTTCGGCTTTTACAATCATAGGATGTTTTATGCCTTCTTTATCCACACCTATTATCTTGGTGGTGCTTCCGCCTACGTCTATACCTATTACCATTCCCATTGTTTTTCTTTGTTTATTTTAAAATAGTGCAAATATACAGGAATTATCTAAGTGGCTATTCATATAGCTTGCAATAATTACCAATTATCTGTTCGGAATGGAGCTACAGGCAGGCCTGATGCTCCGAATAAGGTACCATCAGTATGGTTGGCCCAATTGTATCTTACGGCTACAGGATGAGGTACATCGGGTGATTGTACAATTATTTCTTTCTTTTTTACAGTTACTGTTGCCGGATAAAAAATCCGATCTGTACCTGCGATTATAAATCCGCGTACTGGGTCGGGATGCAAGAATCCTTTTCCTAAGTTTTCAAAATGGATGCGAAGGGTATTTCCTTCGATGCTGTAGCCTTTATAAACCGGATATTGAGGCATTTTTCTTTTTCCGTAAGTTTGCTTTAAAGCTAACTGTGATAGGCGAAGACCTGTTTCCAGAGTACTTTGGAAGGTATTGCTTTTTTCTTTCCCAATATCGGTGGTTACCACCATGCCTGTATGATTCAAGTGTAAAGCCTGTGCTTGTGCTTCACGCATGGCCGCCCAGTCTGAATCATCTTGTGCTTCTTCTTTTTTCTCATGATTGGGCAGTTGCACAAAGTAGAAAGGCATTTGTGGTTTTTGCCATTTATCGCGCCAGTCGGCTATCAATGACATGAATAAGTCTGCATATTCATCGCTGCTTTCCAAATTACTCTTTCCTTGATACCATATAACACCTTGAAGAGGGAAAGAGGTAAGCGGATGTATCATTGCATTGAATAATCCTGTGGGATACTTAGGGTTACTTTCTGGTGAAATGGGTACAGGGGGGATTCCACTTAATGAGAGACCGGATAGGTATTTCCATTCTCCTGCCAATGAGATAGGATCTTTGCCTTTTACACTCAGCTTCATGTCTTCTGGACGGCCATATATTCCTCCTTTGCTTTTGTAATTGGTCACACGTATGGTCAGTACAGCTTTTCCGCGTTTTACCAGCTTATAGGGAATTGTGTAACAGTGGGACGCATCGGCTTTCGTGTTTCGTCCTATTTCAGTCCCGTTATAATATACGATGCTTTCATCGGCAATGTTCCCTAAATTTATTGTGACATTTTTTCTAGTCCAGTTACGTGGAATATCTATCGTTTTTCTGAACCACACTACTCCATCGAAGTCTTTCATTCCCTTATCTTCCCAGTATCCCGGAAGTTCCATTGTTTTCCAGTTCTCATCCGAATAATCAGGTTCCGCCCATACTTGGTGGTCATCGCACCATCCCATATCGTGTTCGTAAAGAGCTTGATACCACTCTTCTCTTTGACGGGCATATTCTGCTTCTATTTTTTCAGGATTGAACCCCAAGGATTCAAGCATTTCAGTTTCTTTGTTGTAACTTGGCAGGTTTTCTAACGCATCATAACTGGCCCATGCTTCTGCAGGAGTATCTTTCCAGGTGCAACTTATTATACCTATGGGTACTTTCAGTTTTTTTTGTAACTGACTGGCAAAAAAATATCCGATTGCAGGGAGTCCGGTTATGGTTTCAGAGGTACATTCTTTCCAACCTTCTTGTGTAGCATGCAAATCTTTCTTGGGAACTAAAGAGATTTCTTTTTTTGTCTGAAACAGACGGATATAAGGTTGGGAGGGTATATCTATGGGAGTTTCTGTTTCACATTCTCCTGTATACAACCATATTTCGCCAATCAGAATATTTTGCAGTATGTGCTCCTCCCCGTCCGAAATGATAATTTCATAAGGACCTCCGGCAGATGGGGTAGGAACTTCTATTTTCCAATTTCCTTCTTTGTCAGGTGATGTCGTATAGGGATGCTTATTCCATCCCGTTTTTATTATCACTTCTTTTTTTGTAGATGAATGGCCATGAAAAATGACATTCGATTTTTGTTGTAATACCATATTGTCTGTGAATAATGCAGGCAGTGTTACTTTGGCCTCTGCCATACAAAATGCCATTAACATTCCCAATAAGATCATTTGTTTTTTCATAAGTGCCAAGTTTGTTGTGTTATTAAGTTTATAGTATTTATTTATGTTGTATAAGTCCCCGGTCTTTGAATATGAGTTGTACCAGGCGGAAAGCCAAATCAGTAAGCAATATTCCCAAGGCCGCACCAATGATGACATCAAACAGCCAGTGACGGTTATTCAGAATGCGGGTAAACCCTGTAACTATAGCTGCTGCGTATGCTACTAATCCTACCCAATATCCTTTGAATCCATATTCCTTATACAATAGGGTAGCTGCCATAAACGCTGCTGCCGTATGTCCGGAAGGAAAAGAGAAATAATTTGTGGCATCCGGGCGAAGCACCCCTGTGGTGAGTTTTAATCCATTTACTACCAGCTGCGTCAGTACGACTGACAAGACTATGAAAGTGAACAGTCGTTTCCATCCGAAATTACCTCTTATTCCTCCCAATTTCAGTCCGAATAGAAGTATGAGTGGAAAAAGTTGCAGATAATTGTCATAAGTTTGATGGAAAGCCGGAGCATGTACATTACGCAAATTACGTATGTATAGATTTGCATTTTCGAAAAAATGGGAGAATGTCCCGCTTCCGTCTTGCAAATACACTGCAATAACAAGTAATACAGCTACGTAAAACGTGATGATTGCCATCATTTTAATTTTTCCTATCATAAGTCAGTTTATTCTACGGATGAATGCCCCGAAAGTACTCATTTTCTCTTTTATCTGTTAATGCGTTAATGATAAATTTTGTTCAAAATAAGTTTCTTTAGGAATCTTATGGTTTAGTCGGTTCTTCCTTCATTTCTCCCTTGCTATATCCGCTAGGACTTATTTTATAGTATTTTTTGAATACCTCGCGGAAATATTTTACATCATTAAACCCGGTCATATCTGATATTTCGGATATATTATACTGTCCTTCGGATAGTAATTGCGCTGCCCGTTTCAGCCGGATCAGGCGGATATAGTCTGCCGGAGCTTGGTCTGTCAATGCTTTTAGTTTATTGTAGAAACTGGAACGGCTCATATTTTGTGAAGCACAGAGTGACTCCACGTTGAAACCTGAATTGTCTAGATTTTCAGTTATTGTTTCTTTTACTGCTTCCAGGAACTGTTGATCCAATGTGTTGCTATAATTTATGGAAATGCTGTCATTGTGTAGTTCCATTTCTGCATATTTGCTACGAAGTAGTGCACGGTTAGTCAGTATATTGGCTATGGATGCTTTTAGTATTCCTATGTTAAAAGGTTTTATCAGGTATTTGTCCGCACCTGTTTCCAACCCTTCAACGATATTCTTTTCGTCATTTAATGCTGTTAGCAGAATTACAGGGATATGAGACGTCAGTATATTATTCTTGATAGCAGAACACAATTCGTCCCCCCGCATTTCGGGCATCATAATGTCCGATAATACTAAATCAGGCTTAAATTCGGGGATGATTTTTAAGGCTTCTTTTCCATTGGTACATGTTTCCACTTGATAAGCTTCGGATAAAGTATGAGACAGATATTCGCGTAGATCGTCATGGTCTTCCACAACCAGGATGCGCTGTGCATTTTGAACATGCTGCCGATACTGATCTTTATAAGTGTGGGGAGAGACTGCACTAGGGGATACTGGTACCACGTTTTCTTGTTGTACCGTTTCTGTCGGAACCTGTTGACTTCGGAATTGTTTTTGGGGGAAGATAACCTTTACGCGGGTGCCTTTATTCTCTACGCTTTCTATGCTGATCTTTCCTTTATGAATACGTACCAGTTTCCACACTAACATCAGTCCGATTCCACTGCCTGTAATTTTTGCATTGATGGCATTGCTGCCCCTGAAGTGTAACTTAAATAACTTTTTCTGTTCTTTGGCAGGAATCCCGATGCCCGTGTCCGTAATCTCCAGACTCCAGTTGTCCTTGTCATGGCGGGTGATAATGTGTACCTCACCGTGGGCGGGAGTATATTTGATGGCATTTGAAATCAGATTTTTTGTGATCGAGTCCATCTTTTCTTTGTCGAACCATACATTTTGATATTCAAAGTTGCTTTTGTAGTCGAGTTTGATCTGTTTGGCTTCTGCATAACTATAAAAGGCATGGTATATTCCTTCCATATAGGTATTAAGTTCGTGTTCCGATATACGAAGGGAGGAGGAGTACACATTGGCTTTGCTGAAGTTTATCAGATTGGTGGTGAGGCGTATCAAAGTGTCCACGTTCTTCATGGCTGTAAGCATATTGGCCTGACTTTCTTCACTTAAATTTTCTTTTTGTTGAATTTCTTCCAAAGGTGCCTTTATCAGTGTCAGCGGAGTACGGATATCATGCGCTGTATTGATAAAGAACCGAGTTCTTTCATCCGAGGCCTTTTTTTCTCTGCGCATGGAATGAAGGCGGAAAATGACGTATGTTGCTAAAATGATAGTCAGGACATAAATACAAATAGCCCAAAAACTGAGCCACACGGGATGTGCTACAGTTATTTTCAATATCCGCTCCTGCAACACGTGTTTATTATCCTCTTTGGAAACGGAACGTACACGCAGTGTATAGGTGCCGGGAGCAACATTAGTAAATCGGATAGTTCCTTCGTCACTGGGAGTAGTCCAGCCATCGTAGAATCCTTCCAACTGCCAGGTATATAGTATGTCCGACGGATAATCGTAATTGATAGAGGATACTCGGATGGAAAATGTATTTTGCATATATTTCAGATTCAATTTCTCTATTTGGTCGATATCTTTAGTCAGAGGAGAGTTTGGATCATTGGGATATACAGTTTGGTAGAAAATACGGAAATCGCTGAATATCATATGTGAATCTCCTGTTTTGGGCATCTCTATGTTTGGGGGGAATTCCAGTGCACCGTCTGTACTTCCGAATACGGTGTTCCCATTGGCACGTAGTACGCCGGAGCCGGCATTGAAACAGGTGGACATCAACCCTTGTCCGCGAGTCCAGTTGCGGAACTGGCGGTTGGTAGGCGAGAAAATACTGATACCATTTTCGGTACTCATCAAGATATTCCCGTCTTTTGTGGGTAGAATAACATAAATGCTGTTTGATACTAACGGGCTGTTTCCTGTATGGTAATGGGCGCTGATTGATTCTTTTACCGGATCATAAGTAAATAGTCCGGAACCACTGGTGCCAATGTAGAGTAAACCATTGTCTTCTTGGTGTAACGTATAAATGTAGGTTGCTCCACCGGGCAGAGGTATTTCATGGTATTTGCCCGAATTCCGGTCCAGTAGAAAAAGATTGGTGGAGGTACCTATCCACATAGATGTACTGTCCTTTTCTTCAATGGCAGTAACAGAACCTAGTCCGGGATAAAGACGTCCTTGGCGTGTCTTCAGATTAAAGCATTTCAGATTATAATATCCTCCGGACCATATACACCCGTATCTGTCCTTTTTAATGTCGCGTATGTATTTGTCGGCACGTACATTCAGATGGAAGGATTGGGCAGGGGTGAGGTATTCTATGTTCCCGTTTTTCTTGGTAATCTGGAAAATGCCCGATGCATATCCTCCCGCCCATATAATACCCGGAGAGACTTCGCATAAAGTAATAAAAATGCGGTTCTGATTTTTTAGTCCGTGATTGAAAGAGCTTAGGAAAGAACGCCATTGCTTTTGTTTTGAATCGTATAAGCTGATGCCGTTGCTTGTTCCAAACCACAGATCCCCGTCACTGTCTTCTATAATGGAGTTTACTTGGTTGTTTACTAGTGACTGCCGGTTGCCAATAGAGTGCTTTATCCAGTTGTAGTTGGTATATTGGTTATTGCGGACGGTAATTCCCGTAGGATAGTTGGACAGCCAGATACGCTGCTCGTTGTCTACATATACATCATTGATAATGTTTCCATCCATTTCGTTGTAACTACCATAGTTTGCAATGATATAAGGATCTGTTTCATAGGTGTCTATGTTTAACTTGTGTACTCCTGCTCCTTCAGTGGCTACTAATAATTCCTTTGTGTTCAAAGGACTGATCCGTGTAATATTCACATCTGTCAGTTCTACTTCGGGACGTACAATTTTCTGGCTGTTCAAGTCATATATATAGACTCCCTTTTCAAAAGTGCCTATAAATAGTTTGTTGGCTGTACGGTGTAGATATAATTCATGTACGTGCATATCCATCATTCCCAGTTTGCCGCAGGAGAGCTCTTTTAAATTCCCGTTTTCCAGTTTTGCCAGATAGATTCTTTTGTCTGTACCTATAAAGAAATGTTCACTGTTTATCTGTTCTATGCAGGTGATATTTCCCAGTCGGTTAGAGATTTGTTGCTTTTGTCCGGATTCTATGTTAAAAAGGTGGATAGCCGATTTGCCGCACAGCCATACGTTATCCTCCTGGTCTATGTAACTATATCTCACGAAAGCATGGTAGTCCTTATTCC
Source organism: Bacteroides sp. (assembly GCA_019414725.1). Classification (GTDB taxonomy): domain Bacteria; phylum Bacteroidota; class Bacteroidia; order Bacteroidales; family Bacteroidaceae; genus Phocaeicola. The sequence continues at coordinate 7,555 of DXLM01000051.1, forward strand.
AGTAATTGTACATATTGTATATCTGTACAAAACGGTCGTGGCCTGAATCATAACGAAAAATTCTGCCTTGTTTTCCTGTGACCAGTAGTGTACCTGTTTTATCTAAAAAAGTCCAGTTTATATTCAATAACGGGTCTAGTTCCCTGTTACCTTCTCTTAATTTATAATGTTTTATTTCTTTTCCGTTATATTGGTCTATCCCCACATGAGTAAGGAACCACATATATCCACGAGCATCTTTCTGAATTTTGTATATTTTCTGATTGCTTAGTCCTTCTTCTATGCCAATGTATTTATAAGTCTGCGATGAGACGGTTAATGACAATAGTAAAAAAATGAGACTTGTGATAGTAGCTTTCATAAAACTCTTTATTCTAAATCTTTTCTTTTTTCAAAAAACAGTAACAAAATTAAGATAAAAAAATCATAGGATTAGTAATTTGAGATGAGCTAAATTTCGGTAAAATTATCCCTTTATTCGCCTATGGCTCGCTTGTGTGAATATAAGAAATATAAATGGAAGAAGGTTTGTAACATAACTGTCAGATGATTATGTTTTCTTAACAAAACTTCGTGCAGCATTATGGTATGGCCTGCATTTCTTTCAATAGAAAGGACTTATAAACTAGAATAATTAACTAAGTAAAGAAAAGCACAATGAAAAAGTTTTTTGGTTTTAATAAATTGCTTGCGTCTGTAGCGGTACTTGCTTCTGTGATGATCTTTCAATCCTGTTTGGATGATGATGATAATGATTATTATAGATATGCGTTGCCCAATGCACTGGTTACTGTGAAACCGGTGGCCGACAATTCATTTTTTATGCAGTTGGATGACAGTACGACACTGTTACCTGTCAATATGAAAAATTCTCCCTATGGTGAGAAGGAAGTAAGGGCCCTTGTAAATTTCGATCCGGTGAATGAGTCAAGCGGAGAGTATGACAAGGCTGTACATATCAACTGGATAGACAGTATCTTGACAAAACCGATTGCCGGTGATTTAGGAGATAAGAATGATGAAGTATATGGTACTGACCCTGTAGATATGATTAACGATTGGGTAACAATTGCCGAGGACGGTTATTTGACTTTGCGTTTCAGAACCATGTGGGGGAATCGCAGTCAAGCTCATTTTGTCAATTTGTTGATGAGTAAAGATGCTGAAAATCCTTATGAGGTAGAATTCCGTCATAATGCTTTTGGTGATGTATATGGTGAACCTGCCGACGGACTGGTGGCATTTAATTTGGATTCCTTGCCTGACACTGAAGGAAAAACAGTGAAGCTGAAATTAAAATGGAAATCATTTAACGGAGAGAAAACTGCGGAATTTGATTATTGTACCCGTAAGTCAACTCCTGCAAACAGTGCAGCCATTACAGCCGGACGAAGTGTCTTGAGATTAAAATAAGGTTTAATAACTGAGGTGCAATTTCAATCCCTCCTGTTCTATGTGGTATAGAGCCGGAGGGATATTTTTTGCTTTATTCGCTCATCCATATCCCTAGCATTACTCCGAGGATACCCAATACCACACTACCGATGATGTAGGTGAAAAAAGAGGGGTAGAGTCCTGATTTCAGTAATTGCAGACTTTCGTTGCTGAAAGTGGAAAAAGTAGTGAAGCCACCGCAAAGTCCGATAGTGAGCATCAGTCTTATATCATTGTTGATATGAATGCGTGAGGTGAGGGTATAGAATACCCCGATCAGTATGCAACCCAAAATATTGACTGCGAAAGTACCCCACGGAAAATTCGTTGTTCCCTGGCGATAAATGCTTATGGTAAGCAGGTAGCGAAGTACACTTCCTGTACCTCCTCCCAAGAAGATGAGTAATAGTGATTTCATAAATGCTACATTTTAATGCAAAAATAGCAATGATTATTCATTCAGAGCCAAACTTTTTTCGTAATTTTGCACCCTAAACGAAAAATACGCAAAAAGGAATGGGTGGTTTTTTTGGAACAGTCTCAAAGGCTGAATGCGTCACCGACTTATTTTACGGGACGGACTATAATTCACATTTAGGAACAAAAAGAGGTGGTTTGGCTACGTATGCCCAAGGAGAGGGATTTATGCGTTCTATCCACAATTTGGAGAGTTCTTATTTCCGCACGAAGTTTGAATCTGAACTTCCAAAGTTCAAAGGTAGTTCGGGTATCGGCATTATCAGTGATACGGACCCGCAGCCTATCGTGATAAACTCGCATCTGGGCAAGTTCGCCATCGTCACAGTAGCTAAAATCAATAACATTACGGAATTGGAACGCGACTTGCTGGCAGCTAATATGCACTTTTCTGAAATGAGTCTTGGCAAGACGAATCAGACGGAGCTGATCGCATTGCTTATTGTGCAAGGGAAAAATTTTGTAGATGGTATAGAGAATGTCTTTAATAAAATCAAAGGATCATGCTCCATGCTGATATTGACGGAAGACGGTATTATAGCAGCACGTGACAAATGGGGGCGTACTCCGATTGTGATAGGTAAAAAAGAGGGTGCGTATGCTGCGACAAGTGAATCAAGCAGTTTGCCGAATCTGGATTATGAAATAGAGAAATATGTAGGACCGGGCGAAATTATTCGCTTGCGTGCCGACGGAATGGAACAAATGCGCAAGCCGAACGAAGGAATGCAGATTTGTTCTTTTTTGTGGGTATATTATGGATTTCCTGTTTCATGCTATGAAGGGAAAAATGTAGAGGAAGTACGTTTTATGAGTGGTTATAAAATGGGGCAGAAGGACGATTCGGAAGTTGATTGTGCCTGCGGTATTCCTGATTCGGGAGTAGGTATGGCATTGGGGTATGCTGAAGGCAAAGGAATTCCTTATCATCGTGCTATTGCCAAGTACACACCCACCTGGCCTCGTAGTTTTACTCCTGCCAATCAGGAAATGCGTTCACTGGTAGCAAAAATGAAGCTGATACCTAATCGTGCAATGCTGGAAGGTAAGCGCGTGTTGTTCTGTGACGATTCTATAGTGCGTGGAACCCAACTTCGTGATAATGTAAAAATTTTATTTGATTATGGTGCCAAAGAGGTTCATATGCGCATTGCTTGTCCGCCATTGATTTATGGATGCCCTTTCATTGGTTTCACTTCTTCAAAAAGTGATTTGGAATTGATAACCCGCCGGATGATTAAGGAGATTGAAGGCGATGAAAATAAGAATCTGGAAAAATATGCAACGACAGATTCGCCGGAGTATAAGAAGATGGTGCAAATGATTGCCGACCGCTTCGGTCTGAGCTCCTTGAAATTCAATACTTTGGAAACTTTGGTAGAAGCGATAGGATTACCAAAATGTAAGGTATGTACCCATTGTTTTGATGGTTCCAGTTGCTTCTAATAACAAAATAATAAAATATTAATGAAAAAGAGCCGTGATTTGTTTGGCAATTCACGGCTCTTTTTCTATTTTTACAGGCAAGTATGAATATTAAAACAAAAAGAAAAATGACGGTGATAGAACGATTTTTAAAATATGTAAGCTTCGACACTCAGTCTGATGAGAATAGCGGGGCTACCCCCAGTACACCGAAGCAGATGGTGTTTGCACAATATTTAAGATCTGAATTGGAACAATTGGGCTTTCAGGAAATTTCTTTGGATGAGAATGGTTATCTGTTTGCCACATGGCCGGCCAATACGGATAAACCGGTTCCTACCATCGGATTTATTGCACACATGGATACCAGTCCCGATATGACGGGTGCGGGAGTCACCCCACGCATTGTCTATGGTTATGACGGAACGGATATTGTATTATGCGAAGAAGACAACATTATACTTTCTCCCAAGCAATTTCCCGAACTGTTGGATCATAAAGGGGAGGACCTTATTGTAACCAACGGCAAAACATTGTTGGGAGCTGATGACAAGGCGGGCATTGCTGAAATCATCTCGGCTATGGTATATTTGAAAGAACATCCTGAAATCAAGCATGGAAAAATTCGTGTGGGATTTAATCCTGATGAAGAAATAGGCTTGGGTGCACATAAATTTGATGTGGAGAGATTCGGATGCGAGTGGGCATATACGATGGATGGTGGTGAAGTAGGGGAGTTGGAGTTTGAAAACTTTAATGCCGCTTCTGCGAAAGTGATTATTAAAGGACGTAACGTACATCCGGGATATGCAAAGGATAAAATGATCAACTCCTTGCGTGTGGCTAATGAGTTTGTGTCTTTACTGCCTACGGACGAAGTGCCCGAATGTACTGATGGTTATCAGGGATTCTATCATTTGATTGGCATGACGGGTGAAGTGGAGCAGACTACCATCTCTTATATAATCCGTGATCATGACCGTGCCAAGTTTGAGGCATGCAAGGAAAATATGAAAAAGTGGGCGGAAATCATCAATAAGAAATATGGAGAAGGCACCGTTACATTGGAATTGAAAGACCAGTATTACAATATGCGTGAGAAAATTGAGCCGGTGATGCATATCATTGATATCGCTTTCAAGGCTATGGAAGAGGCGGGCGTGACACCTAAGGTGAAGGCTATCCGCGGTGGAACGGATGGTGCACAACTTTCATTCAAGGGATTGCCTTGTCCCAATATTTTTGCCGGCGGCTTGAATTTTCATGGCAGATATGAGTTCGTGCCAATCCAGTCTATTGAGAAAGCCATGAAAGTGGTGGTGAAAATCGCTGAATTGGTGGCAAGATAAGTAATTTATTAACCTTAAAATAGTAAAGTAATAACATGAAAACAACTCCGTTTACCGAAACACACATTGCCTTGGGGGCGAAAATGCACGAATTTGCAGGTTATAATATGCCTATTGAATATTCGGGAATTATTGATGAACATCTTACTGTATGTAATGCCGTAGGTGTTTTTGATGTATCCCATATGGGTGAATTTTGGGTAAAAGGTTCTAATGCGTTGGAGTTTTTGCAGCAAGTGACTTCAAACAATGTGGCGACTTTGCCCGTCGGTAAAGCGCAATATACTTGTTTCCCTAATGAGGAGGGAGGTATTGTTGATGACCTGTTGGTATATCACTATGAATCCGAAAAATACTTGTTGGTGGTAAATGCGGCCAATATTGAGAAAGACTGGAACTGGTGTGTCAGCCATAACACAGTGGGTGCGGAATTGGAAAATGCATCCGACCGTATGGCACAGCTTGCTATTCAGGGACCGAAGGCTATGGAAGTTTTGCAAAAACTGACTCCGGTCAACTTGTCTGAAATTCCTTATTATGCTTTTACCACAGGTGAGTTCGCCGGTCAGAAAGATGTGATTATTTCGAATACCGGTTATACCGGTGCAGGTGGTTTCGAGCTTTATTTTTATCCCGAAGCCGGTCAGGCTATCTGGAAAGCAATTTTTGAAGCAGGTGCTCCTGAAGGGATTAAACCTATCGGGCTAGGGGCTCGTGATACATTACGTTTGGAAATGGGCTTTTGCCTGTATGGTAATGATTTGAGTGATACCACTTCTCCGTTGGAAGCAGGATTGGGCTGGATTACCAAGTTTGTTGAAGGAAAGAATTTCACTTCACGTGCTTTACTTGAAAAGCAGAAAGCCGAAGGATTGAAACGCAAGCTGATTGCTTTTGAAATGGTAGACCGTGGTATTCCCCGTCATGGTTATGAACTGGTAAATGCTGATGGAGAGAAAATAGGTGAAGTAACTAGTGGAACCATGTCTCCAATGCGTAAGATTGGTATCGGTATGGGATATGTTCAGACCGCTTACACGGCATTAGGTACTGAAATATTTATTGATGTGCGCGGACGCAAGCTGAAAGCTGTAGTAGTAAAGGCCCCGTTCAGAAAATAAATCGAAAGCCGGAAAAGAGAACGCTGATAACAAAGAAAACGCGAATATTCAAGAAATCTGGATATTCGCGTTTTCTTTATATGGCTGATATACATTTACGGTTAGTTCCTTTTCATAAAAACAGCTTTTAATGCAAAATTAATAATAGGATGAAGAATATGATAAATAGATAATTCTTAATTTTGCAATCAAAAATTTATTAGCTATGTCTGAATTGGCTCCATTGATAAGTGATTTGGCTTTGATTCTGATCTGCGCCGGTGTCATGACGCTCGTCTTTAAACGGTTAAAGCAACCTCTTGTTCTCGGCTATATCGTAGCCGGCTTTTTGGCAAGTCCCCATGTTCCTCTTACTCCGTCGGTCATTGATGTGGCCAATATCCATACATGGTCGGAGATTGGTGTGATATTCTTGTTGTTCGCTCTAGGGTTGGAATTTAGTTTCAAGAAACTGGTGAAGGTAGGGGGGACGGCGGTCATTGCGGCGTGTACCATTATATTTTGTATGATATTGGTTGGGATTTTTGTAGGGTGGTCTTTCGGGTGGCAACGCATGGACTGTCTGTATTTGGGAGGTATGTTGGCCATGTCCTCCACGACTATTATCTATAAGGCTTTTGATGATTTGGGATTGAGGCAGCAACGGTTTGCCGGCTTGGTTCTTAGTATTTTGATATTGGAAGATATATTGGCTATTGTTTTGATGGTTATGTTGAGTACAATGGCAGTGAGTCAGAATTTCGAGGGCAGTGAAATGGTATATAGCATTGCCAAATTATTATTCTTCCTTATATTGTGGTTTGTGGTAGGTATTTATATCATTCCTACATTTTTGAAGCGTTCCCGCAAGTGGATGGCAAATGAAACATTGCTGATTGTTTCGCTGGCATTGTGCTTCGGTATGGTAGTTGTGGCGGCCAAGGTTGGATTTTCGGCTGCGTTTGGAGCTTTTATAATGGGGTCTATTTTGGCAGAAACGGTAGAGGCCGAAAATATAGAGAAGCTTGTGGCCCCTGTAAAGGATTTGTTTGGAGCCATTTTCTTTGTATCTGTGGGAATGATGGTAGACCCTGCCATGATTGTAGAATATATATGGCCCATTGTGATTATTACATTGGCCATTCTGCTTGGGCAGGTTATTTTTGGTACAGGTGGCGTGATTTTGTCGGGACAGCCGTTGAAAGTTGCCATGCAATGTGGCTTCAGTCTGACCCAGATTGGTGAATTTGCATTTATTATCGCTTCGTTGGGGGTAAGTCTGAAAGTAACCAGTGATTTCTTATATCCTATTGTGGTGGCTGTTTCGGTCATTACCACATTTCTGACCCCGTATATGATACGTTTGGCGATACCTGCTTATCATATAGTAGAGAAACGTCTGCCCGGCAAATGGAAAAAAATGCTTGAGCGTTATTCATCGGGATCACAAACGGTGAATCATGAAAACAATTGGAAGAAATTGTTGGTTGCCATAGCTAGGATCGTAGCTGTTTATTCTGTATTGTGTATAGCTATGATTACACTTTCATTCCATTTTATTATTCCATTGTTCCGGGCTAGTCTGCCTGTCTTTTGGGCCAATCTGGCAGGAACTGTTTTTACTATCGTTTGCATCGCACCTTTCTTGCGTGCCATTATCATGAAAAAAAACCACTCTGTAGAGTTCCAGGCGTTATGGCAGGATAGCCGTTTCAACCGGGCTCCCTTAATTTCTACCATTTTACTCCGTATAGTGATAGCTGTCATGTTTGTGATGTTTGTTATAGAGAAACTTTTTCAGACTTCCACGACTTTGCTGATCGGTATAGCCGTTGTTTTGGTAGGTATGATGATGTTCTCGCGATGGCTGAAGAAGCAATCTATATTCATGGAGCGTACTTTTATTCAGAATTTGCGTTTCAGGGATGTGCATGCTGAGTTCACAGGTCAGAAGCGTCCTGAGTATGAAGGACATTTGTTGTCCCGCGACTTACATCTTTCGGATTTTGAGATACCTGCGGATTCCTTATGGGCGGGATATACGTTAAGAGAGTTGAATTTGGGGCATAAATACGGAGTACATGTGGCATCTATCATTCGTGGAATGCATCGTATTAATATTCCGGGGGCGAATGTACGTCTGTTTCCCGGTGACACCATACAGGTAATCGGTACGGATGAGCAGTTGGGCGAGTTTGCCCGTCAGGCAGAAAGAGTATCAGCCGCCGCTGAAGAGGAAGATTTGGAAAGGCGTGAAATGAATCTGAAACAGTTCATTATAGATCGTAACTCATTTTTCTTGGGTAAAAATATTAAAGAAAGTGGTATCCGGGATGAGTACAAATGTCTGGTGGTAGGCGTCGAAAAAGAAGATAGTACGCTGATGACCCCTGATATCAATGTACCTTTTACGGAAGGAGATGTGGTATGGGTGGTAGGCGAACGGGAGGATGTGTACCGTTTGTTGGGTAAGAAAGAAAAAGAGGAAGAATAATTAATTTTAATACATAAGAAAACCATGAAAAGTGATCCTAAAGATTGTCTGTATTGTCAGAACAATGAGACATTGCACAATTTAATGATTGAAATAGCTCCACTGAGTGTTTCACGCGTATTCCTGTTTAAGGAACAAACCTATCGCGGACGTTGCCTTGTTGCTTATAAAGATCATGTAAACGACTTGTTTGAACTGAGTGATGAAGAACGTAATGCATTTATGGCAGATGTTGCCCGTGTGACCCGTGCTATGGACAAGGCTTTCCACCCTGAAAAAATAAATTACGGAGCATATAGTGACAAACTTTCTCACCTGCATTTTCATCTGGCTCCCAAGTATGTGGACGGACCTGATTATGGAGGTGTATTTCAGATGAATCCGGGAAAAGTTTATCTGACTGATGCGGAATACCAAGAAATGATTGAAGCTATAAAGAAAAATCTGTAGTAGTGAAATGATTAACAGATAGATAGTAGTTAATGGCTAGTGATTAATAGCAGATGCATACACCTACAATCACTAACCATTAATCACTATCTATTCTTGTTCTTCGAAATCAAATTCAAAGTCGAAGTCATCATCACCGAAATATTCAGGAGTAATGAATTCTTCCATGCTGCGACGGTCCTTCTTGGTGGGACGCCCTGTTCCGCGGGCGCGATCAACAAAACCGCTGATTCTGCTCATTTCCAGTAATTCATATTGCTCCGGAGTCGTTACATTCTCCAGAATTTCAGGAACCAATTTGGCACCTATACGTTTCTCTATTGCCTGTAAAACTTTAAATGAGTACGTGACAGGCGGTTTCTTTACCTGTATCACTTCTCCCGGCTTTATCATTCTCGACGGCTTCACCTGAGTACCGTTGATGGAAACCCGTCCTTTCTTGCATGCTTCGGCAGCGATAGTACGGGTCTTGAATATACGTGAGGCCCACAGCCATTTATCAATTCTTGCTTCAGCCATTACTTTTTATTGTATTGGTTCATTGTTATACTGATGCCTGCCAGACAAAAACTCTTAATTATGTCGCAAGCCGTTGCTACACGTTCGTCCATGGTCTTCAAATCTTCATCAGTGAAGTGACCTAATACAAAATCTATTTGTCCGCCACGGGGAAAATCGTTGCCGATACCAAAGCGCAGACGGGCATAATCCTGTGTACCCAGCGTAGCAGCTATATGTTTCAAACCATTGTGTCCGGCATCGCTGCCTTTTCCTTTCAGGCGTAGTGTACCGAAAGGAAGGGCGAGGTCGTCCACCACTATCAACACATTTTCCAACGGAATGTTTTCTTTCTGCATCCAGTAGCGCACTGCATTTCCACTCAGGTTCATGTAAGTAGACGGTTTCAGCAGGATAAGCTGGCGTCCTTTGAGCGAGAGGGTGGCAGTAGCCCCATAACGTCCGTCGGTAAAAACAAGATTGGACGCCTTTGCAAGGGCGTCCAATACTGTGAATCCTATGTTGTGACGGGTATTTCGGTATTCTTCACCTATATTACCCAGTCCTGTAATCAAATATTTCATTGATAAGGATTAAAAGGTTACTGATTATTTGCCGGCAGTTGCAGCAGCACCACGAGCGGCACGAGTCAATTTAACTGCACAAACAACGGCTTCTTTAGCGTTAATCAATTCCAAACCTTCATAGCTTAATTCGCCCACTTTGACAGTCTTGCCCAGACCCAAAGAAGTTACATCAACAACCAGACGTTCAGGAATTACATTGTATAAAGCTTTCACTTTCAGTTTACGCAACTGTAATGCCAATTTACCACCGGCACGTACACCTTCTGCCAAACCTTCCAATTGAACAGGAACTTCCATAACGATGGGTTTAGCTTCATCAATCTGATAGAAGTCAACGTGAAGGATTGCATCCGTTACAGGATGGAACTGGATATCTTTCAAAATAGCGTTTACTATTTTACCGTCAATGTTCAAGTCTACAACATAGATGTGCGGTGTGTATACCAAGTTACGGAGTCCTTCGGTGGGCACGGAGAAGTGAGTAGCTACGGGCAAGCCGTTTTCGTCTTTCTGCACTCCATACAATACACAAGGAACACCATTGTTCTTACGCAATTCGTGAGTTGCTTTCTTTCCTACGTCTGTTCTGACAGTACCTTTAATTTCAATTGATTTCATTGTTTTTTAATTTTTTGTGTTACTCTAAATTAAGTTGATCTTATTGCTTAATTCGCCATCACACGATGTGGTATATCACACGATGAGCTTGAAAAAGCGGTGCAAAATTACTGCTTATTTCCGACTTGACAAAAAGAAAGCACAATTTTTTTATCATTGTGCTTTCTTTATCGGTTGGAATCAGAAATCGATATCTATTTTAATTTCATTCGGACTAAGCGGCTTGTGAGCGTCTTCGGTCGTTTCCTGTTCTTCATTTTCAGTGTGATGAGGTTCAATAGGACCTTGCTCTTCGGCAATAAACTGTATAGCCTGTTGTAAACCGTTCATGAACTTCTCAAAATCTTCTTTATATAGAAAAATCTTATGTTTTTCGAAGCTTACTTGCGAGTCATCACCTTCTCCCGAAACAATCTTCTTGCTTTCGGTAATAGCCAAAAACATTTCATCTTTTCGGTTTTTCTTCACATCTAAATAATAAATACGTTTGCCGGCTTTAATTGCTTTTGAAAAAACAATTTCTTTGTCACCATCCACTACACTTTTCTTTTTATAATCTTCCATAACTTAAGTATCTTTATAAATCGGCTTCAAAATTGGACATTTTTTTTAAATGGGCAAAGAATTTGCGGATAAACTTCGATGAAAAAAGCGATTTAGATAGCTCTATGTAAATTTTACATTAAAAAATGTAATTATGTTATGTAAAATCAATGAAAATACCTACTTTTGCAACTCCTTAATAATTTTATGTGAATTATGATAAATAGAGTTCTTATTCGTCTTAAGATAGTTCAGATAGTCTATGCTTATTATCAGAACGGAGGCAAAAACTTGGATACAGCGGAAAAAGAGTTATTTTTCAGCCTTTCTAAAGCGTATGACTTATACAACTATCTGCTGCTTTTAATGGTAGAGGTAACTAAACAGGCTAACAAACGACTGAATGCTGCGAAAAACAAACTGGTCCCTACTAAGGAAGAATTGTTTCCCAACACCAAATTTGTGGAAAACCGCTTTATTGCACAGCTGGAGGTAAACAAACAGCTGCTGGAGTTTTCGAACAATCAGAAGAAAACTTGGGAGAATGAAGCTGATTTCGTAAAGACTTTATGTGATAAAATCTTAGAAAGCGATATATATAAGGAATATATGGCCAGTGAGACTTCTTCGTATGAGGAAGACCGTGAATTGTGGCGCAAGCTATATAAAAATATTATTTTTAATAATATCGAACTGGATCAGGTTTTGGAGGACCAAAGTTTGTATTGGAATGATGATAAGGAAATCGTGGATACCTTTGTGTTGAAGACCATCAAGCGTTTCGATGAGAAGAATGGTGCAAAACAGGAATTGTTGCCGGAATTTAAAGATGAGGAGGATCAAGACTTCGCGCGCCGTTTGTTCCGTCGTACTATCTTGAATGCCGATTATTATCGTCATCTGATTAGCGAAAATACAAAGAACTGGGATTTAGACCGTGTGGCTTTCATGGATGTGGTCATTATGCAGATCGCTTTGGCTGAAATCCTGAGTTTTCCCAATATCCCGGTCAGCGTTTCACTGAATGAGTACGTGGAAATAGCCAAACTGTACAGCACTCCGAAAAGCGGTGGCTTTATTAACGGTACTTTGGATGGAATCGTTAATTCATTAAAAAAAGAGAATAAGCTAACAAAAAATTAATATCTTTGTTTGTTATTGAAGAATAACGGTATTATAAACTAAAAAACATAGAAAGTATGAACTTATTATTTGTATTTCTGCAGGCAGGGGGTGGAGGAGATTACTCTTTCCTTATTATGATGGTAGCCATTTTCGCTATTATGTACTTCTTCATGATTCGTCCTCAGAATAAAAAACAGAAAGAAATTGCTAATTTCCGCAAGAACCTGGAAGTGGGTCAGGAAGTGATCACTGCAGGTGGTATATACGGAAAGATAAAAGAAATAGAAGATAATACGGTTGTTTTGGAAATAGCGTCAGGCGTTAAGATTAAAATTGATAGAAATTCTATCTTCGCTAATGCTGCATCCAATCAACAACAGGCAAAGTAAATGACATAACAACATGTTCGACAAAAGGAACATACGTATTTACTATTTAAAGACTTTAGAGAGAATCAGAAGCTTCCTGCTTAGCCGTAATAGCAGGGAGTTCCTGATTTTCTTGTTTTTTGTATTTGTATCTTTCTGCTTTTGGTTGCTTCAGGTGTTAAATGATGATTATGAAACGGAATTCTCCGTTCCGTTACGGTTGAAGAATGTACCTAGTGATGTGGTGCTGACCTCCGAACTTCCCGATGAACTGCGTATTGGCGTGAAAGACAGGGGAACTGTATTGGCTAACTATATGCTGGGACAGACATTCTATCCCATTGTTGTGGACTTTAAGGACTATGAGGATAAAGGAAGTCGTGTCCGGATTCCGGTTTCAGCTTTAATGAAAAAGATTTCGGTCCAGTTGAATCAGACAACCAAATTGCTGACCATACGGCCGGATACTGTGGAGTTTATTTATACAAAAGGGAAGGCAAAGAAGGTGCCCGTGAAATTGCAAGGCAAGGTGGCTTTGGACCGTCAGTATTATATCTCGGATATCATTTACTCGCCGGATTCAGTGATGGTTTATGCTCCTCAAGAGATTTTGGATACCATCACGGCTGCTTATACACAGGCATTGAACTTTGAAGATGTGGCAGACACCGTTCGTCGCAGGGTGAATCTGGCCGATGTACGTGGAGCGAAATTCATTCCCTCTTTTGATGATGTGACTTTATTGGTAGATATTTACGCTGAAAAAAGTGTGGAGGTGCCTATACGTGGCATCAATTTTCCGCCCGATAAAGTACTTCGCACTTTTCCCTCCAAGGTTCAGGTGACTTTTCAGGTAGGTCTGAGTCATTTCAAGTCCATCACTTCCGAGGATTTCTTTATCGGGGTGACTTATGAGTCTTTGTTGAACAATAAGGGGGAGAAGTGTCCGGTCAATCTCAAATCCATCCCCCGATATGTGAACCACGTCCGTTTGAATCCCAAGGAGGTGGATTATTTGATAGAACAACGAATTAAATTCAATGATTAAGATAGCGGTTACCGGTGGCATCGGCAGTGGAAAATCATACATTTCCCATTTGCTGGAGGATATGCATATCCCAGTGTATAATGCGGATAATGAAGCGAAGCGCCTTACTGTTTCCGATGCCGGAATTCGTGGGGAACTGATTGCTTTGTTAGGTGAGGAGGTTTATAAGGATGGTCTGTTAAACAAGCCGTTGCTGGCTTCCTATCTGTTTTCCGATCCGGCGCATGTGCTCCAAATCAATTCCATTATCCATCCCCGGGTACGGAAAGATTTTACCGTATGGGTGGAACGTCAGGAAAAGTGTGAGATAGTGGGTATGGAATCAGCTATTTTGTATGAGGCCGGTTTTCAGGATACGGTAGATGCGGTAATAATGGTCTATGCACCTGTAGAACTGCGTATACAGCGTGCCATGTATCGTGATGGAGCCAGCGAGGAACAAGTCCGGGCACGTATTGCTGCCCAGATGGATGATGAAGAAAAGCGTCGGCGGGCCGATTTCACGGTGGTGAATGACGGGGTGCAATTGCTCATACCCCAGTTGAACAGAATAGTAGAACAATTAAAAACCGAAAAATTCATACTATAAATTTGGGAGTTTCATTGGTGAATTGTACTTTTGCTTCCTCAAACCATAAATATAAAATAGAATAGTATGTTAAAGACCATTTTATCAATCGCGGGCAAACCGGGATTATATAAATTGATTTCTCAAGGAAAGAACATGTTGATTGTAGAAACAGTTGACGCGGCTAAGAAAAGAGTTCCTGCTTATGCTCATGACAAAGTTATCTCATTGGCGGATATTGCTATGTACACAGATGCAGAAGAAGTGCCTTTGAGCGAAGTGCTGGAAGCGGTAAAGAAGAAAGAGAATGGAGCGGTTGCTTCTATCAATTATAAAAAAGCATCAGCCGATGAGTTGCATGCTTATTTTGCAGAAGTTTTGCCAAATTATGATCGTGACCGTGTTCATAACGGAGATATCAAGAAACTGATTTCATGGTACAATATTTTGGTAAACAATGGTATTACTGAATTTGTAGAAGCTCCGGCAGA
>DXLM01000052.1 GCA_019414725.1 Bacteroides sp.
CAAACACTTTAGCCTTTTTTATTACATCATTTTAGCACTTGCGAAACTTAAATAATTACATTATGCATTGGAATAAATTATTAACACTATTAGCAATTGGATTAATTCCAATAACAGCTAAATCACAAGTAGTACAATCTTCAACTGAAGGAAAAACAGAGTTTGTTCCTCATTGGTTCATGCAAGTACAAGCCGGTGCAGCACACACACGTGGCGAAGCGAAATTCGGAGACTTGATTTCTCCGGCAGCTGCTATCTACGGCGGCTATCAGTTTACACCGCTCTGGGGATTGCGTGCCGGAATAAGTGGTTGGCAGGCTAAAGGAGGATGGGTATCCCCACAAAATGCCTATAAATACAATTACTTACAGGGTAATGTAGACGCTACACTAGATTTGAGCAACTTGTTTTGTAGTTATAATCCTGACCGTTTCTTCAATGCATATTTATTTGCAGGTGTAGGACTAAACGGAGCTTTCAATAACGATGAAGCTGTAACACTGGCTAACAAAGGCTATGATTTGCGTTACCTATGGACAGATAATAAGATCAGTCCGGTTGGCAGGTTCGGATTAGGTACAAACCTACGATTAACCTCTAACCTTTTCTTCAACATCGAAGTAAATGCCAATGTTTTGTCGGATAAATTCAATTCAAAGAAAGCTGGCAATGTAGACTGGCAGTTTAATGCGCTTGCCGGATTTACTATCAAGTTTGGAAAAACTTCACGCAAAACAGAACCTGTTTACTATGAACCGACTCCGCAACCGGCTCCCGTTGTAAAAGAAGAGCCCAAACCGGTACAGCAACCTGCTCCGGTAAAACAGGAAAAGGTTAGTATGACAGAAAATATCTACTTTGCACTTAATTCTTCCGCTATCCGCAATGAAGAAAAAATGAAGATTGAAAAACTGGCAGAATTCATGAAAGAACACACTGAATGTAATATTACTATCAGTGGATATGCAGACAAGCAGACTGGTAATGCAGATATCAACATGCGCCTTTCTAAGAAACGTGCTGAAAATGTAGCTACCCAACTGAAAGAAATGGGTATCGACAGCCAGCGTATCACGGTCGATTACAAAGGTGATACCGTACAGCCATTTAGCACACGGGAAGAAAACCGCGTAAGTATCTGTATAGCTGAATAACAAAACCCTTTAATTCTTCATAACATGTAAGGAACGTCACTCTCCTATTCCCTAGGGAGAAGATGACGTTCCTTTTTTAGTTTTTGTACACGATGATGCTTTCCGAATGATGAATAAATCACTATCTTTGCGCAAACTGATAAATGTCAGGAAATACAAAACCATATATACACATGAAAATAGAAGATAAACTGACTGCCTCCGTCATCAACGGGGTAAAAGAATTGTACGGTGCAGAAGTGCCTGCCAAAATGGTACAATTACAGAAAACCAAGAAGGAGTTTGAAGGTCATCTTACGCTTGTGGTTTTCCCTTTTCTGAAAATGTCGAAGAAGGGACCGGAGCAAACAGCACAGGAGATCGGTGAATATCTGAAAAAGAACGAACCGGCTATCGCAAATTATAATGTCATCAAAGGATTCCTGAACCTGACTATCGCATCGGATGTATGGGTTGAACTGCTGAACCGCATTCACGCTGATGCTCAATGGGGCATTCAGAAAGCTACCGAAGATGCTCCGCTGGTAATGATAGAATATTCATCACCGAATACAAACAAGCCGCTGCATCTGGGACATGTCCGCAATAACTTGCTGGGTAACGCACTTGCCAATGTAATGGCTGCCAACGGAAACAAGGTCGTAAAGACAAATATCGTAAACGACCGTGGTATCCACATCTGTAAGTCAATGCTTGCATGGCTGAAATATGGTAACGGAGAAACTCCTGAATCATCAGGCAAGAAGGGTGACCACTTGATTGGTGATTATTATGTGGCTTTCGACAAACATTACAAGGCTGAAGTAGCTGAGTTGATGGAAAAAGGCTTGAGTAAGGAAGAAGCAGAAGCTCAATCACCACTGATGCAGGAAGCTCGTGAAATGTTGCGTAAATGGGAGGCAAATGACCCTGAAATCCGCGCTTTGTGGAAGAAAATGAATGACTGGGTATATGCCGGATTCGATGAAACATACAAGATGATGGGTGTCAGCTTCGATAAGATATACTACGAATCTGAAACATATCTGGAAGGTAAGGAAAAAGTGCTGGAAGGACTGGAAAAAGGTTTCTTCTATCGCAAAGAGGATGGTTCTGTATGGGCTGATCTGACTGCTGAAGGTCTTGACCACAAGCTGTTGCTGCGTGCCGACGGTACTTCTGTCTATATGACTCAGGATATTGGTACTGCTAAGCTTCGCTTCCAGGATTTCCCGATCAACAAAATGATTTATGTAGTAGGAAACGAACAGAATTATCACTTCCAGGTGCTTTCTATTCTGCTCGATAAGCTGGGATTTGAATGGGGTAAGGATCTGGTTCACTTCTCTTACGGTATGGTGGAACTGCCGGAAGGTAAGATGAAGAGCCGTGAAGGTACGGTAGTAGATGCAGACGACCTGATGGAAGCAATGATAGAAACAGCGAAAGAAACCAGCAGTGAACTGGGTAAGCTGGATGGCCTGACTAAGGAAGAAGCTGATGATATCGCACGTATCGTAGGTCTGGGTGCGCTGAAGTATTTCATCCTGAAAGTGGATGCTCGCAAGAATATGACATTCAACCCGAAAGAATCTATCGATTTCAACGGTAATACAGGTCCGTTCATCCAATATACATATGCTCGTATCCAGTCTATCTTGCGTAAAGCTGCTGAAGCTGGTATCACTATTCCTGCTGTTATACCGACAGGTGTGGAACTGAGTACAAAAGAAGAGGGACTGATTCAGATGCTTGCTGACTTTACAAACGTGGTACGCCAGGCCGGAAGTGACTATAATCCGTCTATTCTTGCTAACTATGCGTACGATCTGGTAAAGGAATACAACCAGTTCTATCACGATTTCAGCATCCTACGTGAAGAAAATGAAGCATTGAAGGTGTTCCGTCTTGCTTTGAGCCAGAATGTAGGAAAGATCGTCAAACTGGCAATGGGACTGCTCGGTATTGAGGTTCCTGAACGTATGTAATTAAGACATTAATCATACACTATCTTTTATTCACCACGGATTATACAGACTTCTACACATATGTGTGAAACTTCTGCATAGTCTGTGGTGAATTGGTTTATTGATATCGCTATTATACAGATTATGGCAAAGCAGCAGAAATTTTATGTAGTATGGAAAGGAGTGGAACCAGGAATATATACATCGTGGACCGACTGTCAGCTACAAATTAAGAACTACAAAGGTGCTATTTATAAATCGTTCACTACACGTGAAGAGGCAGAACATGCTTTCGCTACTCCTGCTTATGTGTATCTGAAGAAAAGTCAGACAGCAACACACGAACCGGAAGAGAAAAAAATCCCTGAAAATTTCGATTTAAACTGTCTGGCCGTAGATGCTGCATGCAGCGGTAATCCAGGACCAATGGAGTACCGGGGAGTGTATTTACTTACCGGACAGGAAATTTTTCATTTTGGACCTATGTATGGCACAAATAATATCGGAGAATTCCTTGCTATTGTCCATGGTCTGGCACTGATGAAACAAAAGGGGATAAATATGCCTATTTATTCTGATAGCCGCAATGCGTTGAACTGGGTGAAACAGAAGAAATGTAAAACAAAGCTGGAACGTACCGCGAAAACCGAAGAATTATTCCAGCTTATCGAACGTGCAGAGAAATGGCTGAATGAGAATCAGTATACTACTCCACTGCGCAAATGGGAAACTGATTTATGGGGAGAAGTACCGGCAGATTTCGGCAGAAAATAACTTTCTGCCTTATTGCGCGGGTTGTGAACGCTTCAAAAGCTGAATGTATCGGGGATGATTTCTTCTGACATATCGCAATAGTTTTCGCCAAACTTTCTGACTAAGTAAAAACAACAGGAATATGGTTCCCACAATACATACTGCACCAAACAGTTCTTTCAGACTGGTCAGAAGCGTCTGACGGGTAACTTCTTCATACAATTGCTGGATGGAAACATCAGGCATCCATTCTTTTACCAAATCCATTTTACGGCTTATCAGACCGATATTATCCTGCTGCATGTACTTCAGCCTGCGGTTTAATATGGCTGTACCCAAAGGAGTAGCAATGCTGGTGCGGATAAAGCTTAATACACATAGTCCCTGAAAGAAATGTTCGAAAGGGACAGTCTTGGCTACATAGATGGTCAGCGATATATAAAGTATGCCGTGTCCCAGTCCTTTTAGAAAGTTGGGGATGTAAAGGCTTTCAATATTCAGGTTGGGATGGATAAGGAAATACATATAGTACTGATAAACTACTATCAGCATGAAGCCGACGGTAATAAGCAGTTTATAGCCTTTGCGCAGGACTACCTGGCGGTAGAATACAACTCCTGCACCTGCCAGTATTCCGATAAATACACACCAGTTCAGCGAAACGGCATTCAACATATCATATTTCAGAATAGCACTCATAAACATTTCCTGTAAAACTGATGATGTAGTGAGAAACAAACACAGCATCAGAAAAAGGAACAGGATAGTCGGGAAATGACGGTACTTAAACACATGGGGATGGATGTACGGACGGTGAGTCGTAAACATTCGGTTCACATTGATAAGGGTGCATACCACTGCCAGTACGATACAGCCTCGTATCAGAGCACTGTCAAGCCAGTCGTAATATTCGCCGTAAATGCAGACAAACACAATGGAGAAAAGCACTACAGCCCAAAGAAGAGCACTTGTCCAGTCTATGCCATACAGAGGCATCTTGCGGGCCATCCGGAAGGGACGTGTAAGAAAAAATACGCATAACCACACGACAGCAAGCAGCCCGATGACGAGCCAGTGCATGTATTGCCAGTTTGCCCAATCGCTGATATGTATGGCTACAAGTCCGGAAAGCTGGATGCTTTCGAGTACAATGATATAGATTACCGGATAGAATACGGAAAAATTTCCTGAGGGGGTTACACTCAAACGGATATTTGAAAAACATTCAAATGTACCCCACATTCTGAAAAAACCGGAAATAAAGCACGTTACGACCAGTATGAAGATATTCTGCACGTGCATCGTCACCAGGTTGCAGCAGATAAGTACCGGACATACCATCATAAATATCTGTCGGGTAGTAAAGCGAAACTTCAGACGAAACAGAATGGGAAAAATCACTGTCATACCGATGAATGAGGCATATCCCGCCATCATCACATCTTCTTTCAGGCAACCCAATGCACTTGACATCTGTACAGACGTAGGAAGAAAAACTCCTCCATTGAACTGAAACACCATTGCAAAGAACAAGGAAAGAAGTATGCACACGGAAGTGGGGATAAATTCCTTGAAATATAAAATTCTAGGACGTTGTTCTTCTGCCATAATTTGTCTTTTATTGCAGTTTTACGTAACATTCCACGTTCATACCGGCACGTAAACGGCTTAGATTCTCTTTGCTGTTATTATGTGTAAATTCAATTCGGACCGGTATACGTTGTTCTACCTTTACAAAGTTTCCTGCCGAGTTGTCCTGAGGAATCAGGGAATAAAAGGAGCCGGTTGCATCTGAAATGGAAATAATCTGTCCTTGGTATTTCACCCCAGGTATAGCATCGACTGTCATTTCTACCAGTTGGCCCTGTTTCATATCGGTAGTCTGAGTTTCCTTATAATTGGCAATTACCCATTTTTCGGTTCCGTCTACAAGAGTCACCAAAGTCTGTCCCGATTGCACCAATTCTCCTTCATGGATATTTTTGCGTCCGGTCACTCCATCGGCTGTAGCACAGATTACAGTATACGACAAATTCAATTTAGCCAGATTCAAAGCAGCTTCTGCCAGCTTAATGTCCGATTCGTTCTGCTCCAGACGTTGGGTTTGTTCCTGTTTGACAAGCTCAGATGATTCTTTCTGACGCAACAACTGCTCGTAGCGGGCTTTCGTGGCAGCATAGTCGGTTTTTACACGATCGAACTGCTGTGGAGTGACTGCTTCTTCTTTCATCAGCTCTGCATAACGTTTGTAATCGGTTTCTGCATTCTGAAGGCGGACGCGCTGTTCCTCGATAGCAGCTTCGGTTACATAGATATTACTCTGAGTTGTATTGATGGTAGTATGCATAGCACTCTTCCCTGCCAGTGCATTCTGGTAATCAGCCTCAGCCTGTGCTACTTTCAGCAAATATTCGGTATTTTCTATCACTACCAGTGTATCTCCTTTCTTAACGGACTGATATTCTTCAAAATAGATTTTTTTGATGAATCCCTGTACACGAGTATTGATAGGGCTTAAATGTTGTTTCACCTGAGCATTGTCTGTATACTCCACATCACCCAGATGTATAAACTTTCCACATATCCAGCTGATTCCTCCAGCCAGAACCAATGCTATAAAAAAATTAGGGATAGCTCTTTTCTTATTTTTTATCATAACGTCTTATTCAGTTTATAGCTTTATTAGAGATTTCCTGTCAGTTTTTTCAATAAATAATACTGGTATAAAATACCTATCTGATAATTCGCTAATTGCAGTTCCATATCCAGCTGTGTGTTACTGGCATCTAGCATATCTGTTATCAGTGCCAGACCGTTTACATATCGTTGACGGACAATATTGAAGTTCTCATGTGCCAGTTGTACACTTTTTTTCTGTGTGCGCAAACGTATATAGGCTTCATTCAGATTGACATATGCAGCATGAATATCATTCTCAGCCTCTTCTTCTGCCACTCTGCGTGCCTCTTCCATTTTACGGGTAGCAAGCTGTGCCTGTTTCAGCTTTCTCTTACTTTTAAATAAGGCATCAATATTATATGAAATGCCGACACCAGCGTACCAATATGTAAAATTGTTATTCAACGGGGGGACTTCTATCAAAATAGGTCCAGTGAAATCGTTTGCTGCTACCAGACTTATCTTGGGCCTTCTTTCAGCACGTATCAAATCCTGTTTATTCTTTTCTTGCTCTATTCTGATATCAGCCAGCCTGACCGACGGAGTATGATGTATTTCGAGCAACCAGTCTTCTTCTGTACGGTTTTCAACATTAAATTTCAGAAGTTCGGTTGTATCGGGGAGGATTAGCACATCAGGCTCCAAACCGACTGCTGTAGCCAGTTTATGGCTCAACACATCTATTTTATCTTTGACAGAAGTCAACGAAAGTTCCAGACTCTGAAGCTGAAGCTCATAACGGGTTATATCACTCTTCAGCGCCGTTCCCTGACGATAAGACGCCTTCATATCCTTTACCAGCAAGCGGGTTTGAGAAATATTGCTTTCGTAAACACGCTTCTGATTGTTTAACTGGAAAAGATCCAAATAATATCCAGCCAGAAGAAAACGAATATCCTGGCGGTTTTCTACATATTCCAGTTCTGCTTCCTTTTTTTGTAACTTGCTCCGTTCGATTCCTTTTGCCACAGCTCCTCCAGCATATATCACCTGACTTGCCTTCAGCACAAAAGAATTACCAAAATGAGGCATATCTGCATGTACTGCATGGGCGAAATTTCTATCGGTCATCACTCCGTCGCCTATATAGTTCAGTTCAACATGCGCCTGAATAGAAGGTAAACGATCATTGCAAGCTACTTTTACCCCTTGCTCAGCTTCAGATATTGCCAAATCGTACAACCGTATACGGTTATTATTCTGATCTGCCAACTGAAACATTTCATCGAGTGTCAATGAACGAGTCTGGGCTAACCCTTGCCCCAATAAACCTAAAAAAACAACACTAACTAATAATACTTTTTTTATCATATATTTTGTTTAGTCTTTATGCACATCAATACCAGACAAATAAATTCTCATTCCTATATCTGGTGTACAATAAAAGAATCACTATTCTTTTTGTCCTAAAAACTTACCTTACTTTTTTGTTATGCAAAAGTAAGTCTTTAATTTTGTTCCGAATTTGCACATTACGCAACAATATTATCAAAATAAGCCAAGTTTATTCCTGATGAATACAGAACAACAAGAATATATATCGCTAATAAGCCGTTCCACGCACGACGACATTCTTATCAAGAAAACCGGTTGGGAAGCAATCAATTTCCAGGAGCATGCGCATGAGAAATTCCAGATTATTTATACACTTTCCGGAACATTGCATGTAGAAACCGGAGGAGTAAACTATTTTGTTCCGGAAAAGCATATAGCATGGATTCCAGAAAAAGCCAGCCATAAGTTATCGAGCAACAGCCGGCAGGTTTCACTCATCATCTTTTATATTAATTTGAACATCACTCCTGATGATGGGAAAAACCGTTTCTCAATATATAGCACCAATGGTATTATAGCCGAAAACCTGAAGTTCATCGCATCAAAAGGGAAAGTCATTACACGCGGAAAGCAAACTGATCTATACAACTTTGCGTTAAGTTTTTTCAATTTACTTCCACAAATGACATTAGGGGCAGACTTTCTGCTGAAAACACTGGTTATCCCCAATGATTCACGCCTGCATCCTATACTGAACTACATAACAGAACACATACATGAAGACTTAAACATGGAACAGATAGCATCACAATATAACTTGTCAGTACGTAATTTAAGCAGGCTGTTTAATACATCAGGCATACACTTCAGCAGCTATGTAAACCATCTGCGTATTACACGTGCTATAGAACTCCTGACAGATGGAGATAATACGGTACAGGAAGTTGCTTACAAAGTAGGATTCAATACTCCCAACAACTTCAACAGAGTATTTAAACAAGTAACTGGAAAATCACCCAAAACATACATTAAGGGAATCTGAAAATCGACGAAATAACAATTCGTACTGCATGTAAAGTGAATATAAATGAAAGACAATCTCTCCGCACTATAAAAATATGTATCTTTGTAAGTTCAAATTCAACAATATATGAAAAAAAGAATCGCATACCTGATATTGGTCTTTGCAGTTATATTTATTTTCTTCATACTGCAAAAACCCTTTTTCATGCTTTATAATGATGCGCCCGGACGACTGGTTCCATTTAGCAGCTACTTGCAGGTAATGTTTCACGGAATGAGTCTCGATGCTGCTACTACAGGGTATCTTACTGCCATCCCATGGCTTACCATACTCATTAGTATATGGTTCAAGAAATTTCCTCTCCGTCAACTACTTGTAGGATACTACGCCATTGTCTGCTTGCTGATTTCACTGATCTTTGTAGGCGACATGTGCCTCTACCCTTTTTGGAACTTCAAACTTGACGCCTCTGTCTTTTTGTATCTGGACTCTCCGAAAAATGCTATGGCAAGTGTATCTACCGGTTTTATTATACTACGGATACTTGTCATCCTGTTGCTTTTTGGATTTGTAACCTGGATACTTTATCGGATTACTCCCCGATATCTGCCTCCAGCCAACAGAAAAATAACTGGTACACTTGCCACAATTCTGCTGGGAGGAGTACTTTTTATCATCATACGTGGAGGAGTGAGTGAATCAACCTCCAACATCGGTCAGGTATATTTCTGCAACGATGAGTTTTTAAACCATTCTGCCGTAAATCCAGCTTTCAGCCTGATAGCTTCAGCCGGAAAAACAAAAAACTACTCAGAACAATTCAACTACTTCGATGAGACACACCGTAAGGAACTGTTCGATAATCTTTATCCTACCGGAGGAGAAAACACAGTAGAATTACTAAATACCAAACGTCCGGATATCCTGATTATCCTAATGGAAGGTTTCGGTGCCACCATGGTAGAATCGCTGGGAGGCGTGAAAGGCGCCAGCCCTAATATAGACCGTTTGTCAAAAGAAGGAATTTGGTTTACGCAATGCTATGCCAATAGTTTCCGGACAGACAGAGGAACGATTTGCACATTTAGCGGCTATCAGAGCTTTCCGGATCTATCGGTAATGAAAATACCAGCCAAGAGTCGTACATTGCCTTCTATCGCCGGAAAACTGGTAAAAGAAGGGTATCATACAGACTTTCTATATGGCGGTGATATTAATTTTACCAATATGAAAAGCTATCTGCTGGAAAGTGGATATCAGAAACTGACCGCTGATACCGATTTCCCCATGAGTCAGCACCAGAACGCTTGGGGAGTCAACGATGATATAACCTTCGATCATCTCTATCAGATGCTGAAAGACCGAAGAGACTCCCCCTGGCATACCGCTTTTCTTACTCTGAGCAGTCACGAACCTTTTGAAGTACCCTATCACCGGCTGAAGGAAAAGCAACCAAATGCTTTTGCTTTTACCGACCATTGCCTCGGAGAGTTCGTAGAGCGTATACGCAAAACTCCTGTTTGGAACAATCTGCTTATCGTTTGTCTGCCCGACCATGGATTCTATTATCCAGCCGAAGGAAACGGACACGACGCACGGATACATCATATTCCAATGCTCTGGTTAGGAGGAGCAGTTAAGCAACCGATGGTAATAAATCAAGTGATGAACCAAAGCGATCTGGCTGCGACCTTACTTGCTCAACTCGGCATCGACCACAGTGAATTTAACTTCAGCCGAAACATACTGAGTACAGCATATACTTATCCGTTTGCCTATTGGACATTTGGAGGAGGTTTTGCATTTGCCGACAGCACAGGAGTAACATTAGTAGACATTAATGCCGACCGCCCGATGCTGGAGATACCTTCACCTGATGAAAACCGAATCTTGCGTGGAAAAGCTATCCTACAAAGCTCCTACGATGATTTGGGAGAAAGGTAGCAGTATAAACATTATGTTTAAACGGACACTGTTTTCTCAATTTAATCTCTGCAACAATAAACAAAAATAGCTCTGCCATCTCCAAAACAGGGGAAGTCAGAGCTATTTTTATTTGTAACATGAATAACTTATAGGCTTTTCACAGAATCCAAACTTCAGACATATTTCTTAGTTATACATGTTTCCCGATGTATCATTTCATTATTCCACGAATTTCACTTTTGCAGCTTCACGCGGTTTAGCAGCTGGAGCCTCATCAGGATAACCGAATCCTATGCAATACAGCAATTCATATCCTTCACTAAATCCTAATTTCTGCAAATATTCGGCAGCTTCAGGAGTCTTCATAAAACGAGCTGGACTTCCCAAACAGCAACTGCCAATACCCATAGACCATGCTGAAATCATCATATTTTCAGCAAGCAGACCACAATCGAAAGGAGAACTTTCCGATTTCGTATCATGACCGATAAACACCACTGTAGGAGCATTACGGAACATATTCTTGAATGCCGGATCTTCAGCTGCTTTCGGATTGGCTTTCTTATATAATTCTGTTACTCCATTGATATAATCAGCATTATCTACAACACGTACTTCCCAAGGTTGCTTATTCATTGCATTTGGAGCATTGATTCCGCATTCTACAATCGTTTGCATCTTTTCCCGCTCTACCGCCTGAGGTTTATACTGGCGAACGCTACGACGTGTCATGATTGTTTCTACTACCTGATTTTTCAAGCTATCCTGTACAGGAGTTTCTGCCGGAGCCTGTTGCTGTGCTCCTCCTCCACATGCCATCAAAGGCAATAATAACACAGCAAAAGCTGTTTGTTTTAAGTTTCTCATAAGCAATCTGTTTTATTTAAATTAGAAATTTTCTTTCCAGTGTTATTTTACACAATATATCGACAAATCAACAGAAAAAATTGAACTTTATTTTCAATCTGGCATAAAAATAATTTTTTCTCCGCTATTTACACATATTTCTTTTAGAAAATTCAGAAGCACTTCTCTATTTCATCATTCCACAAGATAAAAAAATAAGAGGATACTCTTTCGAGTACCCTCTTACGTTGGTTATTTTGTAACTTTATATTCAAATTACAATTTCGGACCAGCAGCAACCAAAGCCTTACCAGCTTCGTTTCCAGTGAACTTAGAGAAGTTCTTAATGAAACGACCAGCCAAGTCTTTTGCTTTTTCTTCCCACTGACAAGCACATTCGTAAGTGTCACGAGGATCCAAGATCTTCGGATCAACACCCGGCAATTCAGTTGGAACAACGAAATCGAAGTAAGGAATAGTCTTAGTAGGAGCTTTTTCGATAGAACCATCCAAGATAGCATCGATAATACCACGAGTATCGCGGATAGAGATACGCTTACCAGTACCATTCCAACCAGTGTTAACCAAATATGCTTTAGCACCAGTCATTTCCATCTTCTTAACCAATTCTTCTGCATATTTAGTTGGGTGCAATGACAAGAAAGCAGCACCGAAGCAAGCAGAGAATGTCGGAGTCGGTTCAGTGATACCACGTTCTGTACCAGCCAACTTAGCAGTAAATCCTGACAAGAAGTAGTACTGAGCCTGTTCAGGGTTCAGGATAGATACTGGAGGCAATACACCGAATGCATCAGCAGACAAGAAGATAACTTGTTTTGCGTGAGGACCCTTAGATACCGGTTTAACGATATTTTCGATGTGGTGGATAGGATAAGAAACACGAGTATTTTCTGTTACGCTCTTATCAGCGAAGTTGATTTTACCTTCAGCGTCAACAGTAACGTTTTCCAACAAAGCGTCACGTTTGATAGCGTTATAGATATCTGGTTCTGATTCTTTATCCAAGTTGATAACCTTAGCGTAGCAACCACCTTCGTAGTTGAATACACCTTCGTTATCCCATCCGTGTTCGTCATCACCAATCAACTTACGTTTCGGGTCAGTAGACAAAGTTGTCTTACCTGTACCAGACAAACCGAAGAAGATAGCTGATTCAGTTTCGTCCATATTAGTGTTAGCAGAGCAGTGCATAGAAGCGATACCACGCAATGGGTTGAAGTAGTTCATCATAGAGAACATACCTTTCTTCATTTCACCACCGTACCAAGTATTCAGGATAACCTGTTCTTTAGTAGTCAAGTTGAATACAACTGCAGTTTCTGAGTTCAGACCCAGTTCTTTGTAGTTTTCAACTTTAGCCTTAGAAGCGTTGTAAACAACGAAGTCAGGTTCGAATGATTCCAATTCTTCTTTAGAAGGACGGATAAACATGTTAGTTACGAAGTGAGCCTGCCATGCAACTTCCATGATAAAACGAACTTTCAAACGAGTAGCTTCGTTAGCACCGCAATAACCATCAACAACGAACAATTTCTTGTTTGACAATTCTTTTGCAGCCAAGTCTTTCAATACATTCCAAGTTTCTGTAGTAACAGGCTTGTTGTCGTTTTTATATTCTTCAGAAGTCCACCATACAGTATTTTCACTTGTAGCGTCTTTTACCAAGAATTTATCTTTAGGAGAACGACCAGTGTAGATACCAGTCATTACGTTTACTGCACCCAGTTCAGTTACCTGACCTTTTTCGAAGCCTTCCAAACCAGCTTTTGTTTCTTCTGCAAACAATACATCGTAAGAAGGATTGTGTACGATTTCTACGGTTCCAGTGATACCGTACTTAGTAAGATCTAAATTTGCCATTGTTCAAATGATTAATTTGGTTATTATATCAAATGTTTAGTTTTCCGTTTATACCATCCAATAGACCAGTGAGTTCAGTCCTCCTCGTCTTTGGCGATACAAAAGTAGTAGTTTATTTTTAAACTAAAGAAGTTATTACAGAAAAAAATCCGTAATAAACTAAAGATTTATACTTGTGTAACAAATCTGTCATTTCGACATTGCAACTACGAATATTACCACCTAGAATAATAAGTATAGTATTTAAATTGATAGATATCCATTCTTCCATATCTTTCATGAATTATCCGTATATTTGCGGCATAAACATGTAACAATCAAAAAAAGAGAAACAATCTATGAAAATTGTAGAACTGAACCGGAATAATAGTATTCTAAACCAGTATCTGGCAGAGATTCGCGATGTAAATATACAAGGTGATAGCCTGCGTTTCCGCCGCAATATCGAACGTGTCGGAGAAATCATGGCATACGAAATCAGCCGTGATCTTCCTTATCAACCGCTGGAGATACAGACACCTTTAGCCATGGCAACCGAAAACGTTCCTACCATACAGCCTGTCATTGCTACTATCCTGCGTGCCGGACTGCCGCTGCACCGAGGATTCATTAACTATTTCGACCGCGCTGAGAATGCTTTTGTTTCGGCTTATCGCAAATACATAGATGCCGACAATTTTGATATCCATATCGAGTATATTGCCTCTCCGCGCTTGGACGGAAAGACGCTGATTCTGGTAGACCCGATGCTGGCTACAGGTGGTTCAATGGAGCTCGCCTACAAAGCATTGCTTACTAAAGGTGAACCAGCACACATACATATAGCATCGGTTATTGCCAGCCGACAGGCAGTAGAACATGTACAAAGAGTATTTCCTCAGGACAAAACTACGGTATGGTGTGCAGCTGTAGATCCGGAATTGAACGCACACTCATACATCGTACCGGGACTAGGTGATGCCGGTGATTTGTGCTATGGAGAAAAAGAATAAGTTTTTTTTGAGAAACAGTCCTTGTTCCTTGGAAAATATTATAAAGGAATCAGGAGTGTTTTTTATCCAACCAAACATCGAAACAAATTACTGACATAAAAAGCATGGCTATAAATGCAAGTACATTTATGCCATGCTAAGGAAATTAATTACTTATATCCAGTTCCACCACAGACTTGACATTTGCCTGTTCCACCACACATTTTACACTTACCATTACCTAACAAAACAATAGTATTACCATCATCACGCCCAGGACGCTGGCAGTTTGGACATGATTGAGTCCTTGAATTTCCATATAACCTACCATTTCCCCCACATGAACCACATTTACCTGTACCATTACAATAAGCAGCTCCACCATATTTAGCAGAACACTTTCCGGTTCCATCACATGTAGAACAGCGCTTCAACGTAGATTTAGTATTGAAAGAAGATGAGCTAGAAGAACGGTTAGAAGAATATGAAGAAGTATTAGATTCAATAACTTCTCCCTGGCAAGCATTTACTTGCGCTTGCAACGAGCGTATCTCCAATTTTATATCACTCATTCTTTTAGTCACAGCTAATATCTCATTTTGCGAATAAGGCTGAGTGTATTTACCACCAGCCTTAACTGTATTTAATCTAGCATTATTTCCAACTGATCCATAGTTCTTACCACTACTTTTTAATGCCCTAGATTTTGCAGCATTACCAGCCTTGAATGCATCTTGATTTGCCCTCTTCATACTGTTCAACTGACTTTCCAATGCAACATAGTCCTTTTGTAAAGACGTTATTCTATTCTGAAGCTCATTTACTTCTGAGGATCTTGAATTTGTGCCGCTACAATAAGCAGAAGTAACAGAAGATGTTGTAGACACTGAAGTAGTAGACGAATTTGTATCTAACGACGCAAGTGCATCCACTACCTCCAAAAGTTCAGCACATGAACTTATGAAAAAGGAGAAAAACAATAAAAATAATGTCGAACAAAATTTTGGGGAATTCATATCAATACATTAATTTAGATACGATAATCTAATCTTAATTTGAATTTATGTGATAAATATCTATCAATTATATACTAATATTCATCTACCTTCGTAAAGGTCATAGTCTTTCCACTTGCATAAAGTGATTTCCCTGTCCAAAAAGTATCTTCAAAGGTAAGTACTGTCCATGAATGAACATAATTGCCCCACGTATAGTTTGTCCCAGAATTCAAATCATTCCAATGTACTGTTGTTGCTAAAGTTCTTGTTTTAGAATCATATGACCAAGACTGTTTAGTTATATAATTTTTTCTATTAATATGTTTTTCCTTACTTACATAAACATTTCCACTGGGAGCAAAATACCAATAACAGTACTGATCAAACCAAGTTCCCACAAATTTCAAAGCATCTTCATTAACTTTAACTTCTGTATCATCAAGTGAAATACGATAAAAATATTCAATCTGATAACTATACTCTGTATCTGCATAATCTCTCCACACGACAAGACTATCTTCAGTTAATTTAAGTACACTATAAGAACCTTTCGCTTCAGTCTCCTTAATATTTATAGTATTATTAACAAAAGTATAACTGCCTTCTGTGTTATAGACTCCATAACAAAAATATTCATTTTTACCAAATATCCAAGCTGCTTCATCTTCCTTCCATCCAGAATAGACATGTACAAGTTCATCCTGACTATTATAACTCTCCTGCTTTAATTCAGCCCATTCACCTATCAGCATATTTGCAGTTTTTAAAGAAACATCATCATCAAAAGAATCAGATGAACAAGATATCAGACAAAACACATTTAGTAAAAACAATATATAAAAAACACCTTTACTCATATTACTGACAAAATAATAACACTAACTTAATATTGCTTCACAAACTCACATACAATTTTATAATCCCCATCTACCCATGTCATCCGAAGTTTAGAATTTGTAATCTCGTTTATTTTATAATCATTTCCATCATATACTGTCGTATGTAAATATTTGGCATTGTTTTTATTGTAAATATTCCATTCAAATTCATAAATCGTTCCATGAGTACCAATTTCGAACAGCTCATCACGCCCACTATACATCGTCCCCGTACCATCTATATCAAAAGCCATAAAGTACTCTTCCGACGGATCATAAGACTTAGAATCCGCATATCCATCTTCAGTCCATTCTTGATACGTACAATACCACACTCCTACAAGTTTCTTTGACAATGATTTGATGCTTTCTCCATCCAAACTGTTCCCGTCATTTTCACACGAAACAAGACTCACGCATAAAAGCATTACACATATTATGTAAAAGCGATTTAAAAACTTCATAAGTCCAATATTATAATTTATTTATTGCTAATGAGATTCAGTTACCGAATCAATTTCAATTGACTGTTTGAAATCATCAGCTGAGTCACTATATTTATTTTAACACATATTGGGAATCAATAAATTGAAAATTATCTTCCAATTACGATTCCCAATATGTATTTGACTACTGATAAAATAACTTCAACACCAACAGTTCAAACAGAAAAGTGTCCATCAGGCACCAATTATTTTTCAGTCTTTAGTCACTCTACTCTTGTTGCAGTACAAGTATAACCATCCTAGGAACTTTCAATGTCTACGTTGAGGAGGTAACAGAAATGACATTTAATATCCATCACCAAAATCAAGAATCAATAAAGAGGTCTTTTTATCATAAGTCTATTCAAAAAAGCTATCTTCATAACGTCCTGTTCCATCCTCCATAAATGTTATATAATAAATACCATTATCAGTAAATATTCATGTTCCAACAAGTTCAGAACTCTTTACATCGTCTTTATCATTATCGTCATCATCTGAACATAAAAAAAATGTCAAAGCAAATAATATAACCCAAACACTTCTAAAAATCCAAAGTTATTTCTTGTACTTTTCTATAATATCAATAATTAAAAGTTATATCCCAATGAAACCAGTACAGAACTTGTCTTTAACTTCTTACTTAGTTCCATAAAGTCTTTGGTATATCCTAAGCCAACATGCAATTTATTATAATCCAGGCCAACACCAATTTGCCATCCCATTTGGAAACGTTTCCAAGTATTTTTTTCACCTCCGACATCGTCTTTATCAAACATATTCATAGATTGTTTGAGCTCTATATTATTATCTTCAGCATATTCTTCCAGATCCTCCCAAAATTCATCCTCGCTATCATAACCCATATTTTCCAAATCATCAGGATCTTCTACACTAAGTTTATTTTTTCCTAATAGATTCAGCTTTAAATTAATACCTACATATGGGATTAATGAAACGTCTCCAAAAGTGAATTTATAAGCCAAATTTACAGGCACTTTTAAGTTTAGTGTAGAATACCTTGACTGCATAGAAATACCATAAGTATCACCAACTCCAAAATCATCATCAGAATCAAAAGTTTTGAAAGCATACTGTGCCCCCACACCTGTTTCCACAAACAAAGGCAAACGATTAGAAATACTGATACCTTTTTCGTAACTTACAGAAAATCCAGTTAAACTAGCAGCATCTAAATCATCATCGTCTGGAACAAATTTCATCGGGCTAAACGAAACAGACAAGCGATTCCACCCAGTCAAATCGGTTGTGTAAGGAGTACGCGAAGAAGATGAAGATTTACTTGAATTTACAAACTGAGCCGAAGCTGTAATTGTAGCAAATGACATCAATGCTACAATAAAAAATTTCATTTTTTTCATCATAATAATATATATTTGATTAATAATTAAAATTCATTTTCCATATATTCGCTGTACCATCAGCACTCCCTCTCTGAGAAATGAAATAAATAAACCTCCCATCTTTACTCCACACAGGACTAAGATCATCTGCAGCATGATATGTAAGTTGAGCAAATCCTGTACCGTCCACATGACAAACAAAAAGATCGGTATTACGATAAGTAAACCCACTTCCCTGGATGGCACTTTCACCAACAAAAAGCAACCAACGTCCGTCTGGAGACAAGATTGGAGAAGTGAAGTTTCGTGACGGATCGGAAACAATACATGTTTCTACCCCACTCTCATAATTAATTTTCCATATTTCCGACTTGCCAGAACTATTAGCCCGCACACAAAAATAGGCAGACTCTCCTTTTACCGGACAAGGATTCATACCTGCAGAATAACTCGATAAAAAATTATTTTTCACATTATAGCTCCATATACTGGCTCCCCTGTTTTCTTGACGAGTAAAAAGCAACATATTCATATCTGAAGAATATACAGGTGAGAAATCGCGATTGCCGCTTGTCAACTGACGACATACATAACCATTACTCGCAGATGTCTGGAATATCTGATTTTCATTTCCTCGTTGTTCGGAGAAACAAATATATTTTCCATCAGGAGAATACGAGAAATCGTAGACATCGCTCCGATTAGTACGTTGCACAGCCCCTCCTTTCTTATTCAGTTCTTTAATAAAAATATTGGTTGTATTATTACGACAAGAAAGATACGCAATATGCGTCCCATCACGAGAGATGTCCAATATCCGGTTTGAAAGCCAATCAAGTGACATAGATGAACGACGGACAATAGGCATACAAACATAATCGCTAGCGGAAGTTATCGGAGTAAATTCAATACCAGATTCTTCCTGTACAGATACAATAGAGTAATCTACTTGTTGAGCCCATAAAGGATAAATTACCCCCAAAATCATTAAAAAAGACAAACAAATACGCATACAAATCAATTTTATTGCAAATAAATGTAAAAATAAGCGAATAAAGCAGATTGCAACGTTGCAGAATTAAATCAGTTATGTTGCGAAAACCGCGACTCCACTTCTGTAGCTAGATCCAAAAAGAAGTTATGCTTCAAAATAATAGAAATTCTTGCCAACAAATGTGTGTCAATGCTCTCTTTTTGGAAAATTCGGTAAACATTGGAACGATCACACGATAGTTGTCTCGCAAACCACGTTACACTGCGTTCTTGTCCGTTTAGCTCTTCTTTTATAGCTTCTCCCAAATGCTTCATAGATTTCCTATTACTGATTTTATAACTTATTTATGATAATTCCACATACGTTTTTTATTTCGTATAATAAATAAATGCCGTATATTTCTTACCGAAATCAATCTGTATAGGATATCCTGCAGTATCAAGCTCATAGGAATAAACAACTGTTCCTGAATTTTCTTTTAGAGTAGCAATGAGATTATTATCCTTTTTACCTATATATCCACATAAGGATATTGCATACATATCTTCACCATAAGTCTGAGTAAACAGCCTATTTAAATGAATATTAACTTTATTCTCGTATTCTGTATATGTATAACCTTTATCATTTCCTCCATAACCGTTCACCACATTCCCATTTTCCCAAGTCCATGTTCTAGAAGTTTCATAACGACCTTCCCGCTTTTCTAATAAAGTTTGACCCTGCTCATCATAAAAATAATACGATATCCCATCTTTGTACTCTCCTGATGCCATACTTGATTCTGTTTCTTCGAAGCATTCTTCCGACAACATCCTTCTCTCATTCAGAATACCATATCCCATTCCATAGCCTTCTCCATCCCCCGGCATCGGTACTTGGGTAGAATTTGCAGGACGCCATGAAAGTGTCATTTTATTACCATTCAAATCGTAAAACAATTGGATACCTTGAGGCCTTATAAATGTGGGACCATTACCATTAAAACAGATAGAGGTCACACGATTAGTATTATCATAATAGAAATCCATAATTTCTGACGGAACTGACGTACTATAATCATGATCATATACTTCTATCTGTCTTACAAGCTTACCTCTTCCTCCCGTAGAGTTATTCTCATTCCAATCAGAGGAAGATTCAGAACATGCAGTCAAAATACCAAACACTAAAACAGCAACTAAATAGGTTTTCTTTTTCATGTTTATTAATTTTAATAATTCTCAGGCAAAATAAACGAGATATTATTAAGATTAAAATCTGAAATAAATGTCTAATGTACTATACGGCTCTAAACAGAGGATAACCATTCTCAATTTGTTACTATATAATAAAAAATTATTCAAAAAAATATGACAATGAAATTCTTTTCCTCACAAAAAAAGCCGATCACAAATATTTCTTGCAATCGACTCTCTCGTTTTTTAATACTATAAAAAACTCTATTCATAATAAATAAAAAGCGAGGCTATCTCATAAATAGCCTCGCTTCACCCATTATCCTACATTTTCACTTTTAGCATCTTCAATATATTCATTCCACAAATCCTCCATCTTATAGTTCTCTCCAAGGATATATTGAACTGCTTTTTCCAAAGACCACTGACTACCCATTTTTTCTATGGTAATCGTCATCTTACGAAGGAAATCCCCATCATACGTTCTTAGCCAATTCATAAAATATCCAGAAGTTCCATAAGGCATTTGCCATACATAAGGACAAGGTGTATCACCCGATTTACGATTCTCGTCGTAATATACACCTGCATTCAAAGCCCCACTAATCCGGTTAGCATCCGTCACTCCTCCACAAGCTGATCGTATAGCATCTGCCATTCCCTCTATACAAGAGGGCTGATTGCTACCTACAGCTCCGGTCTTCTGAACCAAGTGAGAAAATTCATGTATCAATACACCGCGGATTTCAAAAGTTGCATCCTCCATTGATACAGCTCCTGTACTGACTTGCTCTACATATTCGGAGCTTAATCGCATAAGGGGTCCTTCACTGTCACCTGACACATATGCTACAGCTCCCGGATAATCCATTTTTCCTAAAATACATTTTATCCATGATACAGGTTGCTGACCAGCATCTACAGTTGAATTATAAATGGAAGACAATACAATTTGTAAAATCTGAGTATAATAAGCTTTTTTCTCTTCATCAGTTTTACCAACAATTCCATCATAAGCTTCAGCAACCTGAGCACTTACATTATCCTCGGTCACCAGCTTGAAAGTGGGAGGTACGATATCAAAAAATACATCAGAAGAAGCTACATTTGTCACTGTCAAGTTATCAGCCGAAGCCCACTCACTGACTTCTTCTCCACTCTCTTTATTCCAAATACAACGATACTGAACTGTAGCAGGGTTCTTGGTTACAACCGTAAAATAATCATAAGAGCTGGAAAAATTAGGATTTGCCATACTACTATGATTTTTGCAAGTTATTTATGATAAAATAGGTTTATATC
>DXLM01000053.1 GCA_019414725.1 Bacteroides sp.
GGACTATACAGTCTGCTGCAATGGGCTCTACGGTCCATTGGCGGAGTCTGTAGTAGGTAACCGTAAGAAAAGACTTAATTGTAGGCAAGAAAAGCCTTAGTTAATAGGGAGATTGGACTTTGAAGGAAAGTTGCTGTTTCTCAATTTGTATGTTTATAAATGATTGTAGAATGCTTTTACCGTTTCCCATTTATAATAAGGGGCAATAGGGCTGTCAATGGGTAATTTGACTTCATTTTCATTATGTAGCAATTTTACAATAACTTCTCCTTGCTTATTCTTGAAAAAGATTAATTGAAGGTTGGCTCCCATAGGTGAAACACGGAAATCTTGCCAGGCCAGGTAATATCGGTCGGGATCTGTTTCTTGATTGGAGCATCCTTCTACTTGCATGAGTGCCAACAGACGGATCAGGTTGGTATCATGTCCGAAACGGAGGGTGGCGCAAGGAGTTCCTTCACGGATGGCGCGGTCGGCACTTTCTATAATATTCTTCAATAAAGATTTTGCACTCTCGGGGGCTGCTCCCTGATTGACGGGAGCATTGGCATTGCAAATATACATCCGATAATTCACAGACTGCCAGATACCGAATAATTCTTCTTTTTCAAACAAATCATAAAAGGATAGAGGCAACTCTACATCTTGCATGTCGGAAGCAATCCAATAAAGTCCCATCATGAGCTCGCGGGGATTCCTGACTTCTTTGGGATTTTTGAAAAGTGAAGCGATTAAACGTTCCGGATGAATATGATTTTCTTCGAATGTATGGAAAGCTGTTCTCCATGGCGCACTTGCCGAACCCAGCTTTTCGGCTTCGGGTGAAGTATAGGCAATGTAGTCCATGTGTCTTTGGTTGGCTTCGCGGGTGATCTGGAGGGAGGGGTTTAGTTCTTTCAGTTGTTCTGTGAATGCGGACATGCTCATGATACAACGTACGGAAACGCTCGAACGCGCTGATATGTTGGCGCTGTCCCGGAATATATGGGGATATTGTTGATAAAGCCGTTTGGCAATGGCTTTGTGTTGTCGTTCTCCTAATGGGGTCAGGTTTCCTCCGCGCCCACGGGCATTTTCCCATACTTTCTGGAGTCTGAGCCTCACATCTTCACCTAAATCGGTAAGTCCTGATTTATTGTGAAACGTATCAAAGACACGAATGACTTCTAGATAACGTTCGTCCGAAGTCATCCAGCGGGACCCATGGCGTCCGTAATGGCTGATGTAGAAAGGACTGTAACCTTCGGGTACCGGAGTTTGTATGCCGTTTGGTGTGGGATAAGCATAATAGATGCTACCCATTTTTTCCGGGCTTTGGATGATTTCTTCTTTCAGATTGTGTGCGGGGAGATCTATGGGAGCTACTTTCCAATTGATGCCGAGCGGATTATTTTGTATTTCCCATATCAGAGGGAAATCCGGATTATCCATAATCCACATTTCGCATCCGTCTACTGAGTCGTTTACATGCAGTAAGGAATAGCCCATAGCTTGTGACTTGGTATCAGCCAGTTGGTATTCTGTCTGATTATAATGAAATGCCTTTTGGCTTTTCAATTCCTGAAAAGCGGTTGCTGAAAGTAGGGCAAAGGTTTCTTGAATGGGGAGACAGATATGTTGTCCGTCTTCCGGCTGTAAGAAGCTTAGTCTGACCGCCGTTTTTAAAGCTTCTTGGGGCATGGCGTAGCTGCCTGATTGCCATCGGGTGTTTCTTTCAATTCCCCAATGTAGATAAAGGGTGTCGTTGGACTGATTGAAAGTAAATTGGTACTTTCGGGTTTGTCCATGCAGTTTGAATACAAATAACAGAGGGTTGGTAATGATATCTTGTGCCATTACATTTCCCATCAGGCTGCCGATAAGCAGAAAGCATATAAAAAGTTTTTTCTTCATCGTATGTTACTCTTTAGATTCAGGAAATAGTTTGCTCCCCCAGTTACCGGGACTAGGGCCCATTTTTAAAACCAACTCGCCTCCTTTGATGATATCATTATGGCGGATGGCGGAATATGGATAATTCTTTCCATTTAATAAAATCGACCGGATATACTTGTTCTTTTCGGAAAGCCCTTCGGCTTTGATCGTGAATGTTTTGCCTTCCTGTAAATGGAAACGACTCTCTGTCAGTAGAGGGGTATGGATTAAATAATAGTCTTGTCCGGCATTGGGGTACAACCCCATCATGTGGAATACCAACCACGATGACATGGCTCCGGAGTCATCATTTCCGGGAAGACCGGCAGAACCGTCATTATAGTTCTTCTGGATAATTTCATGGATGCGGTCGCCGCTTTTATCCGGACGCCCTACCCAGTGGTATAGGCAGGGAGTGAGGAAGGAGGGCTCATTATTCACATTGAAGAAACCCTTGTCAAAGAAAATATCCAGCCGTTCGTCAAACTTCTCTTTTCCGCCACATTGTTCAATGAGTCCGGGTACGTCATGCGGAATGCTGAGTGAATATTCCCAGGAGGAGGCTTCATAAAAGAACATGTTCCACCAAGGAGTATACCAAGGGCCTTCAAAGGTAACGGGGGTATATGTGAAGGTGGGTTTCTGGATATGGGAGTTTCCGAAAGGTATTTTGTCTAACCAGTTTCCTTCTTTATCCCGGGGAAGTATGAATCCTTTGACTCCTGCATGTTCATAATCGGCCCGCCACAAGTTCTTCCAGTTGGAAGATTGTTTCAAGTATTGCTGGTACAAGTCTGTCTTGCCTAGTCCTTTTGCTACTAAGGCTATGGCATAATCACAATAGGAGTATTCTATTGTGCGGTTTCCGGCTCGGGGAATACCGTATGGAATATATCCCAATTCCAGATAAGGAATCAGTCCGCCTCTTCCCTCCGCTTCTTCGTTACCTCCGGGCGGTATGGTCGCATCTTTCAGCATAGCTTCCAAAGCCAGATGGTAATCTATGTTTGGTAGTCCTTTTACAAATGCATCGGCTATAACAATTTCGGCGTTGGAGCCGCCTTGTGTCCGTCCGTTACAATTTCCGCTTCGTGCATCAGGCATGTAGCCGTCCCGTTTATAGATATTGATCAGTGAACGTACAATGTCTGTTTCTCTTTGAGGGTCAATTAGTGTGATAAGTGGAGTTGAGGTGCGGTAGGTGTCCCAGATAGCATAAAAATCATCATAATAAGGTTCCGGATCACTCCATAATGGATTTTCACCGGTACGGTCTACAGGCATTAACATGGTATGGTAGATACCGGTATAAAACATACGCTTATATTTTTCGGGTGTATTTGAGGCTATATCAATGCGTTGCAATAAGTTTTCCCATTGTGCCAATAAGGCTTGCCGGGTGTCCTCAAATGACCAATGAGGTATTTCGTTCCATACATTCTCTCTGGCTTTGAGAGAACTGATAAATGAAATTCCGACTTTCAGTTGAATGGTATTTGCAGAAGAAGGGAAACGCAACAAAGCTCCGGTTTTTTGTTGGGAGTCTGGCTGGTATCGTTCATTGCTGATCTGGTTTCCTTTCCATGTGGTCGTTTGTACAAAGGGATGGTCGGTTACTGCATAAAAATAAACGGTGTAGGCACGTCCGTTATTCCAACCTCCGCGAATACGGGTATATCCCATTACTTCGTGATCGGATATGATTTGAATTTCCGAACCTACAAATTGTTGTGCTTCGCGGGCATCGGGGGTCGGTTGTTCACCCAGGAAGAAGCCGGCGTCAACCAACAGGGATTTTAAGGAATCTTCGGGATAGGTGAATCGGTAGAATGAGGCGCGTGGAGCAGTTGTTATTTCAGTATATATGCCTGTTCTCTGGAATTCGGTAGCATAATAGCCCAAGCGGATTGTTTCATCTTTGCGATAGTCTATATGATTGAGCTGATCCATACCTTTGCCAAAAGGCATGACAAGTATGTTGCCATATTTAGGACCTCCTCCTGTCCCGCTGACGTGTACTTGGGAGAACCCGTTGACTTGTTCGGGCATAGGCAGCCAACCACTATTGGGATGGACAGTGCAATCGGGCGATGGTTTCACCATACCATAAGGGCAGGAGGGACCGATAAATACCCGTCCCAGTCCTTCCGAACCGATTTTGGGATCTACGTAATCAGAAAGTCTGGCTTCCTGTGCCGCGACCGTCACGGGCAGCAGCAGGAAGACCAGTCTTAACAAAGAAACTTTGAATGGAATGTGGGTCATAATTATTTCTTGTTTATTTTTACACGTATTGTATTCTTCTCTTTGATATCTCCTCCGGCTTGTGTCAATTGAGGGAAGGCCCAATAAATGTTACAGCCGGTAATCCGGATATCCGAAGCGGCGTCCAGATAGAAAGCATAAGTCTTGTCATATACAAAACCATCTCCGTTACAAGGACGTTTGTCATACACACCGCCTTCATAACCGGTACGTTTTAACAACTTGACATCTATTTCATCAAAATAGATATGATGCACTTTCTCCGGAGTGTCTCCCCCTACGAAAATGCCGTTTTCACTAGTGCATTTAATCTGATTGAAGAAAATGTTGCTGACTTCTCCCGAGTGTCCTTTCGTTGCACCTTTGGGGAAACGCCAGCCTGCATCTTTATGATTGCCTACGGCACGAGGGTATGAGGTGACATAGATAGGTTCCGCTTTACCCCACCATACATCAGAATAGAACATACAGTCTACTAATATATTGGAGAAAATGACATTGCTCACAGTACCTTCATCCCGGTTTTGTATGCCGATGCCCCGGTTGCTGTTTTTGATAATGCAATTATTGAATAATACATTATCAATCTTGTCCATATTTTCCGAGCCTATCTTAATAGCGCATGAGCGTGAAGTCATGACACAATTAGTTACTACAATATCTTCGCAAGAGCCATATTCTTCAAATTCCCGACGATTCTTCAGGCAAATGCAGTCATCGCCCGATTCAATGAAGCAGTTCGCTATACGTACTTTTTTGGAGTGATCCACATCAATACCGTCGCCGTTGCGTATTTTTAGATTATTCAATAAAGAGATGCCGTCAATCAAGGCATCGTAACAGCCTATCAGGTGTATTGTCCAATAGGCGCTGTTCCGAATCGTGATGTCACGGATAACGGTCTTCTCCGCATTGATAAGGGTAAGCACATGTGGGCGTGGGTCAAAATCAGTGACGGGCTTCAGCTCGTAGGAATCATCCAGCTCTTTGCCCATGAAGGCGATTCCGTTTCCGTCTATTTCTCCTGTACCGGTAATGGATATTTGTTTTAAGTCTTTTCCACTGATCCACATCATTCCTTCGCCACGGTTTTCGCGGAATGCGCTTTCTGTATAGATGCTTTCATCGGGGTTGGCCAGCAATCGGGAGTTGGGTTCCAGATGAAGGTTCACATAGGATTTCAAATATAGCGGACCGCATAGAAAGGTGTGTCCGGCAGGAATGATTACGGTTCCGCCACCGGCAGCGGAACAGGCATTGATGGCGCGTTGTATAGCGGCGGCATCATCTGTTTGTCCGTCTCCTTTGGCTCCATAGGTCATGATGTCGTACGTGTTCCCTTGATGGGAAGTACTGCATCCTGTCACAAACAACAGGAGGCAGCATAAGAGGCTGATGATAGTTTGATTCTTCATATGGATTGTTTTTTTATTTTTTGTACTTATTTCATATTGTCGGGAGGCAGGCTGAGGGCGGATGCTCCCCAGTTTGTATTAGGGTTCGGGCCCATCTGGAACTCTAATGTTCCTCCCTGTACTATATCTTGGTGTGTAAAGTAATTCTTGTCATATTCTTTTCCGTTTAGTTTTGCTGACTGGATATATATATTTTTTTTGTTGGCGTTGTGGGCTAATATGGTGAATGTCTTTCCGTTTTCCAAGCGGATGCTCATCCGGGGAAAAGAAGGACTTCCTATTATATAATAAGGTGTACCGGGACATACCGGATAGAATCCCATAGCAGAAAATACATACCAGGCAGACATCTGTCCTGCATCATCATTACCTGACAGACCACCGGGAGCATTCAGATATTCTGTTTCCATAATATGACGTACCTCCCGTTGGGTTTTCCAAGGTTGTCCGGCATAGTTGAAGAGGTAGGCTATCTGATGACAAGGTTCGTTTCCGTGCCAGTAGCGGTGTTCGCTGAACATGGAATCCAGTTTGGCAATGTATTTTTCTTTTCCGCCCATACATTCCATAAGTCCGTATATATCATGGGGGGCATACCAAGTATAATGGCAGGGAGCTCCTTCGGTGATGAAGCGGGTGAAAGAAAAGGCGTTACCGGCATCGGTGAGGAAACTTCCGTCAGCGTATCTGCCTTGGGCATATCCGGTGCTAGGGTTTATTACGTTACGGTAATATCGTGCACGTATCATTAATGTATCATAAAGTCCTGTTTTTTGTGGATCAGGAAAGTAATCATCTGATGTTTCCAACTTTTGCAGGACTTGGGCCAATACGAAATCATCGTATGCATATTCTAAAGTACGTGACACTTGTTCGCAGGTATGAAAGGCCTCCGGTACGCTGTCTTCCAAAGGAATGTATCCATATTTCAGATAAGAATTCAAAGCACGCCGTCCCATTCCGTTTTTATATTCTTCATAGGTGGCGGGAGTCCTGAATGCGTTCCGGAGCATTCCTTCGCAAGCTTTGTTGATATCAAAATTACGGATTCCTTTGATATAGGCATCTCCCAGTGCGGAGATGCAATGATCGCCTATCATGGCTGCGGTATAACTGTTCCAACAAGGAAATATAGGCAGCCAGCCGCCTTGTTCATATTTGTCCACCAATGATTGCATCATGTCTCCGGCTTTCTTTGGGGTTAGGATATTGACTAAAGGATGGAGAGCACGGTAAGTATCCCACATACTGTAATCTTCATAGTAATTTCTACCGTTGGCTGATTGTCTGAACGGGTGTCCTGTGGAAAAAG
Source organism: Bacteroides sp. (assembly GCA_019414725.1). Classification (GTDB taxonomy): domain Bacteria; phylum Bacteroidota; class Bacteroidia; order Bacteroidales; family Bacteroidaceae; genus Phocaeicola. The sequence continues at coordinate 6,907 of DXLM01000053.1, forward strand.
AAGGATAGCGCCCGTCTACATCATTGAATGTACGTGGCAGGAATGAGGCACGGTAGAGTGCTCCGTAAAATTTCTCTTTATCGTTTCGGTTGTTTGTCTGTACTGTAACTTGTGAAAGCCTTTGTTCCCAGATGGAGTTCAGTTCCTGTCGGGTGCGGTCAAAATCCCAATGAGGTATCTCGGTGTCCAGATTCTTTTGAGCGCCTTCCATGTCAGTAAAAGAGGAAGCGGCTTTGATTAATATGGGTCCTTCTGAGTGTATTTTGAACCGGAGATATGCACCTATACCTGTTCCATCGGCTATCTGTCGTTGTCCGGCGAAGAGACTGTCATGCCGGAATGTACCATATTCTTCTATTTCATTTTGATATTCAATGATAAAGTACCCGTTGTATCCGGCGGGTTCTCCCCAGCCTTGATAGATGCGGTGGACGGGATTGTATCCGCGTATCTGTTTTTTTATGGTATCGATTTCAATATATCCTTTCCCTTCATCACTGTTAGGATTGACTATGAGATAAGCATCTTCCGGTTGGTTATAAGTGAATCGGAAAATGGCTGAACGGGAACGTCCGGTCATTTCTGCAAAGATGGAATAATCTTTGAGAAGGACAGAGTAATAGGCGGGCGTTGCTGTTTCTTCTTGGTGAGAGAACAGGCTTCCTCTGTCTTGGGGAAGATATTTCAGTGTACCCGATACAGGCATCAAGGTCATGGAACCGTAATCCTGTGTACAACCTCCGACAATCCAATGTGAATTGCGGAAACCTTGTATTTTCGTATCTTTGTAATAATAGGGAGCCTTACATTTTGCTTCTGTATCTTGTGTTTGGGGAGTCCAAAAGTTCATTCCGTTGGGCTCTAGAACAGCAGGCAGCGTTTGCCCGTACTCTTCGGTATTTTTGCCGAAAAGTTCTGCGGTGTGGGTTGCGCTTGGTGCAGTGCCCGTACGGGTATCTACGTAGAACAGTAGGGATTCTTCCTGATGACCGATACAAGCAGTAAACAGGCTGCATATAATCAGCAGGTAAGATAGGGTACTTTTCATAGCTCTTCTTGGAAAAGGGTTATTTTTTAATCTCCTGATGGAGTATTTTTATAAAGAGTTCCGGCCGGTCCAGATTGACTAAATCGGGATGGACTTCAATCGCTTTTTTATATTCTTTTTCACTCGCATTCTGAATAGCAGCCATTATCTTGATATGATTGCTTTTGCAGAATTCTTTGAATTGAGGAGTGATATTGAGGATATCTGTTTCTACATAGGCCGGGGTGCATATTTTCATCCATTTCTCCAAAGCCGCTATATTGGAGGCATTTACTTTAATCTTCATTTCCGGAGCGATTTTGATAAATTCTTTCAGCATTTCTGAGTCTGCAAACCAGAAGAAACTTTTATTTTCATATCCTTTTTGGCGTACTAATGTAATCAAATCTTTTATCGGAGTTCCTCGTTTTACATCAAAAAAAATGTGTGCCTTTCCTTGTAGGGTATCTAGCATTTCGGCTATACGGGGTACGTGAATGCCGATAAATCGAGAACTGAACCAACTGCCGGCGTCTAATTTTTCAATATCTTTGGATAGCATATCTTGAATGGGACCTTTACCGTTGGTAGTACGGTCTAAAGTTTCATCATGCAGATTATAAAGTATATTGTCTTTACTTTTGCGCACGTCCACTTCTATCCAGCCGGCTCCATGTTTCAATGCAGCTAGAGCTGATGGAATGGTGTTTTCCGGCGCTATATGGTTCGCTCCTCTGTGTACTACGATTTCGATAGAGTCCTGGTACATCATTTTATGGGCATGTATAGGAAATGGGAATAATACCAAGATGGATGTCGCGATATGAAGTAATAAGATTTGATGACGTTTCATGAATTATTTTTTGCTTTAAAGGTTTTTATAAGAGCTTGCCGTAACAAGCCCTTATAAAAACTTATTTAATTTATCAATAACCGTAATTTTGCTTCCAGTTGGTGTTTGAATTCATCAAGCCGACAGATACAGGGAAGATTCTACGCCATTTCTCGGTCTTGGCTTCCGGATGATATTGATTTTTATATCCCCAGTCGTCTTCGAACTTTCCAAAACGGATTAGGTCATTGCGACGCCATGTTTCTGCGTAAAATTCACGTGCACGCTCTTCAAGCAACTCGTCCAATGAAGGAGAATGCTCCAATAATGGAGCGTTACAGTAGCTGCGTATTTGGTTGAACAGGGATTGTGGCGTATCACCGTTCGTAGCTGTTGCTCCCCGTAGAATAGCTTCTGCTTTCATCAGCAGAATATCTGCATAACGGAAGATAGGTACATCATTGCTTTGATTCCGGTTATAGAGGTTATAATCGTCTGCTTGAATAGCCCATTTGATGCATCGGTATCCCTGGCACCATGCGTTCAAGTCATTTCCAAGATCCATTTGGTCATTCAAGATGGTGATATTCTTGGTGAGGACAACTTGTTGTCCGTTGTATATATAAGGTTCTGTTCCCATTGTATGTGTGCTGATGTCATAATAGTTGATCGCACCTTTCATGATGATGTCATTGCGTTCATCTCCTTCCAGGCAAAAACGGTCTGCTGCTTCAGGAGTGACGATGAAAACGCCTCCAGCATTTTTGGATAGTGTTATACCGAACAGTCCTTTGCCGTCCGCGCCGTCATTGTTGAATTTAGGCCAGAATTGAAAACGGGCGTAAGTATTGGCTCTGGTTGATGTTTCATTATTTTGGTATGGCATTGCATAGATGAAATCTTTGATCTGATAGCCGTTGTCCGGCATGAATTTCTTGCGATAACCATCACTGAGGTTGAAATGACCAGAGGCGATGATATCATCGCAATATTTTATGACATCATTCAATTTGGAATTAGTCATGCTTGGATCATAAGTAGCTACATCATCACAGGTATAAACAGCCCAGTTTATATAGAGTTTGGCAAGGAGAGCCTCAGCCATCCATTTGGTTGGCTTGCCATAAGTGGAAGCATCAACATCTTCTTTTAAACCGCCGGAAGCCAAAGCACGAAGCAGGTCGCTTTCGATAAATTTTGTAATTTCGGAACGGGGAGAACGGTCGATAGCTTCAGAATCGCCGATCAAATGGTCTAATTTGGGAGTTGCTCCGAATGTATCCATAAAAATAAAATGATAGAAAGCACGCATGGCAAGTGCCGGAGCAATCAAGGCTTCTTGTTCGGTATTGTTTTCATCCTCTCCACCCAGGTCAAAAATTGCTTGATTGCACTTTGTGATTGCAGCTGGAATATCACCGGCCCAGTCCACGTGTGCGTCTCCTGGAAGGCTGGCATGAAGAGAGGAATGGATATAATTGCCGCCATCATACCAGTTACCACCAAATGTCACTGCCATGAATTCATCAGAGGACAGCAGGGCAGCTTCCATATAACGACGTCCTAATGCTCCGCCGAATCCATAATACAAACCTGCCATTTTCGCTTCTTTGGCAATTTCGGAATCCGGGTATTCTGTATAAGTGGATTTAAGATCCACATCTAGATCTGTGCAGGAGGAGAAGGTGAACAGACCACCTACTAGCCAGGTTATTAATTTTATGCTATTTTTCATATCAGTTTTCAATTATATGGTTAGAAATTCATGTTTACACCGATCATAAATGAACGGGTACGCGGATAGTAATTGGTGCGTCTGTCCATACCCGGTTCCAAGCCTCCAAGGTTGATTTCCGGATCACGACCGGAGTAACCGGTAATGGTGAATACATTATTACAAGTAGCGTATAGCTTGAGCGAGTTTATCCAGTTACCAATTTTGCCGAAAGTATATCCCAATGAAACCGAGGACAGACGGAAATAACTACCGTTCTCTATCCAGCGATTGGATGGTGCTTGAGATTGTGTGTCTGTAGCACGGTGTTCGGTAGCTACGCTTTTTAATACATTGCGGCCTTCTTTCACAAAAGAAACATTAGAGTATTGTTCTGCAGTGGCGTTGTAGATATCTTGTCCAAAAACACCAGTAAAGAATAAATCGAGATTCCAGTTCTTGTATTGGAAGTTATTGCTCCAGCCTAAATTTAAATCAGGTTGTGCACAGCCGGTAATAGTACGGTCTCTATCAGTTTCAGGATCTGTGGTCGTTTCGCCTGTACGCTCACCCGTTTCAGGATCGTGTACATAAAAGATGGATACTCCTTGGTTATTGTAGCCGGCCCATTCGTAGGTGTAGAAGGTGCCGATAGGATGTCCTTCCATGATGCGCTGTACGTCTGCATTTGAAGAATAACCTGCGATTTCAGGATCGGCTGCACGGATATAATCTACGGAATATTCACTGTTGGATATACTTTCTACGTTATTTTTATTATGAGATAAGTTCAAACTGGTTTGCCAAGAGAAATTTTTTGTTTGTATAGGAGTGGCATTAATGGTAAATTCAATACCTTTATTGCTGATATCTCCCACATTGGCCGGCATGGTTCCGAAAGGATAGCGGTTTGTGGAAACCTCGTAAGTGTATATCAGGTCGCTGGTACGCTTGTCATAGTATTCGATGGTTCCTCCTAATCTGCCTCCAAAGAAGCTGAAGTCCAGCCCGATGTTCAACATGGCTGTACGTTCCCATTTTAGGTCTGGATTGGCATTTGAGGCGGCTGCCAGGGTATGGTAACTATTCTGTGTGCCATTGGCGTTTGTATAGTTGAACCAACCTGAAGTACTGTAAGTCTGGATAGCCGAATAAGCTCCGAATCCGAGTGAGTTACCACTAACACCATAACCAACACGGAACTTCAAGTCATCGAAAACATTTAAATCTTTGATGAACTTTTCTTCGCTCATACGCCATGCCAACGATGCAGATGGAAAAGTTCCCCAACGGTTATTCTTTCCAAAAGCAGAGGAGCCGTCACGGCGAATTGTTGCTTGAAGCAGGTATTTGCTGTTGAAGGAGTAGTTGATACGTCCATAAAATGAGATCATGCGTAAAGTTTCCAAATGACCGTTATTATTGCTGGTGATACCGCCATTCTGCCAATCCATTTTATTGGCAAGGTTCAGATTATAAAAGGTGGTGTTATCATTGTAAAAGTCGTAGACATCCAGACCGAAACTGTCATTGTCATCATTCTGTTCCCATGAATAACCGGCCATCAGGCCCAGTTTGTGGATATTGGCGAATGTATGATCATAGTTTATGTATGTTTCAAGAATTTTTTTCTTGTTTTCTGTTGCAATACGTTTAGCTTCGCCATTTCGGGTGTTATATTGGGATTTGCTGGTATGGTATTCGTTCCATATATATTGTTCGTCTTGATAGGAAAGACTTAAGTTCCATTTCAAGTCCTTAGTGATATCTAAAGTACCTTTGGCTGTTCCTTGAAGGAGTTTCTTGTTATTTTCAAAAGTATCTTCATTGATCATGGATACAGGATTGAAGTTTTGGGAGATAGTTTTGTCGCTATACCAAGAACCGTCTGCATTGGTGACAGGAACTAGTGGAGAATAATAATTCATGGCATCGAATACGGATTGGCCATCTTTGGCGGAATCAACGGTGGTACCTTTTGATTGTGCGGCATTCACATTAAAGGCTAAGGTGAGCCGATCATTCAGTGCTTTGGTTTGCAAGAATGCGCGGCCGCCGAAACGCTCGAAATCTGTACCACGTACGATACCTTGTTTGTTTTGATAACTCATGCTGGCACTGTATTGAGTCTTTTCTGAACCGCCATTGATAGAAACGTTGTGGTTATGACTGATTGCTGTGCGCAGTACTTCATCGTTCCAATTGGTGCTTGCTCCTTTGTCATTCGGAAGAGTGATGTTATTTTCCTTGGCATAGGTGCGGAGTTCGTCGGCAGTCATCATATCTAAACGCTTGGCAATGTTGTCAAATGCAAGATATGCGCTGTAGTTTACAGAAGTGTGCTCACTTTTACTACCTTTTTTGGTGGTAATCAAGATTACACCGTTAGCAGCCTTGGAGCCATAAATAGCCGTTGCAGAAGCGTCACGAAGTACGTCAATGCTTTCAATATCTTCGGGAGCAATCAGACTTAATGACATACCGGGAATACCGTCAATAACATAATAAGGTTCCATTGCCGCACCGGTACGCAGAGAAGAAGCCCCACGTAAAGAGATAGAAGCTGTACCAGAAGTCGGGTCGCTGCTTTGTACTACCGTCAAACCAGGAACTTTACCTTGCAACAACTGTCCAGGGTCAGAATAAACTCCTACATTCAGTTTGTCTGCTTTCACAGTGGTAATGGAGCTGGTTACATCCTTACGACTCATACTGCCATAACCTACTACCACAACTTCATCTAATGTTTTAGAATCTTCTTCCATAATAATCTTCAAAGAAGATCCTTTTACTGTAATTTCCTGGGTAGTGTAACCCACGTAAGAGAATACGAGTGTCTTTCCTTGTGCTACATTCAGTGTAAACTGTCCGTTAAAGTCAGTGATAACACCGTTGGTAGTACCTTTTTCGACTACATTCACTCCGATAAGGGGTTCTCCGGTCTTGTCTGTGACAATACCGTTAACTTGATTTTGAGCAAATGCCAGTGTACTGTTTAATAGGAGTAATGCAAAGACTACTATCTGTGCAAATGTCCTTTGGGTTAGAGATTGTACGTTTAGCATAGAATTTAATTTTGGTTTTGATTAATATGTTCTTGTTTAATACTGCATAGTTCTCTATATATTATGAATTGGTTGTTACAGTTTGATGTATATTTTCTTAAGATATAGCGGATAACCGATACACCCCAAAAACAGAGTGAAAACGAGGGCGTAGACAGCTGAGGCAAGGTAGGTGTCGGTTATTCCTGAATGAATGGCTGCATAGGCTGCCGCCTTCCATCCGGTACTTCCCATCATAATGGCAAGTACTTCGCTCAGTACATAGAGGAATAGGGGGTTGACGCCGAAGATGATGAAGAAGCGGCACCATTTTTGTTTATTCCTTATGTCTATATAATACATTAATGTGGCAAGTGACATGGAAGCCGCTCCGCAGGTCACCAGAACAAAAGTAGGAGACCATATTCTTTTATTTAAAGGCAGCGCATCTGCCAACAAATAGCCGATACTCATCAGAATGAATCCGGTCAAGAACAAACGGAGCACTTTGTTTTCTGTCTGATGGCTTTGTATTATCCATTTTCCACATGAAAAACCGATACAAGTGTGGGCGATAGCAGAGAGAGTGCTTACAAATCCTTCCGGATCAATCGGGCTCTTCTGATAGAGATGCGCTTCGCCGAAAAGTTGCCTGTCAATGATGGATAAAATATTGCTTTCATCGCAGGTATAACCGTTCCCCATGCATAATATGACAGTGTAACTTACCAGTAAGATAAAGGTTAATGTGGGGATGAACTTATGATTCATAAATAGGGCTGTAAAAGAAATAACACAGTAACATAAAGCAATGCGTTGCAGTACCCCGGGGATGCGCAGATGGACAAAAGGCAGGAAGTCACCTTCACATACATGGTCAAACCAACCGATTGCCCATCCGATGCATAGAATAAGAAATGTGCGTTTCAATATCTTGGTTACCACTTGTAGGGAAACGTTGAAATTGAATTTGTTCAATGAAATATATGTTGAAATACCCATGATGAACAGAAAGAAAGGAAAAACCAAGTCACAAGGTGTCAGTCCGTTCCATGCAGAATGTTGTAAAGGTACATACGACACTTTGCCTCCTGCATTGTTAACCAGAATCATTCCTGCTACAGTGATGCCCCTGAGTGCATCGAGTGACAAAAGCCTTTTTTTAATGGGCAGTGCCTGCTGTGCGGTTTCTGTATCGAGTTCTTTCTTTTTCATCTTACTATCAATTGTTTATCAATGTTATAGCCTCTTTCGCTACTTCTATACAATCACCTTCGGCAGATGCCGCATAGGTGTTCTTTGCCAGTGTCCATGGTTCTTCCAGGGCATACCAATCTATGGTCATGGCTGGATTATCGGCAGTGGGGGTTGATGAATTACCTACTGGCAGTACAGGAAGTTTGCCATCCAGTTGGTCTTGCAGTACTTGCCAGTATTTTTCCCAACGTTTATAATAAAAGTCGCGCAGTAGTCCGTTCCATTCTTTATGGGCATAATCTCGTAACTTACCGATGTCGGCGCAGTAACGGTTTCCCCATGTGGTAATTTGTACGCGGGCATTCCATTCGTAGAGGTCTTTCTCTTCAGATGTACTTCCTAGATTGCGCGCTTGTTGAATCCAGTTCCCTACTTTGAATTCTTTGCGTGTGCCCAACAGTTTGTCTTGCATTATCAGTAGTTCCAAGAACTGTCGGGTATGTGTGGCATAACTTTTTTTATCGAAGCTTTTAAAGTCGGCAACAGCGTAATTGTACACTATTCGGGCACGGTCGGCAATGGCTTGTCGGGTGATATCAACTAGATCATATTCAAAGTTGTTGTTACCGCGATATTTGTGTGCCACGCTCACCATCAATCGTGCGGCTTCTGCTGTGGTAGTGGGGTCGTAATAGTTGCACATTTTGCTCCAGCTGGATGCTTGGAAATTATTCAGTGATGGGCGCCCGCAAAAGATACTTTCGTGAGGACCTTGTTGGTTGTTGCCTGCCGGACAGTTGTAGATACCGTTTGCCAAGATTTGCCAAGCTTGCCAGATAGATTCATCGTCTGTGCCATAGCGTGCGCGGATGTATTGTTTTATCCATTCTTCTTTGGTAAACTTTTCTGCACGCCAAGGTAGTTCGCACATCAGTTCGAACATAACGGGATTATTTTCAATGCCTTCCATTGTCAGACCGATGCCTTTTAGCTGAGCGGCCAGTGGGTTGTCTTTGGTTAGGTAAAAATTATGAAGAAGTTGGTCCATCCTTCCATGCAAACCCACGTTCCCACCGAAATTTTCCAACAGGCAGAACAACCAGTTGTGTTCTTCGTATCCTTTGTCTCGTTTCCATATAGAGGGAATGCCCCACATGGGACGACATTCGCTAAATAAATCAAGGATGAGCAGATCGCCGGGATTCAGCGCTTTCATCATTTCCGGGCGTGGATTTTCTGTCCATCCCTGCACCACCCACACAGCTTTTGGATTAGCCTTTTTCATTGCATCCATAATAGCCTTGCCGGCTTTGCCGAAGTCTAGTCCGGCAGGCAAGCTTTTGGCTTCATGAAAAGGATCGATGGAGTAGTAGTCACTTGTTCCATACAGCTTTTCGGTTTCTTCGTAAAAAAGGCTGGCAATCTGGGTAAACTTGGGATCGTCGGGCAGTAAGATTCCCGGTCGGTCAAACCCGTTCCATTTGTTGAGAGTGCTTTGGGCGGATTCCGAGGAAGTGTTGCTTAATGTTTTCTCTTCTTTTCCACCATCAATACGTTTTCCCAAATCCAGTTTGGAGGGGATCATACCCGAGTAACCGGGCAGTACGGGGTGCATTCCCCATTCTTTCATTCGTTTCAATATTTTTTTCTGCAAGTCTTCTTGCTGTTTATACCAACTATCGGGGTTAGGGCCTCCCCAGCCTTCCAAATTGTTCATTTCCCACCAGGCAAGGAATGCTGGTCCGGCAATAAAATCATTGATTTGCTGTTTGGAAAATCCTAAGCGGAGTAATAGGTTACGCCACACACATTCATGTCCTACGGCAGCAAGTGGCAGGTTGATGCCATGCAGTGCCATCCAATCCAGTTCCTCTTCCCAACGTTTCCAATCCCAAAATGCCATGGAGTAGGAGTAGGTGCAGTAATTGAAATCATAACGCAGGGCCAGATTTGTTTCGTGGCGTTCTTTACGGAAGACGGGAGGAAGAACATTGGGTAGTGAGGCATGCATACTGTTCCATGACAGGTGGATTCCGGCATGATACTTTAAGTACCAGTTGATTCCGGTTGCTATATTAATATAGGTATTGCCTCGTATCACTACCTTGTCGCCTTTTTGGTCCAACTCGAAAAAGTCATTTGAGCTTTTGTGTAGTTCGACTACGAACTTGTCCGATGCTCCCTTGTCTATCCTTTCCAGCATTTCCTTGATGGGGTTTGCCAGTATACCGGAGGGGAGTAATATCAGCCAGCTCAATAATAAGAATGTGTTTTTCATATACATTTGCATTTCTGTTTTTTACAAATGTAAGGGAAACAAAGCTTTTTATAGGAGAATATGGTGCACAAATGGAGTAAAATAGTAAAGTGAACTATTTTTTTCCAAAATATTCGCTTGGAAGTACTCCAAACAGCTCTTTGAAGCATTTTGTGAAATATTTAGGGTCGTTAAAACCTACGGCATATGCGATTTCTGCAACAGAAATGTCACATTCTACTTTGGTTAAAGTGTCTTTTGCCACATTTAATCGGTAGTTTCTCATGAATTGACCAATGGATTGCCCTGTCAAAGATTGTAATTTCTGATTGACTAAGGTTTTGCTGTATCCCATATCGCGGATAAAGCGCTCTAAGTTATAATCCGAGTCGGCATAATGTTCTTTCATTAAATTGATTGCCGATGTCATAAATGTGTTGTCTTTGGAACTAGCGTTTATATTCAATGTTTCACAATTCATACTAGTGGAGAACATGGATTTGTATTTCTGGCGTAAGGCAAGTATATTTCGGATACGTAATCTTAGAATAACCTCATCAAATGGTTTGCACAGATATTCATCTACTCCTATTTCATAGCTGATTCTTTCTTGGGCTTCAGACCGGAGGGCAGTGAGCATGAGAAAGGGGATGTGGGAAGTAGCCAGATTAGCTTTTACCCGGCGGGATAATTCATTCCCGTCCATGACGGGCATCATCAGGTCGCTGACAATCAAATCAATCGTTTCTCTTTGAATCAAGTAAAGAGCTTCTGCACCGTTCTGTGCTTCTTTTAATTGATAATTGTTTTTGAGAATGGAACAAATATAAGTACGCATATCTGCATTATCTTCAACAATGAGGATGGTTTCCTTTTTCTCGTTTCCATTGGCAGGAATGGAAAGTGGATGTTCATTCTGCTCATATTTTTCTTTTTCTGATTTGGCTTGGGGGATACCTTTTTCCAAAGGTAATAGTATTCTGAAGAAAGCTCCTTGCTTGGGATTGTTTCCTGCATAGATGTTGCCTCCGTGCAGAGAAATGATTTTCTTACATAAGAATAGTCCGATTCCTGTGCTGCTTTGTCCATAAACGGGATATTTGATGCTCTTTTTGGATTGGTAGAAGCGTTCGAAAATACGTTCTATATCTTCGGGTACGATACCATTACCTGTATCTTTTATATCTATGAACAGCCAGGTATGGTTGTCTTTGTCGGTAAGGGAAGCCACATACAAACTTATTTTTCCATAATCGGGAGTGAATTTAACAGCATTGGATATCAGATTAATAATGGCTTTGCGCATATATTCAACATCAAATATCCAAAACGGGGTACAGAGCCGGAAGTAGGTGATGATGTTTATGTTCCGTTCATGGGCAAATACTTCGAAAGGCATTAATATATTTTGTATAAGGCGGATAAAGTTTTCGTTTGTCTTATTTAATACAACTTTGTCTGCATCTAACTTTCTGAAGTCCATTAATTCATTGACTAGTGATAGCAGATAATTGGAATTCCGTTCAGCTATTTGTAGCTGTTTCTTTACTTCCGGCTCATGGCTTTCGTCAAGGGCGCGTTGGATGGGACCGTTGATTAAAGTGACTGGTGTCCGGAATTCATGAGTGATATTGGTGAAGAAAGCAATTTTTTCTTCCGTTACCTCCTCGACGTGTCGTGCCATTATTTCTAGTTGTTTATTTTGTAACTCTAGCTCATGGGTGCGTTGGGCTACTTCTTTTTCCAGTTGTTTTTTCTGTTGACGGTACAGACTTATTTTCCATTGATAAAAATAATAGCTGCCTACGGTGATCAGAATGGCAAGCAATAAATAGAACCACCAGGATTTATAGAAATAAGGAGTGATGGTTACTTTGACTTCCGTTATTTTATCGGACCAATGTCCTTTCTCGTCTGTGGCACGGACTTGGAACACATATTTTCCGGAGGGAATGAAATTGTATCTAGCAGTATGTTCGCCAGGAAGGGTTTCTGTCCATTCATTCTCATAATTTTTCAAGCGGTAGGCATATTTCACTCGGTTACAGTTTCCATAGTTTAAGGTGGAAAACTCGATGGAAAAACCATGATCTTTTTCGTGCAGACGGATGGTATGTAAATTTGTTACCGCGCAGGGAGTTTTTCCGTCTGCTGGAGGATAGACCATGGTACCGGCGACACTGATTGAGGTCAGTTTGACTTTGGCATCCTGTTTTTTGGTCTTGGCTATATCGGGGGTGAAAGCGACTAATCCGTTTATAGTACCGAAATATAACAGGTTATTTTGGGGAGAATAATAAGATGCGTTCCAATAAAACTGATTATTGGGCAGTCCGTCTTCTTTTGTATAATTGGTGAAAGTCATGGTTTGTGTATCCAGTTGGGCGATGCCGTGGTTGGTGGACATCCACAGATGTCCCGTTTTATCTTCCACAATACCTATAATGGTATTATTGGGTAACCCGTCCTTGCGGGTGTAGTTATGAAATGTGAACTGTGTTCCGTTTTCTTCCGCTAGTTGATATAGTCCGTTCCCATTTGCCCCCAGCCAGATGGTACCATTATGATCTTCTATGATACAGTTTATTTTTTCTAATTGCAATGAAGTGGGTTCCGTCAGTTTATGTTTTAAATAGGTATAGCTGAATTGTGTGGAGGAAATGGAGAACGAGTGTAAATCCATAATGAAAACTCCTTCAGATGTTCCCATCCAAAGGCGTTTCTTGCGGTCGATAATGATGGACCCTACCGCATCGAATTCATTGTCGGAACGGTCAAACAAGACCCGGGTGAAACGCTTGGTCTTTTTATGGTAGAAATGAAGCCCTCTGGTAGTACCAAACCATAAACCATTGTTCATGGTGTCTTCACAGGCACTGCTCAGGAAATCTCCTTCCAGTCCTATGGAGTCTTCCCGGATATGGCGTTGGAAAGTTTGGTTATGGGGGATGTTCAGATTTAGTTCATTGATTCCGACTCCCCAAGTATATGCCCATAAATGATTTTCGGAATCAATGAGAATGCCACGGATAGAGTTGTTACTGATGGAAGTGGGATTGTTCTGGTCAAAAGTATAATGAATGAACTCATCGCTGCCTTTGCTCTTTTTGTTGAGTCCTCCCTCTACTGTTCCTACCCATAGATTTCCGTCTTTGTCTTCGCTGATGGCATTGACTGGATTGGGGGAAAGAGAGGTTTCTCGAAGATAGTTATATTGCCACACATACGTTTGCAGACAATTGGGAGTCAATAAATTGATTCCTCCTATCTCGGTCCCTACCCAAATATTCTCATTGTCGGTCAGCAGGCAGTTGATGAAATTACAGTTCAACGACTTGTCAGGCATTTCATTGTTTTGGCGGATATAAGTAAAAGTATCGGTATCCCGATTGTATACATTGAGTCCGTTCAGAGTAGAAACGATGACATCTCCTTTGCTAGTCAGTTTAACTCCGGTTATATAGGCTTGACTTAGCATTCCGGGGCGATGATTGGAGTAACGGTACCGGTTCAAACTCTGCCGGGTATGGTTATACTTGAAGAGTCCGCGATTGGTTCCTATCCATAACAATTCCCCGTCAGTTTCCATGCAGAGAATTCTCCAGTCTTCTGAGAAGGGTTTCAGCAGCTCCGATACCATGCTGGTTTTCAGTAAGTGGTTGCTTCCTTTTTCAATACGGCATACATGATTATCTATGCCTGCACAGATGTATTCTTGCAGGTCAATAACAGCGTGGATGGGGGATTCTGTATCTTTTTTCAGTTTATAGTAATCTTTTATTTGCCCGTCTACGCCTAGTTCCAGATACCATAGATTCTTGTCTGTCGATATCCACAAATTATCCTGCTTGTCCCGATAGATGGATGCAATGTAGTTACTTGCTAGAGATTTCAATTCGGCAGGCAGTTCTTTGTCCGTGTCTATCTGTGTATAATGTTTCAAGTCAATGAGGTCTATTCCTTCTTCCGACCCTATCCAGAGTCGTTGAAACTTATCCTCACAGACTTTATGCACGTAGTCGTTTTTCAAGCGAATGGAGTGGGATTGGGAATTATAATGAATGAATTGATAGCCATTATACCGTCCTATTCCATTATTAGTAGCTACCCAGATATATCCTTGAGTGTCTTTGTAAATATCATTGATGAAGTTATGGGGTAACCCAGTATCTTCTGTAATGAAGCTGAAATTATATCGGTTGAAAAAGTTATGTAAGTTTTCTCCAAATAAGTTCAATACTCCTCCTGTAAGTAGAAGAAGTGCTATAATGTGCGTTTTCATATTAGTAATTGTTTCCCAACAAATGTAAATAATAGTAAGATAGTTCCAAAACATTTGAGTGGAAATCTTGTATCTGAGAGTAATATAAGGAAAATGGCGGCTGGAGATTACAATGGAATTACAAAAGAATGTGATGAAGGCTTTTATGATATGTATGATAACAAAAAAGGCTCGCTATCTGCGAACCTTTGTGCTCTTCGTCTTGGACTTGAACCAAGGACCCTCTGATTAACAGTCAGATGCTC
>DXLM01000054.1 GCA_019414725.1 Bacteroides sp.
AAGATTGTTATGGAAAGTGCGCATTATTGGGAAGGATAGGACGAGTATAAAAAATACCGATGCCTTTCTAGACATCGGTATTTTACTTTGTAAACTATTTTGCAGTTATTTTATTTCAATAGTTCGTTCAGTTTGGACTTGATGGCATCTCCACGGAGATTACGTGCAACAATGGTACCTTCCTGATCAACCAATACGGTAGCAGGAATTGAATTGACACCATAAAGTTTTGCACCTGCATTGTTCCAACCTTGCAGGTCAGACATTTGCGGCCATGTAATATTCAAGGCAGTGATAGCCTCTTTCCACTTGTCTGCATTCTCGTCTAAAGAAATACCTACAATTCCGAAGCCTTTATCTTTGAAAGCCTTGTATGCTTCTACAACATTGGGCATTTCTTTACGGCAAGGTCCGCACCAGCTAGCCCAAAAGTCAATCAAAGTATATTTATTTTTGCTGACGAAATCAGACAGGCTTACAGTTTTACCTTCAGGGGTCTGCATAGAGAAATCAATGTATTTCTGACCTACAGCCGTTTTCTCTGAAGTTTCAATGTGGGCTTTCAACTTGTTGATACGTTCATTAACTAATGCAGCGGGAATTTTTTCTACCAACGCTTTTTGTTTGTCGAGTTCGAATGCGCCTGCATAGGAAGGGAGCAGATATACACCGACCGGATTGGTGATATTGGCTTCAATTGTTTGATAAACCATATCCATGCCTACACTGTCTTTCTTTTCAATCTCAGCCATGATAGCTTCTACCTGTTCTTCTGTCAAGCTAGTGTCGCTTTGAGCCTTTTGGTACATTTCATTCATTTCCTTGCTTAAAGCCATGAAGCCATCTTTGAATTTTTGGTAAGCGTCGTTATTAGGAGTACCTGAAACTTTGCTTTCCTTACCTAAGGTTACATTAATATTTCCATTTTCAAGAAAAAGATCAGTAAAGTAACGCTTGTCTCCTTTCATATAAGTGATGTAGCGGTTTACAGCCGTATCTTGTTTTCCGGTGAATACGAAAGTTCCGCTTTTGACAATAGCAGAATCAAGTTTTACAAGGTTTCCTCCTGCGTATTCCTGTAAATAGATCGTGTCGCCATCAGTGATGTCTTCTACTGAACCTGTAACCTTATAGGAAGGCGAATTCTGACATGCAACGAAAGCCATACTTCCTGCAGCCAATAAATAAACTAATTTTTTCATTTTAATATGATTATAATTTGAACGCAAAGATAACTACTTAATTAATATGTTTGCGGAAAAAAGGTTTTTATTTTCAGAATGAAATAAGGAATCTATAGTTTTGCTTTGCTTTTTTTGAATTTTATGGGCACTCATTCAATTCCTTTGGTTATAATTTGTACAGGGGGCTGCCTTACTGTTACAGTTGATCGGTAATATTCTGGATCTTTCGAAAATCGAATCGGGCACATTGAAGTTTGTGTAGAGTGATGTGAATATTAATGCAATGATGTACGATTTGGAGGAATTATTTCAATTACGGAATAAAAATAATCCGGAGGTGGAGATCGGGTTTGTGCCCGGCATGGAAGAGTACATGATTCGTACCGAGCGATAACGTTTCATTCAAGCTATATCCAACTTAGTTATTAATGCAATGAAATTTATTTTCTAGGGAAGTTTTATCATGGGTTATGAACAACAGGAGGGAAAATGTATTTTTCTCGAAATGATGCAGATTGTGGAATTCCGGAAGAGAAGCAGGGGCAGATATTTTAACGCTTTGTACAATTGAATACTTTCAAGTAGAGTATAGGATTGGGACTTTCTATTTGTAGCAGTATTATTATGGGAGATCGGGTAGATGTTGAATCCGAGCAGGGAGAAGGTCTCATTTTTTTGTTTACAATTTCTCAAAAGCCTATCATTCACTTTGCTGGGAGAAGAGAAATAGTACGCACAATGGAAAATTATTAGTCGGATGAATAAATATTACTTTATTTATATCCTCCATTCTTGAAAAATACCGTAATTTTGCAACTCAATTACAAAATGAGTATGCAACAATCTAATTATATAATTGAGGTAAAAGGTGTTTCCAAGTTTTTTGGTGATAAAATGGTCTTGGATAACATTAATTTATATGTAAAAAAAGGTGAGTTTGTAACTGTGTTGGGACCCTCCGGTTGCGGAAAGACAACTCTTTTACGTTTGATTGCCGGTTTTCAGACTGCTTCGGAAGGCGAGATAAAGATAGCTGGAAAAGAGATCACGCAGACACCTCCGCATAAGCGTCCGGTAAATACTGTGTTCCAGAAGTATGCTTTGTTCCCTCATTTGAATGTGTTCGATAATATTGCCTTCGGATTGAAATTGAAAAAGACCTCTAAGCAGACTATCGAGAAGAAAGTAAAGGCTGCTCTTCGTATGGTAGGGATGACGGACTATGAGTATCGGGATGTGAATTCCTTGTCAGGCGGGCAGCAACAGCGTGTAGCCATAGCCCGTGCTATTGTCAATGAGCCGGAGGTGTTGTTGCTGGATGAGCCTTTGGCTGCTTTGGACTTGAAGATGCGTAAAGATATGCAGATGGAATTAAAAGAGATGCATAAGACATTGGGCATCACTTTTATTTATGTGACGCATGACCAAGAGGAAGCTTTAACACTGAGCGACACGATTGTTGTAATGAGTGAAGGAAAAATACAGCAGATCGGAACACCGGTGGATATTTATAACGAACCCATCAATTCGTTTGTAGCTGATTTTATAGGTGAGAGCAATATTCTGAACGGAACTATGATACAGGACAAGCTTGTGCGTTTTGCAGGAGTGGAATTTGAATGTGTAGATGAAGGTTTCGGTGAAAATATGCCGGTAGATGTTGTGGTACGTCCTGAAGATTGGTATATTTTTCCGGATTCGGATGCTTCACAGATTTCAGGTATCGTAACCTCATCCATCTTTAAAGGTGTGCATTATGAAATGGTGGTTGAGGCCAATGGTTATGAATTTATTGTACAGGACTATCATCATTTTGCTGTGGGTGAGCAGGTAGGTTTGTTGATAAAACCTTTTGATATCCATATTATGAAAAAAGAACGTGTATGCAATACGTTTGAAGGAGAACTGACAGATGGAACACATGTGGAATTTCTGGGATGTACGTTTGAGTGTCTGCCAGTGGTTGACATTGAGCCGGGAACTAAAGTAAAAGTGCAGGTAGATTTCAAGGATATCATTTTGCAGGATAATGAAGAGGATGGAACTTTAACCGGAGATGTACGTTTTATCCTATATAAGGGAGATCATTATCACCTCACTGTGTCATCGGACTGGGGTGAGGATATTTTTGTTGATACCAATGATGTATGGGACAATGGTGATCATGTAGGTATCAGCATCTTTCCCGAAAGTATAAAAATAACTCAGGTTGTAGAATCATAATAAAGAAAAGAGGTGCTCAGAACGATACGATTTTTCTTGTCTTCACGTAAAAGTTGGACTATTCCTTACGTGATATTTTCGGCGGTATTTGTTATTCTTCCGCTACTTTTAATAGTGGTTTATGCATTTATGGATGATGCGGGGCATTTCACATTGGGAAATTTTGCCAAATTTTTCGCCCATCCCGAGGCAATCAACACATTTGTTTATTCTATTGGCGTGGCCATTATCACAACAGTGGTATGTATCTTATTGGGATATCCTGCTGCCTATATTCTGACACAGACGCGGATGAAATATGCATCGACAGTGGTGGTATTGTTTATTTTGCCCATGTGGGTGAATATTTTAATACGTACACTGGCTACGGTGGCCTTGTTCGATTTTATGAACGTATCTTTAGGAGAGGGGGCTTTGATATTCGGTATGGTATATAATTTTTTGCCTTTTATGATTTATCCTATTTACAACACTTTGCAGAAATTGGATAAAAGTTATGTGGAAGCGGCGCAAGATTTGGGCGCCAATCCCATGCAAGTGTTTTTCAAGGCTGTGTTGCCCCTGTCTATGCCGGGTATTGTGAGTGGTATATTAATGGTATTTATGCCTACTATCTCCACATTTGCTATTGCCGAATTATTGACAATGAATAATATTAAATTATTTGGCACTACTATCCAGGAAAATATTAATAATAGTATGTGGAATTATGGGGCGGCCTTGTCGTTGATCATGTTGTTCCTTATTGGTGCGACAACCTTGCTCGCTTCAGATGATAAGGATCATAACGAAGGAGGCGGACTATGGTAAAGAAAATTTTGTGTCAGGGGTATTTGTGGCTGCTTCTGCTATTGCTTTATGCGCCTATTTTTATCATTATGATCTATTCGTTTACCGAAGCAAAGGTGCTGGGCAACTGGACCGGGTTTTCCACCAAACTCTATTCATCCCTATTTGTTGCGGGTACACATCATTCATTGACAAATGCCTTGGTCAATACCTTGAGCATTGCCTTTATTGCAGCTACCGTATCCACCTTGCTGGGCAGTATTACGGCAATCGGCATATTCAATCTTCGTCCCCGTGCCCGTAAAGCAATCAGTTTTGTCAATAATATCCCTATTTTGAATGGAGATATTATTATTGGTATATCTCTATTCTTGCTGTTCGTATCTTTGGGTATTCCACAAGGATATACCACTGTAGTGCTTGCACATATCACATTCTGTACTCCATATGTGGTGTTAAGTGTGTTGCCGCGTTTGAAACAGATGAATCCGAATATTTATGAGGCGGCGCTTGACTTGGGGGCTACTCCTATGCAGGCACTCCGCAAGGTGATTGTTCCTGAGATTCTTCCGGGAATGATTTCAGGTTTTATGTTGGCGGTGACTTTGTCCATTGACGATTTTGCCGTGACTGTATTTACTATTGGTAATGAAGGGCTTGAAACTCTTTCCACCTATATTTATGCGGATGCACGGAAAGGAGGGTTGACCCCTGAACTTCGTCCGCTTTCTACCATTATATTCGTATTGGTGCTGGTATTGCTGGTTATCATCAATCGCCGTGCAGGCAAGAAAAAGGAGGTATAAAAAATGAGGAAAATAAATAGATGGCTGATGGTGTGTGTGTGCGCGTTATTCTCTTTAACCGGATGCTATAACACAGAGCCTCGTGAGAGTGTGCTGAAAATATATAATTGGGCCGATTACATTGATGAGGATATGTTGGCGGAATTTCCCCGGTGGTACAAAGAACAGACGGGGGAAGATATTCGGATTGTCTATCAGACTTTTGACATCAATGAAATCATGTTGACCAAGATAGAACGCGGGCATGAAGATTTTGATGTAGTTTGTCCTTCGGAGTATATCATAGAGCGCATGCTGAGGAAAGGTTTATTGCTTCCCATTGATACCGTTTTTGGAAAGACCCCCAATTATCTGCATAATGAATCTCCTTATATCCGTGAACAATTGGATAAATTGAGCTGGTCGGGGCATCGTGCTTCAGATTATGCCATCGGTTATATGTGGGGAACAGCAGGTATCCTTTTTAATACCGATCATGTTCCAGCGGAAGATGCCAGGACTTGGGCCAGTCTTTGGAATCTGAAATATGAGAACAAGATCCTGATGAAGGAAAGTTATCGTGATGCATATGGTACCGCATTGATTTATGCCAATGCCGAGGATTTGAAAAAAGGCAAGGTTACGGTAGAGGAGTTGATGAACAACTATTCGCAAGCATCCATCGATACAGTTGAGAAGTATCTGAAAGCCATGAAACCCTTGATAGCAGGTTGGGAAGCTGATTTTGGCAAGGAAATGATGACTAAAGGTAAAGCATGGCTGAACATGACCTGGAGCGGGGATGCGGTATGGGCGATAGAAGAGGCTGAAGGAGTGGGCATCCATCTGGACTATGAGGTGCCGGTGGAAGGAAGTAATGTGTGGTATGACGGATGGGTGATCCCTAAGTATGCTAGAAATAAAAAGGCTGCCAGTTATTTTATTAATTATTTATGCCGTCCCGATGTGGCTTTACGTAATATGGACGCCTGTGGTTATGTGAGTGCCGTTGCTACTCCCGAGATTTTGGAGGCAAAAATAGATACTACTTTATCTTACTTTGCAGATTTAAGCTATTTTTTCGGTCCTGCTGCCGATAGTATACAAATAGATAAGGTACAGTATCCTGACCGTACAGTGGTGGAGCGTTGTGCCATGATTCGTGATTCCGGTGACAAGACCGAATTGGTCTTGGAAATGTGGTCGTGTGTAAAGGGGGATAATTTGGGGGTAGGCGTGGTTATTGTGATTCTGGTATCTGCCGGGATTATGGTAGTATTCACCGTGTATAGAAAACTTCAGCGTTATCAGCATGAAAAGGCTCAATATCGTCGCAGGAATCATCGAAGAAAGAAATGACTTTATAAGGGAAGGAAACATTTAGTCTTGCTGATAAAACGATTTAGGGAATCCAATCTTTAGGTAGAATTAAAATAAAAGTCCGAACTTGGGAAAGTCCGGACTTTTATTTCTATAATCATATAAAGATTAAATGATGTATTGTGAAGAGATAGACTCATTATTCATCACGCGGCGGATTGTTTCAGCAAACATATCAGCAATGGTCAGTTGCTTCACTTTAGAGCAACGGTTAGCATAAGGAATACTATCGGTAAATACCATTTCTTCCAAGCCGGAGTTCTGAACGCGTTCGGATGCAGGACCTGACATTACACAGTGAGAAGCGATAGCGCGGACGGAAATAGCTCCCGCTTCTTTCATAATATCGGCAGCTTTGGTAATAGTACCTGCTGTATCTACCATATCGTCAATTAAGATGACATTTTTATTTTTTACATCACCGATAATTTGCATGGTGGCCACTTCATTGGCTTTCAGGCGCGTCTTGTTGCAGAGTACCAAGGGTACACCCAAATATTTGGAATAAGTGCTGGCGCGTTTTGAACCACCCACGTCCGGAGTTGCGATTACCAAGTCTTCCAGTTGCAATGATTCAATGTAAGGCAGGAATACGCCAGAAGCGTAGAGGTGGTCTACCGGTACATCAAAGAATCCTTGAATCTGATCGGCATGCAAATCCATTGTGATTAAACGGTCGATGCCTGCTACGCTCAGAAGATCGGCTACCAGTTTAGCACCGATAGAAACACGAGGTTTGTCTTTTCTGTCCTGACGTGCCCATCCAAAGTAGGGAATAACGGCTACAATGCTTTTTGCAGAGGCTCTTTTAGCTGCATCAATCATTAGCAGCAGTTCCATTAAGTTGTCAGAGTTAGGAAAGGTAGATTGAACTAGAAAAACATGTGCGCCTCTAATTGATTCTTCATAAGAAACAGCGAACTCACCATCAGCAAAATGCATGATGTTCATGTTTCCTAATTTGCAACCGAGGCTGTTGCAAATCTTTTCTGCAAGGTATCTCGAATTTGTTCCTGAGAATACCCTAAAAGGTGATGTTTTGCTCATTTTTGTAATAGATATTACCTATTTGTTAATTTGCGTGCAAAGGTACGTATTATAATTAGAAATTAAAAATAGAAATTTAAAAATAACTTCTCATTATTGTAATATGCTTGGTTTGAAGCATATTCTTCGTTTTTTAGGCTTCTATTCTAAATTATTTTGATAAATCAGTCTGCTAAATCTCTTAATTTCCGGAAATGTTCTATC
Source organism: Bacteroides sp. (assembly GCA_019414725.1). Lineage (GTDB taxonomy): Bacteria > Bacteroidota > Bacteroidia > Bacteroidales > Bacteroidaceae > Phocaeicola. The sequence goes on from DXLM01000054.1 coordinate 7,613, forward strand.
ACGCACCGATAATCGCGATCGGTACACGCATCGAATTTATTCCAAAGGGCGCCCAATATGGCGGCTCCTCCGAAACCAAAGTCCTTTACCTCCAGCAAGTTTTCTTCGTCAATGCCTCCCAAAGCTATGACTTTTTTGTCAATAATGCCTGCTTTGGCGGCGGTACGGAGTTCTTCGGCGGTGTATGCCGAGTTATAATTTAGTTTGGATATGCTATTGAATACCGGACTCAGAAAGACATAATCGCAACTGGATTTGCGCTCTTTAACTTCGTCTAGCGAATGGCAAGAACAACTGACATGTCCTTTGTATCCTTCCGGCAGGTTCGGATTACGACCGTTCAGGTGAATTCCTTTCAGTTTGTATTCCTCTTTCAGATAAAAATGTCCGTGAACCACGATGCGTTTGTGATATTGTTCGGGGATAAGGGTTAGCAGACGTTCTGCAAACATGGGTGCTGTACCGGGCTTTCGCAGATGGAGTGTGTCTAGTCCCTCCTCGAAAAGAGCTGTAATTATTTTATCTTCCTCCACAAAATAAGTGGGGGGCGTTATTAGAATTAACTTCATACCTTATGACTAATTGCTAAGCAAAGATAGCAACCTATTTGTAATAATCCTAGTGGATTTATAGATTTATTTTTGATAAACCTGTAAATCAATGGGATACTTTCCCCGAAAAAGTGATTCATGCGATGGAAAAGTTTTAAATAATCTGTGTGTATCTGTATGAAATAGGCGTTTTTTATTTACTTTTGCGCTAATAAAACAAGACGAATAGATAGAATTATGAATAAAAAACAATTTCTTGCAGCCGCATTTTGTTTGATGGCACTTGCCGGATGTACGCAAAAAACGGAATTGCCTGAGAATCCTAAAGATCAAGAAGAGTACCGTGATCATCAGGGAAACAGTTGGATTTATAACGCTATGCTAATGCGTTGGGCATTAATGCCGTCTATGGCCAACGGACTTTCTACCACACATTATTATTATCCTAAATCTGATTCGTGGACAGATGCTAACGGAATGAAAGTGGATGCTCCTTCAAAAGTGAATGTGGGGGCAAAATCGTCTACAAAATCAAAATCGAGCGGAAGTGTTTTTGGGAAAACACGCCGTTCATCCGGTGTTCATAGTTAATAGGAAGCGGATATGAAAAGAATACCTGTTACGCCACGTTCAGACTACCGTGAGAAAATAGAAGCGCTGGGCTTTGATTTTCATGGTGATTATTGGCGCGAGGAAGCGTATTATCGTTTTACGGCTGAAGAAACAGCCTGTTTGGAGGAAGCAACCAATGAGGCGTACCGTCTGTATTGTGAGACTGCTCAATTCATTATTGAAGATAACCCGGAATTTATGGAGCGTGCATTGAATATTCCGAAGGAGATTGGTGAGCGTATCCGTGCTTCTTGGGATGCGGATGAGTTAAGTCTGTATGGTCGTTTTGATTTTATATTAGCCAAGGATGGTACTCCGAAAATATTGGAGTTCAATGCTGATACACCGACTTCTTTGCTTGAAGCATCTGTTATCCAATGGCAATGGAAAGAGGATGTTTTTCCGGAATGCGACCAGTTTAATGGTATTCATGAAGGATTGGTGCAGTCATGGAAAGATATTTTCCCCAAAAAAGGAGAGATTCATTTTGCTGGTGCATTAGAGAATAATGAAGATACAGGAACGTTGCAATATCTGGCAAGTACGGCGATGGAGGCTGGGTTTTCTACCCGAGTATTGGATATGCAGGCGCTGGATTTGCAAAATGGACGATTTTTTGATCCGGCAGGTGAACTAGTGAACCGGTGCTTTAAACTTTATCCGTGGGAGTGGATGGTGGACGAAAGTCCTGACGGATGTCTAGCGGAAATGGAATGGTTGGAGCCGATATGGAAATTGGTGATGTCCAATAAGGCGATCCTTGCCACATTGTACGAGTTGTTTCCGGATTCTCCTTATGTGCTTCCTTGTTATTTGTCGCGCCCTCGGTCGGGATTGTTTTGTAAAAAACCGGTCTTCTCTCGTGAAGGTCATAATGTAAGCGTTGTTGATATCCGGGATTGGGAGGAATATGTACGTATAGCTGAAACGGAGGGTGATTATAACACTGGAGCTTATGTATATCAGGAGTATGTGGAACCGACAGCGTACAGTGGCAGATATCCAGTTATTGGTTCTTGGATTATAGGAGGAGAAGCTGCGGGCATCGGTATTCGCGAAAATCGTATGGAGGTTACAGATAACTTGTCCGAGTTTGTACCACATATTATAGGATAAAGTCAAACTATCCATGTGCCGGTCGATGCCGGACGACGGATGTCGTCATGCCTCGACTGTTGGCACATAATTGAGGAATTAATGTCTTTTGAATAGGGTCGGTTCGATTCCTCTAGAAAGAAATGAGATGGGTTTCCATCGTTTTTACGTTAATCGTCCATAATTTGCCGCTTAACACTTCGCCATATTCACCTATAATCTTCAACACTTCAGCAGCTTCGGCACAACCTATTATGCCGGGGGTTACACCTAATACTCCTTTGGGCGGATGGGGCATGGATAGCATTTCTGTTTCGTCGGGGAAAAAGTGGCGGTAATCGGGGCCTCCTTGGTAATTGAAAACGGATACTTGACCTTCGAAGGCACGGATGGCACCATATACATAAACTTTTCCCCATTTCACACAGATATCATTGATAAGATAGCGGGTAGCGAAATTATCACATCCATCTATAATGATGTCGTAGGTACGGATAATTTCATCCGCATTCTCTTTAGTCAGTCTTGTGGGATAGGCATTGATTTGTACATCATGGTTCAGGGCTTCAAGACGTTTCTTGGCTTGGATAGCTTTGGGCATGCCTACCTCGGCTTCACTATAAAGTACTTGACGTTGCAAGTTGCTGACACTTACCACATCATCGTCTATTAATCCGATGGTACCTACTCCGGCTCCTGTCAGGTACAAGGCAACAGGAGATCCCAGACCACCTACACCGACAATAAGCACTTTGGCCTGCTGAAGCCGTTGTTGTCCTTTTTCTCCCAATTCAGGGAGAATAATTTGACGGTTATATCTTTCCACTTTGTTTGTTGTTAATTTGAAAAAAAGGAGCTTTGTATTATTTATACAGCCCCATTCCTTTAAAAATATGGGTAAAATCTATCGTATTGGCGTGAACTTGTCAAAAGAAACATCCCAGTCTTTCCATACCGGCTCCCTTCCTAATGATTTCAGTGCGTGTTCTACTTCTACGGCTGTACGCTCATCACTTACATGGAATTGTTCCAAAGCTTGCGGATAGGTATAGTATCCCCCCGGTTCAGTTTTGCTTTCAGCACTCATGGTAGTCACTCCTAGCCCTGCCATGTTGTCGCGGATTTGTGCCGGTTCACGAGTGGAGTAGGAGATATCTACATCGTGATCGAAAATACGCATGGCAAAAGTGAGCTGTGCCAACTCACGATCATTCATGATGACATTCGGCTGGAAACCACCGTTTTCTGCCGGACGCATACGGGGGAAGTTGACACTGTATTTGGTTTTCCAATACTTTTTCTGAAGATAGCGTAAGTGATAAGCCATCATGGTCACATCGGTGCGCCATTCTTCCAGTCCGATAAGTACTCCCATGCCAATGGAGTGGACTCCTGCCTGACCCATGCGGTCGAAGCCGTTTACCCGCCACTCGAATTTGGATTTCATCCCGCGTGGGTGATATATATTATAACGGGCTTTGTTATAAGTTTCCTGAAAGCAAATGACTCCATTCAGTCCGTGTTCTTTCAGTTCGGCATATTCTTCGGCTTTGAGGGGCATTACCTCTATCTTCAGATTGCTGAAATATTTTTTGGCGATGTCCAAAGCTTTAGCCAGATAAGGGACTCCGGCTTTTGCCGGATTCTCTCCGGTCACCAGTAACAGGTTCTCAAAAGGCCCCAGTTTCTTGATGGCTTTGTATTCATCTTCAATCTGTTCGGGGGTGAGGATGGTACGTGCCATCGGGTTGCTGATATGGAAACCACAATACACACAAGAATTGGTGCAGGAGTTGGTGATATACAGCGGTATAAACATGGAGATGGTTTTGCCGAAACGTTCTTCGGTATATTTTTTGCTTAGTTGCGCCATCGGCTCCAGGTATTTTGCTGCTGCGGGGGAGATGAGCGCCATAAAGTCGTCCACATCGCAATGTTCCTTGCCAAGAGCGCGGAGCACATCACTTTCGGTCTTGGAGTAGATGGTTTTGGTGGTTTCTTCCCAATCTATTTTTTCAAGTTCTTCTGAAAACATAATTTTTTTTGTTATAGTTCTATAAGATGATTTCGCTTCTATAAGAGCCTATTTAAACTTTTTCGGCATTTAAACAGGTTTCAAGCTATAAGTTTCTTATTATTTTTCTACATTTCTTTTTGTCGCTTTCCGTCAGCTCGGGATGTAACTTCGTTCCTCCCTTCTGGATAACGCCTTTGATAGAGAATCCGCTCCACTTCAGAATTTCGCGCAACGCTTTTACTACACCGCGTGTCTGGTTAAACCAGATATTGAACGGCCATGGGGTGGAGCAGGTGCTTACGATGACTGCTTTCTTGCCTTTATGCAACGCTTGGGGGATCCCTTTCGGACTTTCTCCCATCATGCCGTACACGATGCGGTCGAACACTACTTTCAGATGTCCGTTCATGTTTCCCCAATAGCAGGGTGATCCGACAATCAGCACGTCTGCCCATTGTATCTTTTGAAGCGTGCGCTGCGCATCGTCTTCGGGTAGGACACAGGCCTGCCGGCTGCGGCAAGCCATGCATCCTGTACAGGGGCGTACCTGCAATTTATGGATGGATATTGCTTCCACTTCGGCGCCACGTATGCGAGCTTCTTCGGCCATGATGTCCAGCATTCGGCTGATAAGTCCTTGGCAACGAGGACTTCCGTTGAGTATCAATATCTTCATTACCTTATTTTTTTTAGGATGTTGTTGCGGACACATTGCACTGCAACCGTATAGTATTCCGGTTCCATATTTTCCAGATATGCTTTCAGCTCTCCTGTCAGTTCCGGTTCTTCCAGGCAGATGTCGTAGGCAAGTTTCATGCAGACGGCTTGTCCGGATGCGCTTTCGGCAGAAGATAGCATACCTTGAAGGCAGAAATCGAAGAAAGCTGCGTTGACAGGCTTCGGGACAGGAAGATGATGAAGGATATTCAGTAGCAGGCGTCTTGTTCCATCGTGGGGGCATTGCATGGCCCGTAACATCAGTTCCTCCCTTTTATCCATCAATAGGGAAGGAAGGAGGAAACTCAGTTTTTCACAAGCCCAAGTGGCACGCCAGGCTATCCTTGTTTCTTCATGCTGCGTTAGAGTATAAAGAGCATCAAAGCGGTCGGGGGAGCTGGCCACTTGATCTACTATGTTGTCTATGTGTTTTCTTCCTAAAGTTCCTTCAAGTGCTTTCTTGAAATCTTCCATAGTTTTTACAAAGTCAGTTGTTTAATTACCCACGTTCTTCAAGTCGCGGCTCAGTTTCATAGCGCAGAAGTTGGGTCCGCACATGGTACAGTACTCACCGTCCGTATGGCGGCCTTCATTGAAGTATTCCAAAGCGCGGTCGGGATCCAGACTCAGATGGAACTGGTCGCGCCAACGGAATTCATAACGTGCCTTGCTTAAAGCATTGTCGCGGATCTGTGCGCCTGGATGCCCTTTCGCTAGATCGGCAGCATGGGCAGCAATCTTGTAAGTGATGACACCTATGCGTACATCTTCTTTGTTGGGCAATCCCAGATGTTCTTTCGGGGTGACATAACATAGCATGGCAGTGCCTAACCAGCCGATTTGTGCGGCACCGATGGCCGAAGTGATATGGTCATATCCCGGAGCGATGTCCGTTACCAGCGGACCGAGGGTGTAGAACGGTGCGTTGTGACAGTGAGAGATCTGGCGTTCCATGTTTTCTTTGATTTTATGCAAAGGTACATGCCCCGGTCCTTCAATGAATGCCTGTACGTTTTTGTTCCATGCTCGGAGTACAAGTTCACCCATGGTATCCAGTTCGGCAAACTGTGCCTCGTCATTAGCGTCAGCGATACAGCCCGGACGAAGTCCGTCACCCAAGGATACGGCTACATCGTATTGTGCCAGAATATCACAGATGTCATCAAAATGCTCATATAAGAAACTTTCCTTGTCATGTACCAGACACCACTTGCTCATGATGCTGCCTCCGCGGCTTACGATGCCACACAGACGTTTGTCGGCCAGATGTACATTCTGGCGGCGTATTCCGGCATGGATGGTAAAGTAGTCCACTCCTTGTTCGCATTGTTCGATTAATGTATCTTTATAAATCTCCCAATTCAGATTCTCTACTTTACCGTTTACTTTCTCTAATGCCTGATAAATAGGTACGGTACCTACGGGGACAGGACAGTTGCGGACAATCCATTCGCGTGTTTCGTGAATGTTATCGCCGGTCGAGAGATCCATCAGGGTATCACCTCCCCATTTGCAGCTCCACACGGCTTTTTCCACCTCTTCGTCAATGGAGGAAGTAGTGGCGGAGTTTCCGATGTTCGTGTTGATCTTCACTAAAAAGTTCCTGCCGATAATCATAGGCTCGCTTTCGGGGTGGTTGATATTGGCGGGAAGTACGGCACGCCCTGCGGCTATTTCATCACGCACGAATTCAGGGGTGATAAAGGTGTCGATGCCCAGTTCCCGGCAATTCATGTTTTCACGGATGGCTACATATTCCATTTCCGGTGTAACTATGCCGGCTTTGGCGTATGCCATTTGTGTGATGGCCTTTCCGGCTTTGGCACGATAGGGCAGGGCGATGTGTTCAAAGCGCAGGTGGTCCAGACTTTTATCGTCACGGCGCATCTTTCCGTATTCTGAGGTAATGGAGGGCAGTTTTTCCACGTCTCCCCGTCCAATAATCCAGCTTTCGCGCATACGGGGAAGTCCTTTTTTCAGATCGATTTCCATATTGGGATCACTGAACGGACCACTGGTGTCATAAATATAAACAGGAGCATTGGGCGTTGTTACCTTTTCACCGTTCACTATGTTCACAGTAGGAGTCAGGTTTACTTTCTGCATTCCTACTTTGATGTATGGGAACAGGGTTCCTTGCATATATGCCTTTTCTGCATGAGCGTATGCTTTTTTATCTTGCTTTTTGTCTATCATATTTCTGTTTAATCTAAGAATGAAGTTAAAGGGGATGAGGCGGATGCGATCAAGTTCTGTCCTACTGCTCCTAAGCCTGCTTCATAGGCGCGGCGTCCGGCAATGACAGCTTCCTTGAAGGCTATTGCCATTTCTACCGGTTGGCCGGCTACTGCGATGGCTGTATTGACCAGACAGGCGTCCGCACCCATTTCCATCGCTTCGGTGGCATGGCTGGGGGCGCCTATTCCGGCGTCTACTACCACAGGAACGGAAGCTTGTTCGATAATGATGCGCAGGAAGTCACGTGTCTGCAAGCCTTTGTTTGTCCCGATGGGGGCGGCAAGCGGCATGACGGTTGCTGCTCCTGCCTCTTCCAGCCGTTTGCATAATGTAGGATCTGCCTGGCAATAGGGCAATACGACGAAACCTAGTTTGACTAGTTCCTCGGTTGCTTTCAATGTTTCGGTAGAATCTGGCAACAAGTAGCGCGGATCGGGATGAATTTCCAGTTTCAGCCAGTTGGTGCCAAAGGCCTCGCGGGCCATTTGTGCGGCAAAGACGGCTTCTTCGGCTGTGCGCACACCGGAGGTATTGGGCAATAGCTGTATGTGGGGGTGAATGATATGTTTCAGCATATCATCTTCCTTATCGTCCAGTTCAATGCGTTTCATGGCTACGGTTACCATTTCACACCCTGATGCCAGAATGGCTTCTTCCATTACGGTGTTTGAATTGAATTTACCGGTTCCCAGGAATAAACGGGAATTAAATTCTTTTCCAGCTATAATCAGTTTCTTCATTGTATTTTGTGATTTTATTATAAATTCATGATTCGTTTAGTTTCCGCTACCGGGTCTTTCGCCCGGAGTATGGTTCCGCTCAAGGCAATACCGGTGATTCCCGTTTCCATGATGGAAGGGATATCTTCCAAAGTAATTCCCCCGATAGCAACGATGGGCAAATGGATATTTGCCTCTTTCATTTGCAGAATAATGGAACGGTAGCCTTCCAGTCCCAGCACTGGAGAGAGATCCTTTTTTGTAGTAGTAAAACGGAACGGGCCACAGCCGATGTAGTCAGCTCCGGCTTTGTAATGCATCTTTACATCGTCAAATGTATTGGCGGTGCCTCCGATGATGAATTCTTTTCCTAATATTCCCCGTGCTTCGGCTACGGGCATGTCCTTTTTTCCTAAATGCACTCCGTCAGCATGAATTTTCTTAACTAACTCCACGTGGTCGTCTATGACAAATGTCGCTCCATAGTCTTTGCATAAGCCTTGCAGGCGTATGGCTTCCCGTTCCACTTCGTCAACCGGAGTGTCTTTCATGCGTAGCTGGATCCAGCGGCAACCGCCTTCCAAGGCCATGCGTGCGGAATCATAATAGGAATATGTGTCGGTGAAGTGAGTGATGAATTGAAGTTCCACGGTCTTATCCTCCACATGCAGCTTTAATGACTACCAGACTGTCATTGGGGTGTAACACACATTTCTCCCACTCTATACGGGGAACCATCCGGTTGTTTACCGCTATGGCGATACCTTTCTCAGGAAGTGCCAGAAAGGTGGAAAGTTCGGCTATGGTGCATCCGTCCTTTACTTCGGTTTCTTTGCTGTTTACTGTCAGTTTCATACTATATCAGTTTATGAATTTACTTGTAAATACAAAGAGTTGCTTTTTGACCGGATGGTATGAGGTAAGAAGTAACAATCCCTTCGGCGGTACTAACCGCATCAGGTTCACAGGGTATAATCTCAGCCCGTCCGCTGTTTACGTGGGGCACCCCTTTGTTTTACGATGGCAAAGATATGGGAAAGAAATGAATAATGCTACAACAGACTGCTTTATTTTTTGTGGAAGAATGTTTTTTTATGATTATCTTGCATTATGCTTGTTTATTCTTGTAAAAGGATGAATGCATATCTGCTGTATCTTTGCATCTTAAAGCAGATTGCCCCGCTCCCTGAATGAATAGGGTGCGAGGCAGCTTTATTATGATGTATAGTTAAGGGTTCTTTTATAGACGTTTTTCTACTACATCCCAGTCAATGATTTCCCATAACTTGTTCACATGATCTGCACGGCGGTTCTGGTAATCCAAATAGTAAGCATGTTCCCATACATCGAAACCCAGCAATGGTTTCAGGCCTGCACGCCACGGGTTGCTTCCATTTGGCTCTTTGGTGATATGTAGTTTTCCTTGCTTGTCTATAGAAAGCCAAGCCCAGCCCGAACCAAACAGTCCTGTGGAAGCGGCGTTGAATTCTTTCTTGAAGTTTTCAAAGCTTCCGAAGTCCCGGTTGATGGCTTCTGCCAATTTGCCGGACGGTTCATGCTTGTTGGGTTTGGGGGTGAACTGAAGGAAATATAATGTATGGTTCAATACTTGTCCGGCGTTGTTGAATATCGCTCCGTCGGGAGCTGATGCAACAATTTCCTCTACGGTCTTTCCTTCAAATTCTGTACTCGGAACCAAAGAGTTCAAATTGTTTACGTATGTTTGTAAGTGCTTGCCATAATGGTAGTCTATAGTAGCCTGACTGATTACAGGTTCGAGTCCGTTGTTTGCATACGGGAGTTTGGGCATTTCGTAAGTCATAACTAATGAAATTAAAGTGGTTAATAATATATTCATTTTTAGTCGAGGTTTTAATTAAACTTCTATCATAATAACATTATTGAGCATAGAATTGTTCTGATAAACTCAAACTTTCTCTATCTTTGCGGGCGAAAGGTGAAATTTATGACGAACTATTTAGAAGAATTGAATGAAAGTCAGCGCAATGCGGTGCTTTACAACGAAGGTCCCTCTTTGGTGATAGCCGGAGCAGGTTCGGGGAAGACACGCGTACTGACTTATAAAATAGCTTATTTACTGGAGCGGGGATATACTCCTTGGTCTATTCTGGCATTGACTTTTACCAATAAGGCTGCTCGTGAAATGAAAGAGCGTATAGCCCGTCAGGTGGGCGATCAGGCACGCTATTTATGGATGGGAACGTTCCATTCCATTTTTTCGCGTATCCTGCGGTGTGAGGCACAGGCTGTCGGCTTTACCTCCAATTTTACCATCTATGATTCTTCAGATTCGAAGAGTTTGATCAAGTCTATTGTAAAAGAAATGCAATTGGATGATAAAACCTATAAACCGGGGGTGATACAGGCGCGTATCAGCAATGCGAAAAACCACTTGGTTTTTCCCGATGCATATGTTTCGAACGCAGAGCTTTATCAGTATGATCTGAATGCCAAAGTACCCGCTACCCGTGATATTTACCGACGATATTGGGAACGTTGTCGCCAAAGCGATGCGATGGATTTTGATGATTTGTTGGTTTATACTTATATGTTATTCCGCGATCATCCCGAAATCTGCCGTAAGTATGCGGAGCAGTTCCGTTATGTGCTGGTGGATGAGTATCAGGATACTAATTTTGCGCAACACAGCATTGTGCTTCAGCTTACCCAAGAACATCAGCGTGTATGCGTAGTGGGGGATGATGCACAAAGTATTTATTCCTTCCGAGGGGCTAATATTGACAATATATTGAAATTTACTCAGCTGTATAAGGGAGCCAAGCTTTTTAAATTGGAGCAGAACTATCGTTCTACCCAGACCATTGTATGCGCGGCAAACAGTTTGATAGAGAAAAATAGCGAGCAGATAAGGAAGGAGGTATTTTCGGAAAAAGCGAAAGGGGAGCCTATCGGAGTTTTCAATGCCTACAGTGATGTGGAGGAAGGGGAGATTGTTGCCAACCAGATTGTGAAACTGCGTTCGCGGGAACATTATTCTTATAATGATTTTGCTATTTTATACCGTACAAATGCTCAGAGCCGTATTTTTGAGGAGGCTTTGCGGAAGCGTGCTCTACCTTATAAGATTTACGGAGGACTTTCTTTTTATCAACGCAAGGAGATTAAAGACGTTATATCTTACTTCCGTCTGGCGGTAAATCCGAATGATGAGGAGGCTTTTAAGCGGGTGTTGAATTATCCGGCGCGAGGAATCGGGGATACTACGTTGAACAAGGTCATTGATGCGGCTGCACAGCATCATGTCAGTCTTTGGATGGTTTTGGAAGAGCCGTTGGCATACGGCTTGAATATTAACAAGGGTATGCATACTAAATTACAGGGGTTTCGTGAACTGGTAGAAAGTTTTATAGTGGAGGTCCCGAAGAAGAATGCATACGAATTGGGAGCAATGATTGTTCGTCAATCCGGCATTATGAATGAGATTTATCAGAGCAATGATCCTGAAAATCTGAGCCGTCAGGAGAATATTGAAGAACTGATAAACGGTATGCACGATTTTTGTGCAACCCGTGAAGAAGAAGGGAATGAAAACATCCTGTTGACGGATTTTCTGTCGGAGGTTTCTCTGTTGACAGACCAGGATAACGAGAAAGAGGGGGATGCCGAGAAGATTACCTTGATGACCATTCACTCTGCTAAAGGCTTGGAGTTTAAAAACGTCTTTGTAGTTGGGATGGAAGAGAACTTGTTTCCCAGTGCTTTGTCACTCAATTCGTATAAGGAGCTGGAAGAGGAGCGCCGCTTGTTTTATGTGGCGATTACACGTGCCGAAGAGCATTGCTATTTGTCTTTTGCCAAGAGTCGGTTTAAATATGGAAAGATGGAGTTCAGTAGCCCTAGCCGTTTCTTGAAAGATATTGATGTACATTTCCTGAAGTTACCTCAGGAGGAACAGATGGCCCGGAGAATAGACGAGAGAGCCAGCCGTTTCTGTCGTGAGCAAAATGAACGTGCGGCTCGTTCCTTGTTTGACGAACCTGCTTCTCAGTCTTCTTACGGGCGTTCTTCATCGAACATCTCTGGTGGTCAGAAAACATTTTTAGTTGGAGAAAGACCGAAAGTTGAGATTATTCGTCCCAGTATACCACGTAATTTGACCAAGGTTGGTCCGGAAACGGTCTCAAAGCCGTCCGCAGCGAGAAACTTGCCGGTGAATGTACAGGCAGGGCAGGTGATAGAGCATGAGCGTTTTGGAATAGGCGATGTGATAAAGGTGGAAGGAATTGGTGAGAACAGCAAAGCGACTGTCCGTTTCCGGAATGCCGGAGAAAAACAATTATTACTGAAATTTGCCCGATTCAAAGTTGTGGAATAGAATAAATATTTTAATAGAATTCTGATACAAAAATGATAGATATCCATAAAGTACCTTCTCCATGCTATGTAATGGATGAAGCATTGCTCAGAAAGAATCTGAGTTTGATAAAGAGTGTGGCAGACCGAGCCGGAGTTGAGATCATCTTGGCTTTCAAGTCTTTTGCCATGTGGAAATCATTCCCCATTTTCAGGGAATACATTCGTTATACTACAGCCAGTTCCGTATATGAAGCCCGTTTGGCGTATGAAGAATTTGGCAGTAAGGCCCATACTTATTCTCCGGCGTATACGGATACTGATTTTCCGGTTATCATGCGATGCAGCAGTCATATAACCTTTAATTCTTTCAGTCAGTTCCGGCGTTTTTATCCTATGGTTGAGGCCTTTGGAGAAAAGATAACCTGTGGTATCCGCATCAATCCTGAATATTCGGAAGTAGAGGTGGAACTTTATAATCCTTGTGCTCCCGGTACGCGTTTTGGGGTGACGGCCGATTTGCTTCCTGAAACTTTACCGGAGGGCATCGAGGGCTTCCATTGTCATTGTCATTGTGAATCCAGTTCTTATGAATTAGAGCATACTTTGCAGCACATAGAAGAGAAGTTTGCTTCTTGGTTTCCACAAATAAAATGGTTGAATTTGGGAGGGGGACACTTGATGACACGTAAAGATTATGATACGGAGCATCTTATTTCTTTATTAAAAAACTTGAAAGCCCGTTATCCTCATTTGGAGATTATTTTAGAACCGGGTTCGGCTTTTACTTGGCAGACCGGACCTTTGGTAGCTTCTGTTGTCGATATAGTGGAAAACCGGGGGATAAAAACCGCGATTTTGGACGTTAGCTTTACTTGTCACATGCCCGACTGTCTTGAAATGCCTTATCAGCCGGCAGTGCGTGGTGCCAAAACTTTACCAGTCGATGCGATAAAAACAGCTTTAACGGAAGAGAATGTTTACCGTTTGGGTGGAAACAGTTGCTTAAGTGGCGACTATATGGGTAGCTGGTGTTTTGACCATCCGTTACAGATAGGAGAACGCATTGTTTTGGAAGATATGATTCATTACACTATGGTAAAAACAAACATGTTTAATGGAATCCATCACCCTTCTATTGCTATTTGGCATACAGATAATACATTGGAAGTATATAAAGACTTCCGATATGAGGATTATCGTGACCGTATGTCTTGATAGTAAGTAAAAAAAACTTTTGTTTTATATTGACTATGAGGAGTTTGATGAAATAATGTAATAAAAGTACTATAAAAAGTATAGAAAATTTTTGGAAGTTTAGAAAAAAGCACTACCTTTGCATCCGCAATCGGGAAACAGCTGGGAAATAGTTAAAACCGAAAGCGGAAATTGCGGAAATAGCTCAGTTGGTAGAGCATAACCTTGCCAAGGTTAGGGTCGCGAGTTCGAGTCTCGTTTTCCGCTCAA